>CAZJAJ010000002.1:0-76737 GCA_964544335.1 uncultured Methanosarcinales archaeon | reverse complement strand
CGTCGTCATCATCTTCTTCCTCTTCTTCTACGTCGTCATCGTCTTCGATATCATCTTCATCATCATCTGATGCATATTCGCCTTCTCTTGCTTCATTTGCAAGATCTTCTGCTTGCTCTGCAAGTTCTTCTGCTGTTTCATAGTCCATTGCGTCAAATGCTTCAATAGCACGTGCTAATGTTTCTTCAGCTTCGCTCAATAATGCTCGAGCTTCTGTTACATTTTTACCGTCAGCTTCTCTTTCATCTATTTTTTCAGCTGCTTTTTCTATTTCTTCAACAGCATCATCTATTTCTTCTTGAGCATCTTCTACGTCATCCATGTCATCATCAGAGCCGCCTCTTGGACCTCTTCTGTCTTCTCTTTCTTCACGTCGATCTTCTCGTGCTTCTGCCATTTCACCTGCAGTTGCTCTTCTTAGATCACGTAGGAGATCATTGATTTCTTCACGAAGTTCATGAATGCCTTCTGCATCATCACATTGTCTTAGTGGTGTTCTTCCACATGATTCGATTGCTGCTTCAACAAGATCATTGAGTTCATCTAGTGCTGCTTTGATTTCTTCAAGGTCTGATTCGAGTTCAGTAGTGTCTACGCCTCTGTCAGACATTCTGTCTAAGAATTGCTCAGTTCTACATGTTCGCATGTTTACTGCTTGTTCACGCATTTTTCTTTCGTGATCTCTTGCTTTTTCGATGTTTTCTTCAAGCTCTTCTGCTGAGTCATCAACTGCTTCTTTGATTGCAGCTCTTACTTCATCGTGAGAAATGTTTGCTCCAACTGCAAGTTCTCTTGCAAGTGTTCTAAAGTCATTAATGATGTGTTGACCTTCACTGATGGTGTCTCCAAATGCTCTTGGATCGTTGTCTTCTGCTGCAGCTTCTGCATCATCATACAATCCTTGAAAGTCATCAATCAATGTTGTTAGTTCTTCTGTTGCAACGTCACCGAGTACGTCAACAACTGCTTCCATTTGCACTCTTCGCTCTTCTGCTCGTGCAAACGCGTAGTCATACCGTACTTCTAGTCCGTTTATTCTATCTTCTTCTCCACATTGACCTGTGCCTTCTTCTGCAAGTGCAAGGCTAGATGCAAGAATTAGTGTTAGTAATAATAGTAATACTTTTTTCATATTACACCTCCATGTGAAAATTTCTATGATTTTTTCCTTTATATATTTATCCCAGGATATTCTGCACAAGCTTTAAATACGGCTCATGGCTTCGTTTTGGTATGAGAACACACAATAACGACGCTCTTGTAAAAGAGGATGTCGGTAAACACGTAACATTAGCTGGTTGGGTACATAGCAGACGTGACCATGGCGGGATTATTTTCATTGATCTTCGCGATAGACACGGTATGACACAGGTTGTCTTTGATCCTGACTTTAATAATTCGTTTATGGAACTTGCTGACAAACTCAGAAGAGAAGACTGTATTTTAGTAAAGGGCGAAGTTAAGGCTAGAAAAGAAGGCATGGCAAATCCCAATATGCAGACTGGCGATATTGAAGTGTTTGTTTCTGAATTAAAAGTGGTGAACAAGGCAGTTACACCACCTATTGAAATTGATGATCGGCAAGAAGCATCTGAAGAAGTTCGATTAAAGTATCGATATCTTGATCTTCGAAGACCCATTATGCAGAAACGTTTATTGTTTAGACATACTGTTGTGCAAAGTGCACGAAGATTCTTTGTTGATAATGGGTTTCTTGAAATTGAAACGCCTACACTCGTTAAAGCAACGCCAGAGGGTGCAAGAGATTATCTTGTTCCATCACGTGTTCACCCTGGAAAGGCGTATGCACTTCCACAAAGTCCACAGTTATACAAACAGTTGCTGATGGTTGCAGGATGTGATCGATATTTCCAATTTGCTAAGTGTCTTCGAGATGAGGACCTTAGACAAGATAGGCAACCTGAACACACACAGATGGATTTTGAGATGAGTTTTGTTACCGCAGAAGAGATTCGGTCTTTTGTTGAGGGACTATACAAGACTATTTTCAAAGAAACGATGGGCGTTGATATTCAAACACCGTTCCCTGTACTGAGCTATAAGGAAGCTGTTGATACGTATGGTTGTGATAAACCAGATCTTCGGTATGAACTTAAGCTTACTGATGTGAGTGAGATTGTTGTGAATAGTGACTTTGGTGTATTCAAAGATGTTGTTGCAGCAGGCGGTATTGTCAAATGTATTAATCCACAGAAAGACTTTGGTCGAAAAGAGATTGATGCATACATTGCATACTGTCAACAGGTCGGTGCTAAGGGTATGGCTTGGATGCGTGTAACTGAGAATGGTCTTGAGAGCAATATTGCTAAATTCTTTTCAGATGATGTGCAAAAACAGATCATTGAGGCTGTTGGTGCAACACCTGGTTCTGTTTTGATGTTTATTGCAGATAAGAAATCAGCAACCAATGATGTGCTTGATAAGCTGAGAAGAAAACTTGCAGAAGATTTAGGTCTTATTGATGAGAATACTCATAACTTCCTTTGGGTAAATGATTTTCCTTTGTTTGCTTACAATGAAGAGCAAGAGAAATGGGAACCTGAACATCACATGTTTAGTATGCCTAAGGAAGAATTTGTAGATGACTTTGAAAAAAGACCTGCTGAAGTACTTGGTGATCTTTGGGATCTTGTCTATAATGGTGTAGAAATGGGTTCAGGAAGTATTCGTGTTTCAAATCCAGAAGTACAAGAGCGGATCATGAACTTTGTTGGCTTTGATAAGGAAGCTGCACATGAGAAATTTGGATTCCTACTTGATGCATATCAATATGGTGGTCCTGTACATGGCGGTATGGGTCTTGGACTTGATCGCTTTGTTGCTATGATGCAAGGTCTTACTGATATTCGTGAAGTAATTGCATTTCCAAAGAACAAGGCAGCAGTATGTCCAATGGATGGGAGTCCATCTGCATATGATGCTTCTGCTCTTGCTGAGCTCAATATTGAATTAAGTGCTGCTGCAAAGGCTGCCCTTGAGAAAGAGAAAGCGAAGAAAGAGTAAACATTTTTATTTTCTATACTTTTTATTTATATTTATTGATTGCCGTGATCGCATAACCTGGTATTGCGCTAGTCTCGAAACCGTATGAACCCTTGGTGAATCGGTACCGAAATGGTAATTTCGAGCTAACTAGTTTCCTTTGGATATCCCGGTTCGAATCCGGGTCACGGCGTGAATTATTTCTGCACAACTTGCGTATTGTTTGGAACTGGTTTTACATCATATTTTTCATAGAGCCAGTTGATTGCTAGCGGTGATACAATAGTGGTTACTATACTGAGCGTTAAAATTGATGTTACTATGATTTCGTCAAGTATACCGTAGGTGAGTCCTACGTATGTTACTGCAAGTGTTGTGGTAAGCTGGGGTGTTGTTGCTATTGCAAATATTTGAGATGTTTTTTTCTGCATGCCAAGACTTCTTGCTGCAAAATAACCACTTACTAATTTTGATAAGATACTTGTTATTACAACTGCAATGACTGCTAAATTAAATGTGAGCAATACGCCAATTCGTAGTTCCATACCTACAATAAAGAAGAACACTGGAACAAATATTCCGTATCCAATGGTGTGAAATTTTTGATAGATACGGTGATCTTTTACTACATCACTAAGAAGCATTCCTACGAAGAATGCTGCAACAATTGGATGCACACCTATGCCTGAAAAATAGAGAAGTACTGATAATAATATCACGAGTACAATTCGTGTTTCTCTTTCGTATTGATTCTTTGTTCGTTGCTTGAAAAAATAATCAGCAATTGTTGGGATTGCAACTTTTAGTGCAATAAGACTTACAAAAAGTACTGCAAAATATAATGGAAGAGGAATTGGAGTAATTTTGTCTGTTGTTTGGATAAGGATGGCTAGTAGAAGTAGACTGACTACGTCTTCTAAAACGGTTGTTGAGAGGATGAGTTTTCCTACTTTTTTCTTAATAAGACCAGTGTGATGAAGTGTTGATGCTACAATTGCTACACTACTTGAGATGAAAATAACACCCACCATTATTGCAGTGTGCCAAGGATACCCTAAGAGTTTTATGACTAGTGTTCCCATAATAAAGGGAATAGCTCCATTTATGAGAGAGAGTTTTGTTATTTGTTTTTTTGAATGTCTTAACACTGAGAGTTTTGCCTCAAGCCCTGCAAGGAGCATAAGAAAGGCACCACCTAGGAATGCAAAGAACTCTAAGATAGTATCTCCGTATATGAGATTCCCACCATTTGGTCCAAGAAGCGATCCCATGATGATAAGTGCGCCAATAAATGGTAATCGCATCATCCTAAATACTTCTGGCACAATTACGCCTAATAGTAGAATTATGAGTAATACTGGTAGGGTTTGGTCTAGTACCATGTATCTTCTTTGAATTAGTGGTATATAATACTTTCTTGCACCCAAAAGGTTTAAGAGTCTTTCTTCATTACCCACTGCATGAAATCATACGTGCTATCTGCGCTTGTTGGAATTGGAAGTGTGTGTATGGGCTCAGGTCTTGAGACATATGTACAAAAACAAGTAATGAATTCTACTTCATCTGGAAAACCAAGTAATACATTTATCATTTCTCGAACAAAGAACGGGTCCAGTACTATCAGCGTAAATGATTCAGATGGCATCAGAGATCTGGTTTTTGAAGGCTTTAGAACACATGATAAAAAGATATACAAGATTCCAACACAGTCACTTGAACACATCACAGGTGTTGAACAAGTAAATATTTCTACAAAGCAATTTGATGACGGTGATTACACCATTAAGGTATATGCAAAAGATATGGAAGATGATGTAACTAGTCGAATTATTCACTTCTCAATTAAGAATGGACGGTTTGTATCTAAAGAAGAATAGTCCTTCTTGTTCTTTTGCGTGTGGTATTGCTTCTTTGAATTCTGAGCATTTATCTGTATTGTCTGCGATGATGAGTGCGTTGTTGTTGAGATATGGTTTAAGTGTATTGAAGTAGTGCAGGTAATCTTTGTCACAGTCCATGAATACGAGATCTAATTTCGTACTCCACATGTTGAGTGCGTTGTGTACTCGTGCTTCTATAATGGTGATGTTGGCGTTTGCCTTTTTGAAATGATGCTTTGCGAGTACTACTTTTTTTGGATCAAATTCGATGGTGTAGATGGTTGCTTGCGGTGCTGCTTTTCTTAGGTGCAGTGTTGAATAGCCAGAAGACGTGCCTAGTTCTAAGATGGTTGTTGGGTTTTGTTCTTTGGTGAGTTGTTGTAGTAATTGTGCTTTGTTTTTTGATAGTTTCCAGAGTGGCTTGAGGTTGGTTTTTATGTTGTAGTGAGAGGATGGGATGTGTTTGTTTTTTATGGCATCATCTAAATGTTCTATTTCTGTGATGACTTCATCTATTTTGTTCATACGTATGGCAATGGCAGAAGTTTTAAAAATGAATCGTATGTTCTTTTAGATGTCCTTGCCCCTATAGTTTAGCTTGGATAGAACGTGGCCTTGCGGATAACAAAAACATTCGTTTTTGGAATGTTTTCCAGCAAACAGGCTGAGACCGGGGTTCAAATCCTCGTGGGGGCGTTTCTTTTAATATCACTTCATGGGGTGTAAAACATACTTGATGATAAAATGCATAATGATCTTCTAAACACTATCATAGGTAACCTACCTATCACAAATACAAACTAGTGTATCCTCTGCAGAACATTTCCACCCAGTAGAACCCACGTAACCTTTGTCCATACATACTTGACCACAACCCTGGTTTAAGAATATTGGATCTAGTGCAGCAAAACCTACTGCTTCTTTACAGTTAGGTTCACCAGTATCAAAACTATTCTGACAACCAACTGCAAATACTAGAATTAATAATATCAATATTTTAAATTTCATTTTTTTACTTTTCTCTTTTTATTATGCTTGAAACCACTATTTTTTTTACTTTTTCTAGAAACGCCTTTATTTCTTCGTTTCTTCCTCTTTCTCTTGTTTTTTGACTTATTTCCTTTCAATTTGTATAGTATTTTGTCAAATAAACTGTATGGAAATTTTCTATTACCAGTCCAGTTTAATATAATAAGAGTTACTGGAGTTCCAATTAAGATCATGAAGAATGCAACTGTAAATCCTGATGCATCTCCTGCAAATAATGTTGCAACAACAGCAAAGATACTAAAAATGAGGATCCAGCAATAGTTAATTACAGATGCTACAAAAGAATCTCTCCAATTTGTACCAATTATTGATTTGAAAATTACTGCTAGAATTAATATGGTCAGTGGAGAAGCAACATTTAAGGTTAAAAAAATAAGCATATATCCCAAAAGTAAGGAATGAAACCAATACATAGAAGAATAAACTTTTACGTCCCATTATTCTAAAACTAGCTTTATCATATATAAAATATGCGAAAAAGTACTTTTTTCACTGGACTGGACAGACGTGCGTAGATTTCATATAGGGTGTTTTAAACAGCATCTAATGGATGAATTTAGATTTTATACGCTATTGATGAGAGTACATCTTGATAATCTTGATAAATGCTATATGAAAGGAGATAGCATTAATGGGAGAGATTATTGTGTCCGCATACAGAATCTTTCACATATTCAGAAATGGGCTTTTAGCAAAGAAATGAAAGAGAGAAAAAAAGGCAGGGTAATGAACCAAAGAACTCTGGGTTAAATTTATACTCTAGACGGATCAACACAAGGAAGATCCTTCCACAAAATTATATAACTTCTTTGTTCCACTTCAAGATCTTTACATTCATAATACAACGAAGGATTATTATTTATCCTTTCTTGATTTGTGCAACCCATCTTATTCATTCTTTCTGCAATTACTTCAGTTTCAATTGCATACTCATTAGCTTTTTTAGCACAAGCATAATCATAAGTCTCACTAGTGTGATCTGGATCATGAGGAGTATATACAGTAACAGCCCTACTTATTTGATCGCAACCAGCAATAAAAAATAAAATCAATATGAAGACAGAAAGTGCACCTAATGAATTACTTGCCATAGTTTCAAACAAAATATTGAGTATATAAAAGTAATTAAAAATCTAAATATTTAATAAATAATAACCAAGTGCAATTAAAAGAGCAAAAGCAATAATTGTAAATGAATTTCTTAATAAAAAAGACCTCAATCTTGAGAATCTTGATCTCTTTGCAAATAAAATGTCATGTATAGACCCTTCATGAATAGATTTTTTGCTTGTTTGGTTTTTCTTTTTCACAGCAGGTTTATTGACCAGCCATTCCTTGTAGGCTTGTTTGAATTCCCTAGTACTTCTTGTATCCGTTGATTCAATACGTTCCATATCTTCTTTGGAGTAATGAAATTCTTTTAGACCACCTGTATTTTCTGTGTGAACCATATTATTAAGAATACAATAGAATATATAAAACTACGCCCTAATCATACACTTAATGTAGAATCCTCGTGGGGGCGTTTGTTCTAACACGTTGTGCCGTATGTTTCAAACATGATAGCAACACAGCCGTCTCCGCCATCAAGGTTACTTGCCATACTGGTTCCAGAACCACACTCTGGTCTGTTACTATCGCCACCAATGAAACTTGCAGCACCTGCAGATCCACCCGGACCATAGTATACGCTGCTTGTTCCACCAGGAATAAATTTACTTACACCACCATTACATTCACCTGTTCCACCCACTGCCGTTTGATATCTACCATTAATACCAGTACCTCCTTGGTAGTTGAAGTCTCCGCCAATTCCAATGCCACCTACTGCTTGTTGATTGTATACCCCATCCTGGTGTCCACCTCGTCCACCTGTTGCTCTAATGACTTGACCTGCGTGTGTTGTGAGTGTTGATTCTTGACCTTGTTTACCTTTCTTAAATCCCCATCCTACACCCACTTTGGTTCCACCATTTCCTAGAGTAAAGGATACTTGTTCTTGCGCAGCATTTGTTATGTTTGTTATTGCAGCACCACCACCTGCGCCACCGTAGCTGTTCCAGTGACTATGATCTCGTGTTCCACCTGAGCCGCCTGCTCCTACAACGACGAGTTGTACTTCATCAAAGGCTTTTGGAATGTCATACACATAATTTCCTGGTTTATCAAAGAGACATCCTGATCCAAAACTTGAGGTGTAGAATTCACCACCGTAGTCATCGCAGTAGTATGGATCACTGCAAAGGTCGTTGTCATTGATTGCTTGTTGCAATGTTTTTTCAAATCCTTCAATTTCTACGAGAATCGAATCTGCATTATGACTTTTTGATTGCGTGTTTGAATATATTGGATTTGATCCTGGACAGAGTGATCTGTCTTCTTTGGTATTGATTGCATCTTGCAGTGTGAGTTCACCCGCTTGTGAGTATATAATCACTTGATCAGCAGGATGTGTTGAGAGTGCTGTTGGAAGAGGAAGGCTTTCTTTTGCTCTTGGTCCTTCTAAATAAATGTAAAAGTGATCTATTGCATCTTGCAGAGTCATATCATATCCATCAATTTGAAGGGTTACTGTATCAGCACCGTGGCCAGGAGAAGGTATTGAAGTTACATAGGCAATGGTAATTGCAGATGAGATTATGATAAGAGAGACTACTATGAGTAATAATGTCTTCTTTTTGTTGGCCAAATGCATGTTCTTTTGCTATAATACCTCTATATATACGTTTCTTTTCATAAAAGATAGGATCAGAATTTTATATTCTTTTAAAAAATTTATATAAATAATATAAGTAACCTAAAAATATATAAATATCAACACTATAGTGATACCCATGAGAAGGAAACTCATCAAGCAAGGAAAAGGAGCATTGACAGTTAGCCTACCTAAAAAATGGATTGATTTACATGATCTACAACCCGGTGAAGATATTTTTGTTCGTGAAGAGGACAATCATCTTGTTGTTGAGACCGATAGTACATCCAAAGAGAGTAAAACATCTGTAAGACTCTCATCTGAGACTAGAGAGACGTATCGAAGTATTATTGGTGCGCTCTATCGCGGTGGGTATGATGTGATTGACGTTGGTTTTGATGATCCAAGTCTTCTGCCCAATTTACAGTCAGCAGTTGATTCACTCTATGGATATGAGATCTTTGACATTAGCGAGCGTGGATGCACTATCAAAAATATGTATTCTGCAAAAGCAAGTGAATTACATTCACATCTTCTTCGTATGGTGCATACTATTAATACGATGGAGCAACTGATTGTGCAAGATCTGAAACTAAAAAATGCATCTGGCGAGATTGTGCAACTGCGAAATAATATTCTTAAGCAACGAGACCTTATTGTTCGAACAATAAAGAAGGAAAAATTGTTTAGTAATACGTACTTTCCCTATTACACGATGGCACTGAGTCTATGGGGCGTTGCAAGAAATTATCACTATATGTATCACAACACAAAAGAGATGAGTACAACTGATAAGCGCATTCTCGAGGAATTATCTGAGTATTTTAGGAAGTCATTTTCTAAGTTTAATCAACTTGATATGCATGCATTTATGAGTAGACACCATGATTTTGCTCATGTACGAAAACTGATTCTTAATTCTATGCAAAAAAAGCCAACTCTAATTAATGGTTTTGCCATGGGCATTGCAAGTAGTATTCAACTTGCCGATAGCGCACTATATTTACTTAATCATGAATGATTTTTTTCTAATTGTGCTAAGAATTCTTCAACATTTGGGATGTCTTCTAATTTTCCAAGATCTAGCCAGTAATCCTTGAGAGGGCATACATGTACTTTATCTTCTTGTGCTCCTAATGTGAGTGCATCAGTGAGTTCGTATTCACCTCTTGGAGAGAGATCAATGTTTTCTAATGTATTGAATACATCTGGTGTGAATTTATAGAGTCCTGAATTAATGAGATTTCCTACAAACTCTTTTGGTTTTTCAATAATTTTTTTGAGTTTGTTATTATTGCAAACTAGTACACCGTATTTTTCTGGATTTTTAACGGTCCATGCTGCAACGCACCATTCATGTTGGTCGTGCATTACTGCTTTGATGTCTTGTACACTCCAAAGATTATCTCCACCCAAAGCGATGAAATGGTCGTTACCTATGAATTCTTTTGCAACTTTTATTGCATGACCTGTTCCAAGTGGTTCTCCTTGATCAATGATGGTTGCTTTGATGCCTTCTTCGTCAAGAAATGCTTTGACCATGTCAGATTTGTATGAAGTTACAATTCCTATGTCTGTGATGCCTGCTTTTTGCACACGTTCTATGACGTATTTGAGAAAGGGTACTTCTCCAACTGGGATAAGTACTTTTGGAATGGTTTCTGTGATGGGCAGCATGCGTGTTCCTTTTCCTGCTGCCATGATGACTGCTTTCATTGTTTTTGGATTGATGTCGTGTTTTTATAGTTTCTGAAGAAGTAATTTTTGTTTAGAAGAGAATCTTTCGACACTCTTTAAAAGTCGTGCCAAGTCACGACACACCTTGTACACCGTCGCTTTGCTTGGTAGTACCATTCGACAACTTTTTAAAAGGTCCAGGGTTCATGAATTCTGTTGCGGCGGTATTGACACAACGGCTTAGTCCGTTGACACGGTAAATTCTCTTAGAATTTCCGTTTGGAAAAATAATTTTTCCACACCAAGAAGGGTTTCCCTTTGGTCAAGCCCCACAATGTTGTTGCGGCGGTGTAGCATAGCCTGGTTTATTGCGCCAGACTCATAAGGTATGAGTGCCGAGGCTTTAGAGCCGATGAGGAATACCAAAACTACCAGTGAAATCTGGAGGTCGCGCGTTCAAATCCCGCCACCGCCACTTTTTTTCTTTTTACCCGAAGCTTTATAAAGTATCTTTTACCATACGTGTATATTAGATAGAAACTGGCGAGAAAGCACTTGTTTGTCAATACGCAACACACTTTGCTTTTTCTTGACAAGTGCTATTAGAAACTAACGAGGTATATAACAACATGACAACATTTAAAGACCTTGGCCTAGGCGAAAATTTACTTAAGGCCCTTAATAGATTAGGATTTGAAGAACCTACCCTTATTCAAGAACGTGCCATTCCACACATTGTTGCAGGAAAAGACGTGATTGGAGAGAGTGCTACTGGTTCTGGTAAGACACTGGCATTTGGCTGTGGTGTTCTTGAAAAAGTAGTTCCGCGTGGTGGCGTTCAAGCAATTGTGCTTACTCCTACAAGAGAACTTGCTGAGCAAGTAAAAGATGCTCTAAAAGAGATTTCAAGTGAGAAAACACTCAAAGTAATTCCTATTTATGGTGGTGTATCCATCAATCCACAAATTTCACAACTAAAGAAAGCAGATGTTGTGGTTGCAACTCCAGGTAGACTTCTTGATCACCTTGATCGAGGAACTATTGATACGCGAGCTGTTCAGTTACTTGTTCTTGACGAGGCTGATCGAATGCTTGATATGGGATTCATTGAAGATGTTGAACAGATTATGCAGTATCTTCCTGAAGAGCGACAAACATTATTTTTTTCAGCAACGATTTCACCACGAATTGAAGATCTTGCAAATACCTACATGAGAGAGTATGTTAAGGTTTCTGCAGAAGCTATGGTAGACCCAAGTAAATTAACACAAGTGTTCTATGATCTTCCACGAAATCTTAAACTTTCACTACTGGTTCATTTCCTTAAGGAAGAAGAACGTGGTCTTGTAATGGTGTTTTGTAACACACGACGTGCAACAGACATGATTACATCAAGTCTTAAGGCAAATAATATTCGTGCTATTGCTATTCACGGTGGTCACACACAGAATAAACGTAATAAGAGTATTGAACAATTTAACAAAGGTCAAATGGGCGTTCTGGTATGTACTGATGTTGCAGCACGTGGTCTTCACATTGATAATGTGTCACATGTATACAACTACGATATTCCAAACGATCCAAAAGAATATGTTCACCGAATTGGACGTACTGCACGAGCGGGCGAGGAAGGTAAAGTAGTAAACTTACTTTGCGATTATGATTATGATAACTTCGGTAGAATTCTTCATGAATTTGACGAGTTTAAAATTGAGAAAAAAGAAAAGCCACACGTAGAACGTGTACAAATGGTCTCAGGTCAGTCTGGCGGTAGAGGTCCTATGCGAGGCGGACGAGGTGGCGGTCCACGTGGTAGATCTGGTGGCCATGGCGGTCGAAGAGATGGGCCAAGAGGTCGGTCTGGCGGAAGTAGATCACGAGGCCAATCTGAAGGTGGACAAGGCTCTAGAGGACGATTTGGTGGAAATGGTTCAAGAGGTCGATCTTCAGGTCAAGGAAATAGATCAGGTGGTCCACGAGGAAGATCTGGCGGTCAGGGACAAAGAAGTAGAGGTCCAAGAAGATCCTCAAGACAGTAATCACACTCATACATTCCTTGGTGAACAGTCAAACAAGTAACTGATTGCGAGAGGATGATGAACAACACATTGGAGTAATAAAAAAATGAAAGGTAAAGTAAAATTTTACAACATAAGTAAGCGATTTGGTTTTATCACAGCAGAAGATGGAACTGATTATTTCGTACACCAAAGCGGTCTTAATGAAGGCGTTAGAATTCGTGAAGACGATGCAGTAACTTTTGATACTGATGAAGGTGAAAGAGGCCCTAAGGCTATTAATGTTTCACTTGATGGCGAGAGTTCTTCTAGTTCTGAAGAAGATGCTTCAGGTAATGATTATTCTGAAGAAGAAGAACAAGATGATTCATCATCTGATGACGATTTCGAATAGAGATCGTTTTTATTTTTTTTATTTATTGTTTATTTTCTATAGGTTTATATAATAGCATTCCATTTTTCTCTTGAGGTGATATGTATGAAACAAATAATTCTTGGATTGTGTATGCTGGTTTTAGTCAGTTCTCTTGCGTTTGCGAGTGCACATGATGAAAATATGGCAAATGCATCTGAAAAGATGATGGATGATGAGGTGGTTAAACAACCACGTGAAGTTCCTGTTGAAGTTACTACTGGTCAAGTTGACAGAGATGACATGGGAACCGATAGTCCTGCTGGACTTGGTATGGCGCTTGATAAGGTCAGTAATGAACAGGCACGTATGCGTCTGCAAGCTAACTTAGAGAGGTTTGAAGCAAACTACCAAGCACGACTTGAACGTATGGAAGATGTTGAAGTAGAAGTTGATGAAGAATCAGGAGAACTTGAAGTAAAGGGCAAAGAACCTGTTAAGTATCTTGGGTTTATCAATGGAAAGGCAACACAGCGATTTAACATCAATGCAGAAGGACAGATCAGTGAGCGAGCTCCATGGTATCGATTCCTATATGCAGAGCAAGATCTAGAATAAGGTCTTTATTTTTTTATTTTCTAATTATTTTCTGAAAGAATAAATGCGCCGGCCGGGATTCGCATGCGACAATCAAAGATTCTCGGGTGAATCCCAGTATTTGAAAAAAAGAGTTCTTGAGAAGAATGCACCGACCGGGATTCGAACCCGGACCACCGGCTCTCATCAACAGATGAGTCCAGAAACTCGTTTCTGTTATGGAAGGCCGGAATCATAACCATTAGACTATCGGTGCGTGCATTATAGGCACGAATGAGATTTTATAAATTTAACTCTCTTTTCATCTCGGAGATGAAGTTTTTCCACACATCTACTTGAATGGAGGTACCACATGCGTTCTCGTGCCCTCCACCTCGTGCGTTAAAGAGCGGCATTACTTTTTGGAGTGCATCTCGTACACTCACGCCTTGACCTGATCTTAGAGATGTTCTCATGAAGCCAGATTTTTCTCTTGCTACAATGATAATCTTGCCTGGATTTCTAAAGAGTAATTCGTTACTCAGTTCACTGGTAAATGAAAGTTCACCTCTGTAGGAGAAGACGATCATTTTTTCATCTGCATTTTTCTTTGCAGCTTCCCACAGTCCCATGTAGGTTTTATTCATTTCTTCAAATCGTTTGTAAATGAATGTTCCTTGTGGTGATGTTCTGTTTAGGATTTCATATGGATCTTGAATTCTTGTAAGAATTGCAATGCATTTTTTGAAAGAGGATTGTTTTCCTTTAAGGACGAAATTGAATATTTTTGCAAGTAGTCCAATCTGCGTGGTGAAGAGTGCTTGGTCTGGTGATGAAACTTCTTCAGGGAGTAGTTCTGCGTATTCTTGCCTAAATTGTTTTGCAAGTTTTTCAGGGAATGTCCAATCACCAATGATTCCTGTCATGGCAATCCAGAGATTATTTTTTGTAATTTCATAGCACACCCAGGATGTTGGTTTGTGTACATCAGGATTTTCTAGAAGTGGATTGTAGTAGAGTACATTGTTTCTTTTTTGTGGTGGATGATGATCTATCCAAATTACTGGTGTTTTTACTTCGTCAAGAAATTCTTGAGATACGTTTGGCACATCTAGAATGAATACTTTGTCTGGTTCGTATTCTTTTACCTTTCGAAGAAATGTGCCATCAACGCCACCTGCGTGTTTTACAGGCATACCTTTTCCTTCATTTACGTGTTTGTAGAGTAGTAGAAATGAGGCAAGACCGTCTGCATCATCGTCGAAAAGGAAGAGAGGACGCTTGCAATTTTCAAGTTCTTCTCTTACGTTTGATAGTGTAACCATGTATACATGATTGGTGCAGATCTCACATATAAAGCTAGTGGCAAAAGCTTTTTAAATGGACTTGCGATTCTGTGATACATGAACGGTCAAATTACTAATTTTAGAGGAAGTGTACACACACAGTACCATAATCACATGATTATCAAGGTTGAAGGTGTTGCTACTCGAGAAGACGCTGAAAAGCTTGTTGGTAAAAAAGTGACTTGGAAGAGTCCTGCAGGTAAAGAACTTGTTGGGAAGATTGCTTCTGCTCACGGTAACAGCGGATGCGTACGAGCTATTTTTGAAACTGGTATGCCTGGACAAAGTCTTGGTCAAACAGTTACTATTGCTTAGAATTTCTTTATCTTTTCTTACTTGTGAAAACGTTAAAAATACATCACGTATTGTGTTCTTATGATTGAAGAATCGTTTAAGCAGCTCTATCCAAGAAGGGAGTGGAAGTATGAACCGATAATCAAGTATTCTGGTCAGTTTTCTGCGTATAATGCAAATGTTCGCTTGAAAGGAGAGGTGCTTGAGTTTCGATTAAGTAAAGATTGGGAAGATATTGGGGAGGAGATTAAGAAGGGGCTTATTCAGCATTTGCTCCTTAAGATGTTTGGTGGGAAGAAACAGACAACACTGCAGATTGAGCTGTATACGAATTTTATTAAGAATCTTGCTAAGTATACACCTAAAGTGCACTCTGATCCCATTTTAGACGAGAGTTTTGATCGCGTGAATGCTGCGTACTTTGATGGACAGATGGAAAAACCCAATTTGAAGTGGGGGACTGCATCCTATAGACAGCTTGGATTGTATAATTATCATGATGATTCGGTTACGATAAGTACGTTGTTTACTGAGCACCTTGATGTGCTTGATTATATTTTGTATCATGAGCTTTTACACAAGCAAGAAAAGTTTGAACATAAGAATGGACGCTCACATCATCACACGAGTCGGTTTAGAGCACTTGAGAAACAGTTTGCCAATCAACCACTTATGGAGAAAAAAATTGAACACATTGTGCGTAGTGCACGGCGGTCTACGACGGCAAAACCGCGTAGAAAGCGCTTTTCCTGGTGGTAAATACAGGGAAACCTTTATAAATAATTCTTAGCCTCGTTGTATCATGGCAGACACAAAACCAGTTTCAATTGGAACTCTTAACAAAGGTAATTATATAGTAATCGATGGCGTAGCATGTAAGGTTGTTGACACGCAAGTATCACGACCTGGAAAACACGGGCACGCAAAAGTTCGTCTTACTGGCGTTGGGTTACTTGATGAAAAGAAACGAGTTATGGTAGCTCCTGGTCACGATCACGTTGATGTTCCTATTGTTGAGAAAAAGAACGCTCAAGTACTCAGTATTCACGACAATAAAGTAAATGTAATGGATAGTGAAACATTTGAAACCTTTGATCTTGATATTCCTGAAGAATTAAAAGATGAAATTGTTGATGGTGTAACTGTTATTTACTGGGAAATTTTAAACGACAGAGTAATTAAACAAGTAAAGAGTGATTAACTATGGCAAAGATTCAAGAAGCAATTACAAGATTTACCAAAAACAAGTTTGTATGTAAAAACTGCAAGAGTACTATTCGTGCTGATCCTCTAAAGATCATTGCAAAAAAGATTAAGTGCCGATCATGTGGTCAAAAGAGCATGCGAACTCCTAGAAAGAAGTAGATTTTTTCTTTTTCACCTTATTTTCTAAACCAAACATTTATTAAGCTATTTTCTAGAATTGAATGATGAGTGAATTTTTGAACTTTCAGTGGATTTCACTGTATGTGTTTGTTGGTGTGCTTATTGCACTAGTCCTTAAACACAGAAATAAAATGGAGCTTCAAAAGATGCTCTTTCCTATTCTGTACGCTGGTTTGTTTCGAACTGGTTTTGGTATTCGTTTTATGAAGCACATCGGCACAAAGTATCGTGCTACGGTGCAGCTACTTGGTTGGTGTGGTATCTTTACTGGCGTATTTGGTATGATCTTAATGTGCATTGCACTTATTTGGGGTATTGTGGTGAACCTTCTTGTTCCTTCAAGTCCTGCATCTGTTCAACCAATCTTGCCTAATATGACTGTTCCTGGTCTTGGATACATTTCCTTTTGGTATTGGATTATTGCGATCTTTGTGATTGTGCTTATTCACGAATTTTCACATGGTGTTGTTGCAAAAGCACACGGGGTGAAAATTAAGAGTTCAGGTCTTGGATTCTTTGCTATTTTAGTTCCTATTGTTCCTGTTGCATTTGTTGAACCAGATGAGAAGATGCTTGCAAAGCAGCCGGATCATGTAAAACATAGTATTTTTGCAGCAGGTGTATTTTCAAACTTCTTAACGGCCATTGTAATCTTTTTACTGTGGCTTGTGGTATTGCTTCCTGTTACTGGAAATATTACTGAAGCGGACGGTGTTGCATTTACCAAACTTGGTGAGGAGTATCCTGCATGGGCACTTCCTGATGGGATGGTTATTCGAGAAGTGAATGATGTTGCTGTTGTTGATGCGCAGTCATTACTAAATGAACTCTCTATGTTAGAACCAGGCGATGAAGTGGTTCTTGGAGATGGCATTAATGAGTATAGTATTGTTGCAGCAGAATCACCTGAGGGTGGACGTGCATTTCTTGGCATTACTAATATTGGAACCAATATGGTGAAGAAAGATGGCGTGAATCAAGGGTTCTTTGATATCTTTGGATGGCTTGCAGGTCTTCTTGTCATCATTGGTAAGTTTAGTCTTGCAATTGGCCTTGCTAATTGTTTACCTATTGGTCCATTTGATGGTGGTCAAATGCTTCGAACGTATTTACTTTCTGTGTTTAATGGGAATAAAGAAAAGGCAATGAAGTGGCTTCTTAGAAGTTCAGCATTCTTTGGATTCTTATTGCTGTTTGGACTTGGCTTTTGGGTTAAGAGTTTGTTTTAGAACTACAACCGCACTGTCTCATACAGTTTTGCAATGTGGCCTTTGCCGTATGCTTTCTTAAGGCCTTGTGCGCCTTGTGGTTCTCCATGGACGATGAAGATGTTCTGTGGTTTTTGTACAAAGCCGTTGAGCCATTTGAGTAGTTGTGGTTGATCTGCGTGACCTGAGAATCCACCAACTGAGAAAATTGATCCTCTTACAGGAATATTATCTCCATAGATACGTACACGTTTTGCACCATCTTTTATTTTTCGTCCAAGAGTTCCGTATGCTTGATAGCCAATAAAGAGCACTGTGGTGTCTGGATGTGGTAAATGATGTTTGAGATGGTGTTTTATTCTTCCACCCGTACACATTCCTGATGATGCGATAATCACGCATGGTCCTGGAAAACCATTGAGTGCTTTTGATTCATTTGATGATTTGATATAGGTAAGATTGTGAAACTTGAATGGTTCGTCCCCATGAGCAAGCATGTTTCGTGCTTCTTCATCATAGTTTTCTGTGTGTTTCATGAAGACTTGTGTTGCTCTATTTGCCATAGGCGAGTCAACAAATACAGGGATGTGTGGTATTTTACCTGCTTCTACAAGTTCGTTTAAGTGATAGATTAATTCTTGTGTTCGCTCAATTGCAAATGATGGAATTAAGAGTTTTCCACCTTCTTTGTAGATTCTTCGAATGTGTTGTGCAAGGAGTTTTGTTTTTTCAGATTTGTTTTCGTGTACTCTATCACCATAGGTTGATTCTACAACGACATAATCTGCTTCTCTAATTAATTTAGGATCGTCGATGATGGGTGCATTCCATTGTCCAATGTCTCCTGAGAAGACAATTTTTTTACCATCTGCAAATACTTCTACTGCAGCGCTTCCCAGAATGTGACCTGCGTCTCTGTAAACGGCAGTGATTCCAGGAAATACTTTGATGGTTTGATTGTAGTGAATAGGTGTTAGGAATTTGAATGTTTTTGTTGCATCTTTTGCTGTGTAGAGTGGTTTTCGAAGTGGTTTTCCCTCACGTTTGAGTCTTCTGTTATCCCACTTATTTTCAAATTCATGAATATGTCCTGAATCTTCCATGACGACTTTTGAGAGATCGCATGTTGCAGCTGTTGCATAAATTGGTCCTCTAAATCCTTCTTTTACGAGTTTTGGAAGCAGACCACAATGATCTAGGTGTGCGTGTGTTAAGAGTACTGCGTCAATGTCTTTTGGATTGAATCTAAATTCGTCATAGTTTTTTTTGGATTCTTTTCCTTGAAACATACCACAATCTACGAGAATAGTTTTACCTGCAACACGAAGCATGTGACAACTTCCGGTAACAAAGCCTGCGGCACCAAAAAACTGTAATTCCATTTTTTAGAAATAGAGGAAGAAGTATATAAATCTATTGTTGATCTGCATGTTCATATGCAGTAATTACTTGTTGTCGTAGTTGCTGAAATGTTCCTGCTTTGATTGCTTCTCGTGCTTGTTTCATTAAGTGCGTGAGATAGTGCAGTTGATGCACTGATGCGAGCGTGTATCCAGTTGCTTCTTTTTGTGATAAAAGGAAGCGCACATATGATCGTGTGTAATTTTTACATGTTGGGCAGGAGCAGTTTTCATCGATTGGTTTGTTGTCATCTTCATGTTCTTTTCTCATTAATCTGAGTTTTCCTTTTGAGGTAAAAAGTGTTCCTCTTCGCGCGTTTTGTGTTGGAAATCGTGAATCAAACATGTCTGCTCCTTGTGCTATTGCATCAAGCAGTTCTCTTGGGTTTCCAATACCCATGAGATAAAGTGGTTTGTTTTCAGGAATGACTGATCGTTGAATTTCTACCATTTTTGCTTGCTCTTCTGGTGGCTCTCCCATGCCTAGTCCACCAACAGAGTAGCCATCAAAATCTAGCTTTGCTAGTTCAGTTACGCTTTTTTCTCTTAGGTCTGGATGAATACCGCCTTGCGTTATGCCAAAGAGGAGTTGCCTTTTTTCTTTTGGTAGATGTGCTTGGAGTCTGTCGTGTTCTTGTTTGCATGCTTTTGCCCAGATGGTTGTTTTTCGCACTGCTTCTTCTATTTCAGGTCTTTCTACGCCATGAAAGTTTGGCATGACATCAAGTGCCATTGCAATATCTGAATCAAGATTAAGTTGAATGAGCATATCTTTTTCGGGGGTTACGAAATGTTTTCTTCCATCAAATGGGCTTTGGAAGAGTACACCTTCATCAGTTGTTTTTTTCAAGAATGCTTCTCGATACATTTGAAATCCGCCTGAGTCGGTTACATTAATTCCATGGTAGTTCATGTATTTCTTGATTCCACCCATGCTTTTTACAAATTCATCACCGGGTTTGAGATAGAGAATGAACGCGTTTGAGATTACTGCAGTGTTTTGCATTTCTTTAAGATAGGTTGATGGTAAACACTTTACTTGCATCTTTGTTGCAACAGGCATGAAGAAGGGTGTTTCAATAGGCCCAGATTTTGTGTGAATGATTCCACTGCGGGCTTTACCGTCGGTTTTTACAAGTTCAAACATTCACTAGGGATCGACGCAAAGTATATAAACCTATGGGGCAATAAAATGGTATGCTTGCAAGAATTTATCCACATGACTATGTGCTCAATAGGCCTGCTATGGGAATACTGCTTGGGTTCTTGTTTTCTATTGTGGGCATTGGTCTTACGGCATTGTTTTTCAAGCAAGACCCTGCGATTGTTACGGTGGCATTTACATCACTATTATTGTATCCCACTATCAAGGCACTGATTGATCAGGAAAAGGGTAATCTGGAAAGAGAAACGCGAGCGGAGGATTTCTTCTTGTTTGGGATGCACAGACGTGTACTTTCACTCTACTTGTTTATTTTCCTTGGTGTTCTTTTAGGGTATAGTTTCTTTAGTTTATTTTTGCCAAGTCTTGCAACGAATGCATTATTTGAAAGTCAGATTAGTGTACTATATGGAAGTGTTGGTAAGGCAGCGGTATTTAGTCCTGATTTATTCTTGAATTTGTTTAGTCATAATTTACAGGTATTATTGCTTGCATTTGTTACTGCTCTGCTTCTAGGCGATGGTGCTATCTTTCTTTTAGTGTGGAATGCGTCAGTTTGGGGAACTATTTTTGGTAATCTTGCAAGTACTGCTGCAGTTACTGGTTCACTTAATCCTGCTGTGTTGTTTGGTATTATTTTACTGATTGTACTGCCACATACACTTATTGAGGCAGCTTCGTATATCTTGGCAGCAATATCTGGTGGGATTACGTCTGATTTTATTTTGTCTTCTAAAGCCACGCGATTTCAGAAACTCATTCTTCGTAGTATGATAATATTGGTTGCTGCTGTGGGGGTACTTGCAGTTGGCATGTTTGTTGAGCAATATGTGCTTGCAAATAATGGGCTGTATCGTAATATTATCAATCTTTCAGGACTTATTTGAGATTATTTTTATATCACTCTTCGGCATAACATTTATTAACGATCCACTGTTCTTGTGCCTATGAGTTTACGTAAAATCTATGAAGAAAAGTACAAACTTCTTCTCATTATTCCGTTTGGTATGCTTCTTATTGCACTGATTATCATGGGTGCTAATTATGCAGAGACGGGAGATTTTGTAAACAAAGGTATTAGCCTTGAGGGTGGTACGAGTTTTAGTATTAGCAAGGCAGGTCTTACTGCGGCTGATGTTGAAGGTGTACTTTCTTATGGCGGTGATATGCAACTTCGAACACTTTCTGGTGCTGGTGAGGCCATTGGTGTTGTTATTGAAGTAGATAGCACTGATGCTGATGTGGTTAATGCAATTGAAGATGAACTTCGCTCTACATTTGAGCTAGGCAGTAATGATCTTACAGTTGAAACCATCGGTTCTAGTCTTGGAGAGAGCTTTTTTCAAGAAACCGTTACTGCAATGATTATTGCATTTATTTGTATGGGAATTGTAGTGTTCTTATACTTTAAGACCTTTGTTCCAAGTATTGCAGTAATTCTTGCTGCTGTATCTGACATTATTATTACTATTGCCATTGGAGATGCTATTGGTATTAAACTCAGCAGTGCTGGGATTGCAGCATTCCTTATGCTGATTGGGTATTCTGTTGACTCTGATATTTTACTTACTATGAAAGTGCTTAAGGTCAAGGAAGGCACTGTACATGATCGTGTGTATCGAGCTATGAAAACCGGTCTTATGATGACCTTCACCACTATTGTTGCGGTAAGTATTGCGCTTATTTTTACACAAAGTCCTGTGATTAAACAAATTATGACTATTTTGGTTATTGGTTTATTTGTGGACCTTGTTATGACTTATATTCAAAACGTGGGTATTCTCAAGTGGTATCTTGAACGGAGGGATGCACAATGAAGCGCCTTCTTAAGAACGCACGTGTGTGGATTTTACTTATCTTTCTTGTACTTGCGATTGTTTCTATTAATCCTAGTAGTCAAGAAGGTGTTGCTATTCGAGGCGTTACGCCTGAGAGTTCTGCTGCTGATGCAGGTGTAAATAGTCCTGCAAAGAATTCACGACCACTTGATTATGAAGTTATTCGATCTATTAATGGTGTTCGTGTAAAGACTGTTTCAGACTATTTTGATGCAACGGCAAATCTTGAAGTAAATGAAACGGTTTCTATGGTTACTGATCAAAGTAGTTACTTTATGACTGTACAACCACTTGTACATATCAATCAAACTGGTGATACGGTTACTGAGGAAGTAACTGAAACCATTGAAGAAGAAATTAATGGTACTATCGTAACACGAAATGTTACGTCACTTATTACTGTAAACGAAACCATTAGCACTGTTATTGGTGTAAAAGATCTTGGTCTTAGTGTTTCTGATGCTGCAACATCAAACATTAGAAGAGGCCTTGATCTTGAGGGTGGTGTTCGTGTATTACTACAACCTGAAGAGCAAGTTGATCAAGAAACTCTTGATAGAGTTAAAGATGGTCTTGAACAGCGGCTTAATGCGTTTGGGTTAAATGATGTTGTTATTCGAGTATCCGGGGATTTGTCCGGTAATGACTTCATCCTTGTAGAAATTGCTGGTATGCAAAAAGAAGAAGTTGAATCTATTATTGCAAGTCAGGGCAAGTTTGAAGCAAAAATTAATGAAAGTGTTGTCTTCCGTGGGGGAGAAGATATCACCTACGTATGTAGAAGTGCTGACTGTAGTGGTATTGATCCTTATCAAGGATGTCAAGCATTTAGTGATGGAACACAATGTACGTTCTTCTTTACTATTCAATTAACACCTGAGGCTGCACAAACACATGCAGATATTACCAGAGAACTTACTCTTGTTCCTGGACAGTCTGGTGGATCTTACCTTTCACAGCCTCTTGATTTATATCTTGATGGCCAACTGATGAACTCATTGCAAATTGGTGCAAGTCTTCGTGGACGTGCTGAAACCACCATTCAAATTAGTGGTGCTGGCGTTGGTGTTTCACGAGAACAAGCGGTGCTTAATGCACTTGAGGAAATGCATCAATTACAAGCTATTTTGGAAACTGGTAGTTTGCCGGTAAAACTTGATGTGGTTAAAATTGATAGTTTAAGTCCTGTGCTTGGAAGAGAATTCCTTCGTAATGCACTCATGACTGGTCTTATTGCACTGGTTGCTGTTGGAGCACTCATTTTTATTCGATATCGTACATGGAAGGTTGCTGTTCCTGCAGTAGTTGCCTCACTGTGTGAAGTAGTATTATTGCTTGGTGTTGCTGCACTCTTTGGAACGAATATTGATCTTGCAGCAATTGCAGGTATTATTATTGTAGTGGGTACATCGGTAGACCACCAAATCGTTATTGCAGATGAGTTGCTTTCTAAAGAAGAGAAGAATTCTAAGCTTAAGATTAAAGATGCGTTCTTTATTATCATGGCTGCATTCTTTACTACCTTTGTTGCTATGGTTCCACTCTGGTTTGCAGGTGCTGGAATCTTGAAAGGGTTTGCACTTACTACCATTTATGGTGTATCTATTGGGGTGTTCATAACACGACCAGCATATGCTGCAGTGGTTGAGATTCTTCTTAGAAAATGAAGGTAATCCTTCTTGTTACACTTCTTGTTGCATGTGCTCAAGTATTCTTTAAGCTTGGTGTTGATGGAAGTGTGTGGTATTATATTCTTGGCGTTGTGTGTTATGGTGTTGGCTCTGTACTGCTGTTTCTTGCTATGAAAGAGTATGAGTTGTCATCGCTGTATCCTAGTTTGGGACTGACGTATGTGTGGGTATTATTGCTTGCTTTTTTTGTTCTTGGTGAGCAGTTGACTCTTGTGAAGGGCGTTAGTGTTCTTGGTATTGTTGTTGGGGTGAGTTTACTTGGAGGTAAACAATGACTGCGTGGTGGAGCTTTGCTTTAGTTGTACTTTCTTCTCTTGTGAGCGCACTTGGTCCTGTGTATCTCAAAGAAGTGTCTTCCGAGAGAATTAGTATTGGGTTGTTATTTAAGTGGAAGTTTCTACTTGGTGTTGGGCTTTATGGTCTTGGTGTGTTGTTAATGGTACTTGCATTATTTGGGGGAGAACTTAGTGTATTGTATCCATTTATTGCTCTGACGTATGTGTGGGTAGTTCTGCTTTCGTATTATAAGTTAAAAGAAGAAGTAAGATGGCAGAGAATGCTTGGTGTGTTGCTTATTTTATGTAGTGTTGTATTGCTTGGCGTGCAATAAATAGTTACTTTCTTGTGAGTTTTTCGTTGATGTCGTAAACGACATATCCTAAGAAGAGAAAGTATGCTACAAGAATGAATGGAAAGAGTTTCATTACTACTTGAAATCGTGATGGTGAGAATGATTCTGCAGGTGCTCCTGCAGACATAAGTGCAACTGCAATAAAGATTACTCCGGGTATAATTGCAATAACGCCTTCTAGAAGTGCTTTTTTGTGGTATATGTGTTGTTGCTTTTTTGAAAATGCTTCTAGTGATTGTTTTTGTTGCATGGGTCTTTTTTCTTTTCCACCTATATTAATATTTCCCAACCAAACATTTATAAGGATATTTCACAGGAAATGTGCATGGCTGAATACTATGCGCTATCTGGTGATGCTGCTCTTAAAGAACTAAAATCTAAGCGAACGGGTCTTATGCAAACAGAAGCAAAGAAGCGGCTTGAGACGTATGGGCACAATCAGCTAGAAACAGAGGGTGGACCTTCTGCGTTTACTATTTTTTTTCGGCAATTTAAGGATTTTCTTATCATCTTACTGCTTGGTGCTACGCTACTGAGTTTATTCTTACATGAGTATATTGATGCGGCTGCGATGTTTGCTATTGTACTGCTTTCTGCAGGTCTTGGATTTATACAAGAATATAGAGCAGAAAAGGCGATTGAAGCATTGAAGAATATTGCCGCTCCAACTGCGCGAGTTGTTCGAAATGGACGGCATACACGTGTTCCTGCAAGTGAACTGGTTCCAGGAGATATTATTATTTTAGAGGAAGGAGATATTGTTCCTGCTGATGCTCGGCTTATTGAAGCACATACGCTTCAAGTAAATGAGGCATCACTTACTGGAGAGAGTGTTCCACCTAAGAAGTTTATTGATGCACTCAAAGAAGGTGTTGGTATTTCTGATCAACTCAATATGGTGTTTATGGGAAGCAATGTAACCTATGGTAAGGGTGTCGCACTTATTGTGAGAACAGGGATGGAAACTGAACTGGGAAAGATTGCAACATCACTGCAAACCACTAAGGAAGCTAGAACTCCTTTGCAAGTGAAGTTTGAAAAGATGTCCAAACAGATAGGCTATGTGGTTATGGCACTCATTGCCATTGTATTTGTTGCAGGCGTTATGCGTGGTGGTAGTGTTAATGAACTCATAATCTTTTCACTGAGTCTTGCTGTTGCTGCTGTTCCAAGTTCGCTTCCAGCGATTGTGACGATTGGTCTATCCATGGGTGCTAAAACACTTGCGAAGAAAAATATGATCATTAAGAGTCTTCCTGCAACCGAAAGCCTTGGAAGTGCTACGGTTATTTGTAGTGATAAAACAGGGACACTCACAAAGAATGAGATGACTATTACTCATGTGTACACGAATGGCGTGGATGTTGATGTTTCTGGGACGGGATATGATATCAAGGGTGAGTGTAGTGTTGATGGAAAGAAATATGCTAGTTCATCAATGGAACGTTTCTTGCATATTGGAAAGCTGTGTAATAATGCCTCGCTTGAGAAAGAAAAAGGAAGGTGGAAAATTCTTGGAGATCCCACTGAAGGGAGTTTACTGGTGCTTGCACGAAAGGCAGGGGTTAAAGATGCAGCACTTGAACGCAGATATAAGATAGTTGAAGAGCTTCCGTTTGATTCTGATCGTAAACGAATGACGGTTATTGTAAAGGAGAAAAAGCAAAAACTTGCATTTGTAAAGGGTGCTCCTGATTTAATTCTTAAGGAATGTACTAAAATTGAGATTAATGGAAAAGTGAGGAAGATTACTGCTTCTGATAAGAAAAAAATTCTTGCAAAGAATAAAGCGTATGCTACTAAGGCACTTCGTGTTCTTGGTCTTGCGTATCGACCGGTTGGTGCTAAAGAAGAACATATTGTTAAGACCGTTGAGAAGGATCTTATCTTTGTTGGACTTGCAGGAATGATTGATCCACCAAAAGAGGGCGTTAAGGAAGCAGTTGAGAAGTGTACTACTGCAGGTATTCGTGTGATGATTATTACGGGCGATCACGCACTTACTACGCAAGCTATTGCGGAGAAAATTGGTCTTATGCAAAAAGGTGATTTGGTAATTACCGGTGCTGATGTGGAAAAAATGAGCGATAGAGAACTTGCTCGAAAGATTGAGAAGATTCGTATTATTGCGCGGGCACTTCCTATTCAAAAGCTTCGTGTTGTTGAGGCACTCAAGAAAAAGGGACACATTGTTGCTATGACGGGTGATGGTGTGAATGATGCTCCTGCTATTAAGAAAGCAGACATTGGAATTAGTATGGGTATTACTGGAACTGATGTTGCAAAAGAAGTTGCAAAGGGTATTCTGGTTGATGATAACTTTACGACTATTGTTAATGGGATTCATGAAGGACGTAATATTTATGATAAAATTCTCAAATCAACACGCTACTTACTTTCTTGTAATGCAGGAGAGATTGTTTCTGTGTTCATGGCGATTTTACTTAAGTTTCCACTCCCTATGATTCCTTTGCAGATACTACTGATGAATTTACTTACTGATGGTCTTCCTGCACTTGGTCTTACTACAGAGCAAGCTGATGATGATATTATGCAACGGCCACCACGAGACCCTAGAGAAAAACCTTTGCAAAGAGATATGTTTTTGACTATTGCATTGTTTGGTCTTATTATGGGTGCTGGAACACTATTTATGTTCTACATGTACATGGATGAAGGTCTTAATTATGCACGAACAGTTGCATTTACTACACTTGTGATGTTTGAGATGTTTGCGGTACTTGGCAGTCGATCATTACAGCCATTTAAGCACTTGAACTTGTTTAATAATAAGTGGTTATTCTTGAGTGTGGTAAGTAGCATTGCACTGCAGTTTGCTGTATTGTATGTTCCTGTACTGCAAGTGGTGTTTGAAACTGTTGGCCTTAGTGTGATGGATTGGCTTGGTATTCTTGCAATGAGTTCCCTTGGCTTTATTGTGATGGAAATGAGTAAATTCTTTGCACGACCTATTGCTAAAAAGAAGCGTGCTACGGCGTGAATTCTTGAGGAAGTTTTATAAATCTCACGGATGTACTTTACGTATGAATTTTCAAGATCTTCGAGAAAAAGACATTGTAGCAGCAAAGAAGGATATTTCTGCAAGTATTGGTATAGATCAGTTTGCAATCCAACTTGTTGCACACATTGAAGATCTTGATGGTATTTTGAATAAATTGGTAAAACGATATAGAGATTGGTTTGAACTCTATTCTCCTGAACTTTCACGAAAGCACGCTGACCATAGAACGTTTGTTAAGGAATCTGCATCATTTGAACGTGATGAAAAAAGCATGGGACAAGTATTTTCTGATGAAGATCTTGCTTCTCTTAGAGTACTTCGATCAGAACTTGAGCATCTGTATGTCGTTCGAGATGAACAAGTGGGCAAACTTGAAGGCATTATGGAGAGAGAGTTTCCCAACATGTGTTCATTGATTGGTGGACTACTTGCTGGCAAACTTCTTCGTATTGCTGGAAGTAGTAAGAATCTTATGGAAATGCCAGGGAGCACTATTCAAACACTGGGTGCTGAAAAAGCATTATTTAGACATTTACGATCAGGTGCAAAACCCCCTAAGTATGGGTTATTGCTCTCACATCCGTATGTTGCAGAAGCTGAGGATAAAGCAAAGCATGCTCGATCGCTTGCTGATAAACTTGCGCTTGCAGTAAAGGTTGATTATTTCAAAGGAGAGTTTGTTGGAGATAAACTCAAGGAGTCACTTCGATGAAACCGCTTAAGATATTTGGAGTGTTTGAAGAGAAAGGAAAGATCTTTACACAAAACATGACTCCTGGTAAGCGTGTGTATGATGAAGATCTTGTACATCGTGGTGGTATTGAGTATCGAGAGTGGAATCCAAGGCGTTCTAAGATTGGTGCATACATCAAACAGGGAATTAATGATATTTTCATTCGTGAAGGAAGCAGCGTGTTATACCTTGGCGTTTCTAATGGTACTACTGCATCTCATGTGAGCGATATTATTGGCAAGGATGGAATGGTCTTTGGTCTTGATTTTGCATATAGACCTATGATGGATTTTGTATTCTTGTGTGCTGATAGAGTAAATCTTGCTCCTATTTTTGCTGATGCAGGAAAGATTGAAGACTTTGCAGGAAAGGTTCCAAAAGAAGTTGATGTGGTATTCCAAGATGTTGCACAGCGAAATCAAGCAGACATCTTCATTAAGAATGTACATACCTATTTGAAGAAAGGTGGATTTGGTATGCTTTCTGTTAAGGCACGATCGGTTGATATTAAGAAACGACCAAAACAAGTGTTTAAAGAAATTCGAGAACAGATTGAGAAAGAATTTACGATTGTTGATTTTAGATCACTTGAACCTTTTGAGAAAGATCACGTGATGATTGTTATAAAGAAAAAATGAAAATATACAAGCACACTATTTCTGATGAACGTTTTGGAGAGCTTGTAGGTCTTATTCGAACAGGAAAGTATGCTGAAATTGGAGAGGAACTTGTTGCTAAAGAACTCAAAAAGTATCTGACTAATCATTCTAAACTCATTGAAGAACTTGATAAGAAAAAAGTTTTAGATGGGATTGTTAAAGACGTGAAAAAGTCTTTGTATCAGGGTGTTGGTGTGTTTGCAAAAGCATCTAAAAAAGAAGGACATCATTCTACGCGTATTCGTGATTACTCTGTGTATGAGAGGATTTTTTCTCATACGGGAAAGGTGAAGCACATTGTTGATTTAGGGTGTGGTCTTAATCCACTGCAGTATGATGAGATTGGTTTTGATGTAGTGTATGATGCGATTGATATTAATTGCAAACAAATTGATGAAGTGAAGAAATATTTTTCTGATAAGGGCGTGAAGGGAGAGGTTGTTTGTAGAGATGTGCTTTCTATGGACTCTTTTCCTAAAGCAGACATGTATTTTCTGTTTGCATTTCTTGATAGTGTTGAGCAAGTAGGACATCATAAAATTAGTGAGAAAATTATTTCTTCTATTGATGCAAAATGGATTGTGGTTTCGTTTCCTACTGTGACTCTTTCTGGAAATCCCATGCGCTATCCTAAACGTGGATGGTTTGAGCGGATGATTGAGCGGTTAGGGTTTGATTTTGAAGTATTTGTAACTGAGAATGAGATCTTTTATGTGGTGAAGAAATAGAGACCATATCTTTATAACACGTCATTCATTCTTTTCTTTTTATGTCATTTATTGGACTAGTAAAACACACAGGTATTCATTCTAAAGAAGAATTGGATAGATTGCAACGATTTGATTTGGTTGAACTTATTGTTGAATCAAAAGAAGATCCTGAATTATTTTATGATGAAATGTGTGCGTTTTTCCATGGTTTTTCCAAAAAAGGAGATGCGGCTTTTGTGAGTTACGTCATGAATGATCTAGGGCATGTTTTGATCTATGTTACCCCTAGAGAACAGATTAGATTTGAAGAAGGTAGACTTGTACTTAATGAAGAACGAAGCAATTTACACATGCTTGATCAAAACCACCCGCTTCATGATCCTTTTGTAGAGACATATATTGTGGGAACAGATAGGATTATTCACAATTCTTATAAATCTTAAACGGTATTTTATAACATGAAAGAACTTGATGTGCTCAAGGAGCAGTACTCTTCTTGTACTCGGTGTCCTGCGCTAGTGGAATGTCGTTCTCAGGTGGTGTTTGGGAGTGGGGATCCTGATAGGTGTAAGGTGGTCATAATTGGAGAAGCTCCTGGAAAGAATGAGGATGAGCAGGGCATTCCGTTTGTTGGTCGTTCTGGACAGGTGCTTAATGGGTTCTTAGATGCTATTGGACTTTCTCGAGATGAGGTGTTCATTACGAATACCGTATTATGTCGACCTCCAAATAATAGAGACCCTAATAAGAATGAACTTGCACAGTGTAGGGATCGTTTGGATGAAACAATTTCATTACTTGCTCCAAAAGTGGTGATTACGCTAGGTAATTTTGCAACTAAATATATGCTTGATACCAAGGAAGGGATTACGACACTTAGAGGGAAGAGCTATGAGAAGGACGGGATGATGATTATTCCCATGCAGCATCCGGCAGTGCTTTTGTATCATGGCAATAGTCCTGCAAAACGAGCAGAATTTGAGGCAGATTTTGCTTTGGTAGAGGATATTCTTAGAGGAGCGGGTAAGTAGCATATACTTCTCTAACGTCTATTTTCAGGAGATAGCTTTATAAAGGTTCATCGATGTGAAAGCAATACTATGAGAAACAAGCAAACTAAGATTGTTGCAACTATTTCAGATAGAAATTGCGATGTCGAATTCCTTAAGAAACTAAGAGAAAACGGCATGGATGTCGTACGAATTAATACTGCTCACCAGATGCCTGAAGATACCATCAAGGTAGTTGAAAATATTAGAGCTGCTTCTGAGAAGCTTGCTATTCTGGTTGATATTAAAGGTCCTGAAATCAGAACCACTAAGTTTGAAGAAGAAATCACTGTTCAAGGTGATGAGGAAGTTCGAATTAAGGGTGGTAAGGAACCGAGCACTAGAGATCTGGTGTATGTAAATTATGACAATTTTGTAGAAGATGTTCCTGAAGGAAGCATTATTCTTATTGACGATGGTTCACTTGAACTCTTTGTTGAGAAAAATGAAGGAGATGTACTTGTGTGTAAGACACGAAACTCTGGCTCCATTAAATCTAACAAGAGTGTTAATGTACCTAATGTAAGTATTAAACTTCCTAGCCTTACTGAAAAGGATAAACTCTACATTAAGTTCTGTGCTGAGAATGATATTGACTTTATTGCTCACAGTTTTGTAAGAAGCAAAGCTGATGTTCTTGCAGTAAAGGATGAACTTCCTGCAGAACTTAGAGAAGAGATCAAAGTTATTGCTAAGATTGAGAATAGAGAAGGTGTTGATAATGTTGACGAAATTCTTGATGAGGCATATGGTATTATGGTTGCACGAGGTGACCTTGGTGTTGAGATTCCTGCAGAGGAAGTTCCTCTTGCTCAAAAAGAAATGATTAACAAATGTGTTCTTCGTGGTAAACCAGTTATTACTGCAACGCAAATGCTTGATAGTATGATTAAGAATCCACGTGCAACACGTGCTGAGGTAAGTGATGTTGCAAATGCTGTTCTTGATGGTACTGATGCACTTATGCTGAGTGGCGAGACTGCGTATGGGGAATACCCTGTTGAAGCTGTTCGAACGATGTCAACTATTGCAAAGCATGTTGAAGCAAAAAAACCACGATTCAAGTATCTTGCTATGAAGCAAAAGGCAGAAGATAATCAAAAGCTTCTTTTTGCAAAGGCTGCAATTAGTATGACTGCAGAGATTGATGTTAAAGCAGTTCTTGTTCCATCACACAGTGGTGAGACTGCACGAATCCTTGCTGCATTTAGAGGACATTTACCAATTTATGCACCTTGCTTTAATGATAGAGTGCTTAGAAGACTTGCTCTTACGTATGGTGTTCGAACTGACCATCTTGATAAGATTGGGGATACGGATAGTATGATTAAACTCTCTATTGAACAATTAAAAACGCATGGTCGAGTAAAGGAAGAAGATAAACTCCTTGTTATTGCAGCATCACGAGATAGTGCTGAACGAGTAACTAACTTTCTTAAGATCAATAAAGTGCATGATTGTTTATCCTTTAAGGATGAAGACACAAAAGAACCACCTAAAGAGAATTAGGTGTTTTTATTTTTCTATATTGCTTTTAGTAAGGTGATAAAATACCCGCCTTCTTTATCTGTTTCATCTTGTGTTTGGTGATAGACGTCAAGAATGACATCGGATTCAAAGAATTGTGATTTTACTTTTTCAAAGAGTTGTACTGGTTTTTTATTTTTGATGACTTCAAGAGATCCTTCTTCAAATGCCGTTCGTGCTTCTACAAGAGGAGTGAGTTCATCTCGTGGTGCGTTTGCGTATTCCACACGAATGACATAGCCACCTTTTTTTACAAGTTGCCTAAGATTTCTTGAGATGACTTTGTTTGATAGGAGTGTGTCTTTGAGATCTTCTGGATCATCTTGGACAGTTTCATCATCAGGATCATCTTCTCTTGCATGCGATAAGTAGTCTGCTACGCGATCATCTTTTGGGTCTTCATAGCCGTGCTCATCATAGTATGGCTGTTCGTCTGGGTCAGGTACAATGTTTGGAAAGGTGAAGAATACCATGTCTGCTTCTTCTTTTGGTAGTGAGAAGTTAGGAAGGAATGATTGTACAAAGTGAGCGTTTGGAGAGTCTACTCTTCGTTTTGCAGATTCTAGAAATTTTTCAGATCCATCAATTCCAATGATGGATGATTTAGGAAATTGTTTTGCTACTTCTGCAAGAATTTCTCCACCGCCACAGGCAAAATCAACAATAACTTTTGCGTGTTTCACATGACGTTTTGCAAATTTGGCAATATTCTCATAGGCTTCTTTGTGGGCTTTATCTTTTGCCCTATCGTTCCACCATTTTCCTACGTGTTGATCGTAGGTTTTTGGACCTTTCTCAAATTCTTTATCGAAATTGACCATGAGTGCTAGGTCAAGAAGTGCTTTAAAAAGATTGTGTAATGGGATAGTTTAACGACTATTACTTTGTTGTAGAATAGATATGTATTCGTGTGTTAGCTGCAATAGACGATCTTTTATGAGGTCATATCTTTGCTGTGTCAGGAGTCGTTTTTTTACTGGATCACCTTTTACATATGCGTCAATTGAAGAGCCATGTGTTTGCTTTTGTTCCCAGCCCGAATCTGTAGGGAACGGCTGCGATACATCTCCTGAAAAATGAGTCACTTTATAGTGGAGGTGTGGGAGGGTGTTTTCAGGTGTGTTACTTTTTCCATACAAAATGATTCCGGGATTATTTCCATCTACTTGATGAAATCGTCGTGTGATGTATTCTGCAAGATGTAATGCTAGTCCTTTGTTTAGAATGAAGTTCACTGAAGGAGATCCTTCCCCTTGTGATTCAAGGTGTCCTACTGGACTTACTTGAAGATTGAATCCTTGCTTTGGGTCTGAAGGTGTTGTGGGTTGTAGATATACCATCCAATCTTCGTTTGGGTTGTCTCCTGTTTTGTAGATCAGAGTAGTCTTTAGTTCTTTTCCTTCATTTGGCCCTTTTTTTGGAGTTCTTACTGAACACTCGCCTGGATTTTTATGCGATAGTTTACAAATAGGACATGTTTCTATGTGCTTTACTTCATGGATGAGTTCTTCTAATCCCATGAGTGTAAGAAAATGGATTGTTGATTTAAAAAGAACTTATATAATTTTTAGGAAAATGTAGATTTATATTACTTTTATGCGTAAAACACTTAAATGTAGTTTTGTGAGTGATTGATATGAAAAAGATTGCAATTATTGGAGCTGGAGCATTTGGACATAGTCTTGCATTAGTGCTTCATAAACAACACACCATTCCCATGAGCGTGTATGATATTAATAGTGAATGGATTGAACATTTAGTGAATAAAAGAAAACATCCCGTGTTTCATACGGACCATGTGATTGCAGATCATGTTGTTCCTACCACTGATAAAGAAGAGGCACTTGCTGGTGCTGATGTGGTTATTCTTGCTGTTCCTGCACAGTTTATGCGAGGGGCACTTGAACAGATTCATATGCATGTTGAAGAGGATGCTCTTGTAATGAATGTTGCAAAGGGCATTGAGATGCGCAGCGAAGAGACGATGAGTCAGATTCTTGCAGAGTTCTTTAGTAAGCAGACTATTGCTACCTTTAGTGGTGGGATGATTGCTGCTGATCTTGTTGAAGGTGTTCGTGTTGGTGCAACGGTTGCATGTAGTGGAAAGCAAGAGGTGATTTCAGAATTGTTTGCAGGTACGAGTTTAGATATTGAATTTAGTGATGATCTTATTGGTGTTGAATTATCTGGCAGTTTGAAGAATGTGCTTGCCATTGGTGCTGGTCTTTGTGAAGGCGTTGGCATGAATAAAAGCGGAGAGGCATATGTTGTGGTAAAACTTGCACAAGAGATTACTGAATTTGCTACTGCTATGGGTGCTAAGAAAGAGACTTTTGGAACAACATATTGTTGGCTTGGTGATGTACTCACGACCGCATATGGGAATTCTAGAAATCGATGGTTTGGTAATCTTCGAGGTCAGGGGAAAACTACTGAAGAGATTCTTGCACTTGCAAAGGAAGAGCATAAGACTGTTGAAGGCGTAAGCACGATTGCTGTTGTAAAACAGATCATGGATGAGAAGGGATTAGATCTTTCTTTGCTAGAGACATTATATAAAATAATTAAAGAAAATAAAGAACCTAGTTCTTTACACAATTACACGGCTTAAGTCCAAGGTTTAGCGGCTTTGTTTTTGTTTTGAATGTTTGTGCTAATTTTGGCTTAATGTTTTGTGCGTATGGGCAATTTTTTACGTGAAATTTCTTGCCTTCTTTTGATGCAATGTATGTGGTTCTTTTTGGAGCTGCTCTTTGCGTAGTTTTTTGCTCTGCTCTTTTTTCTGCAACTCGCTTTTGTAATTTTACTAGAGCAAGTTCACGAAGTACTTTTCTGTGTTCTTCATCCATTGATGCAATTTTTCCAAGTAGTCGTTTTTGGGCAACGCCAAGTTCGATAACTTTACTTTGTAGATCAATGATGTCGCTCTTTGCTCGTCTAAAGGAATGAATGGTTTTTAGTTCGATTTTTTCCATAATATCACCAGAGTAGGGATTGAAAGAACCTTTATAAAGGTTCGGGGGATTCACTACCTTGGTTGGGTTAAACGCAATTTTACAATGGAAGTACTAAGTCCTGTAGGGTGTCAAGAGAATTTAGAGGTTGCAATTGCCAATGGTGCAGATGCCGTCTATCTAGGTGTGAGTCTCTTTAATGCACGTCGTTTTGCTCAAAATTTCAAGCTTTCTGGACTTAAGCAGGTGGTTCTTCAAGCACATTTACATGGTGTGAAGGTGTATCTTACTATGAATACCCTTGTTCGAGACAATGAAATGAACTCGTGGTTTAAGGCACTTGAGAAAGCATATCTTGCAGGGATTGATGCTGTTATTATTCAAGAAGTTTCTTTTGCTGCTCGTATCAAAAAGATGTTTCCTGGACTTGAAGTCCATGCTTCAACGCAAGCAAGTGTGATGAATTATCATAGTCTTGCATGGCTTGAAGAGTTTGATTTGTATGTACTTGCAAGAGAACTTACTAAAGAGCAGATTCAACTTGTTCGCTCACATACCGAAAAGAAACTGGAAGTATTTGTTCATGGACATTTGTGTATTTCTTATTCTGGTCAGTGTCTTATTAGTTCCATGATTGGAAGTCGAAGTGGTAATCGTGGTGTTTGTGCAAGTAGCTGTAGGAAAAAATACAATGGTATTGGATATCTTATTAGTGCAAAAGATCTTAATTTGAGTGACTCTGTGAAAAGTTTGTATGATCTTGGTGTTGATAGTATTAAGATTGAAGGTCGTATGAAAAATGCAGAGTATGTTGGAACAGTTACGCAGGTATATCGAACGCAAGTTGATGCTGCAGAAAAAGGTGTTGATCGAACAGTGAGTAATGAAGAAATAGATCTTATGAAGATGGGATTTAATCGAGAATATACGCAAGGATTTTATAATAATGTAGGAAGTATTGTTGGAAAAGATCTTCCTATGAATCGAGGGATTAAACTTGGTGTGGTGAAGAATAAAGAACTTCACTTAGCACATGATCTTTCTGTATGGGACGGTGTGAGTATTTGGCATGCACGTAATGATGGGAAACTCTCGGGTTTTTTAGTGAATAAGATTTTAGTTAACGGAAAGGAAGTTGAACACGCATCTAAAGGTGATGTGATTACGATTCCTTCACGGCAGTTTATGAATGGTGCAACCGTATTTTTGACTTCTCGTGGATCGGGCGATAAACCCTATAAGACACTTGGGAAAAAAGTGATTCCTGTTTCTGTTAGAGCAAAAAAGGGAGAAGGTGTTACTGTTGAGATTGAAGGAGAAACGGTTGTATCGGATTTTATTCTTGAAGAGAGTGATAAACATGCACTTTCTAAAGAACATCTTGATGAGGTCTTTGCAAAAGATCCTCTTGTGGTGTTTGCAATTGAGTCTTGTGAGATTGAGGGAGCGTTATTTTTTCCTCGATCAAAACAAACTGAACTTCGAAAGCAACTTATTGAGGTTGTTGAGACGCATTACCTTCCTGATCGATCATCTCTTCGAGAGGAGATTGTGTGCGAAGAGAAGAAGAGTTCTGCTTCTGCTCCCGTACTTATGACAAAATTGTATCGTGTTCCAGATGTTATGCAGGCAGATAAGATGGGTGTTTCATGTGTGTATTATGATGTGTTTGCACCAGATGTGATGGATGCAAGAAAGGCATGTGAAAAAACACAATTCTTTTTGGACACTCCTGTTGTAATGAGCGATGATGACATTACTCGAGCACTTGACATTATTGGGAAAGTAAAACCCGATGGTATTATGGTAGGTAATCTTGGTATGGCCACCGCATATGATGGTGTGAAGCATGGTAAATATTCATTGAATACATTTAATGATCTCTCTCTATCTTGGCTGCAAGAGCATGGTGTTTTACCAATGATTTCTATTGAACTCAGTGGACAGCAAGTATGCCGACTTAAGAATAAAGATTTCATGTATTATGCGCATGGTCGTATTCCTGTGATGCACTTTAAGGGCGTGTATGATCAACGAGTACTTAGAGATGAAAAAGAGTATGTCTTTCCTTTGCGTATTGTGAATGGGAATACAGAGATGTTACATTCACGGCCATTTGCAACGCTTGAGCATGTTCGTGACTTGATTGATGCGGGCATCATGTACTTCTTTTTAGATCTTGAACAAAATGTCGAGGAGTTAATTGGTGCATATCAAGGCATCATTAATGGTGAAAAACAAGATCTTTCTTTACTAAAGAAAGGAACTACACTCAAACCATTTAGAATGGGCGTGGGTTAAATTTATATATTCTGTATGTTTTCTTGTGTGTATGAGATATGCAACACCTGCTAGAATGAGTCTTTCATTACTAGCTCTGCTGCTCTGTTAATTTCTATATTACTATTCATTCAATCGTAATTGAAGGAGGACATAACAAATGAAACAAACATATATTCCAAAAAAAACTGTACAAACCCATGCATCTAGTTCTACGCTTCTGCTCCTTCTTCTACTGCTGCTGAGATAGTTTTGTCTTAGTTGTTGTTTACACTTACACATTAACACAATGTATTCATTATAGGAGATAGTATAATGAAGCAAATTAGAATATTTGATACCACCTTACGAGATGGAGAGCAGGCATCTGGATTTCATATGTTTGGTGATGAGAAAATTGCAATTGCTAGGCAATTAGCAACATTAGGAGTAGATATTATTGAGGCAGGTTTTGCTGCTTCATCAGTTGGAGATGCTGAATCGATTGCACGAATTGCACGAGAAGTTGGAGGGAATGGTGGTCCTACTATTTGTTCTCTTTCACGCGCAGTGAAGGGAGACATTGCAGCTGCTGCAAAAGCAATTGCACCTGCTGCGAAGGGAAGAATTCATACCTTTATTGCAACCAGTGACAACCACATCAGTGGTAAGTTTAGAAAAGATAGAGATTGGGTTTTTGAGCAAGCAGTGAATGCCATTAGATATGCAAGAGAGTTTACAGATGATGTAGAATTTTCTTGTGAAGATTTTGGTCGTTCTGATATTTCATATACTACTGCTGTGGTTAAGGAAGCGATTCGTGCTGGTGCAAGCACTATTAATTTGCCCGATACTGTTGGGTACTTGATGCCACATGAGTGCTATGAACTATTTTCTCAAGTGATTAGTAGTGTGCGAAAGGATGGACTTGATGCTATTTTTTCTGTACACAATCATAATGACTTGGGTCTTGCAACAGCAACTACACTTGCTGCAGTGATGGCAGGTGCTCGCCAAATTGAAGTTACGGTTAATGGGATTGGAGAGCGAGCAGGGAATACATCACTTGAAGAAATGGTTGCCATTATTACTGAGCGATCACCAGGTGGTGTGTATTGTAGTGTTAATACAAAAGAGATTGGTCCAACGAGTCGACTTGTGAGTGCAATTACGGGCGTGTATCCACAGCCCAATAAAGCTATTGTGGGAAAGAATGCGTTTGCGCATGAAGCAGGGATACATCAAGATGGCATGATTAAAGATGCATCTACATATGAGATCATGAATCCTGATGCATATGGTGTGAAGAGCGTACTTACGTTTGGTGCACGATCAGGTTCACATGCACTTCGTGGAAAATATGCTGCTCTTGGTATTGAAGTAAGTGATGAGAATTTTGCATCATGTGCTCAGCGATTTTTTGCAATTGCTGATGAGCAAAAAGAAATTGATGATGCAGATGTTGTTCGATCAGTCCATGGAGATGGTATTGATGCCGTGTATGCACTTGAACAATTTCATCCCGTGATCAATGGTGGATTTGGTGCATATGTGTGCATGCATGCAAATGGAAGTAATACAACAGCATACTCCGCAGGAAATGGACAGATAGATGCACTTGTGCAAGGAATTAGATCTGTGATTGGCAGGGAGTACCATATTGTTGATTTTCTTGTACGTTCACAAGGAAGTGGATCTAAAGCAGAAGGTCGTTCACAGGTGGTAATGAGTGATGGAAGATATGAGGTTGTGGGACGATCTCAGTCTTCTGATGTGGTTACGAGTGCTGCAGAGGCCTTTGTGGATGGATGTAATCGTCTGGAATATATTAGATTACATCGAATGGATGAGTAGGGTCGATAGGAGCTATTTTTTCTTTTTTTGTTTCTATCTAAACAAAATATATAAATCGAAGGGGCCTCTTTGGAGTATGACTATTGATTTGACACTATATAATACGCGCACACGAGCAGTTGAGAAATTTGTACCACTATCTGAGACGGTAACGGTATACTCCTGTGGGCCTACAGTGTATAATTATGCACATATTGGAAATCATAGATCATTTATTTTTGCAGATATTCTCAAGAGAGTGCTTGCATACAAGGGTTTTGAAGTAAAGGATGTGATGAATATCACGGATGTTGGGCACTTGGTGAGTGATGCTGATGAGGGCGAGGATAAGATGCTCAAAGGCGCTCGCCGTGAAGGTAAAACGGTTTGGGATATTGCATCATTTTATACCAATGCATTCATGAAGGATGTTGAAAAACTGAACATGCTTGTTCCTGAATCTATGCCTAAGGCTACTGATCACATTCAAGACATGATTGATATGATTACAACACTTGAAGAAAAAGGATTTACGTATACTGCTGGCGGGAATGTGTATTTTGATACATCCAAATTTACTTCTTATACTGAACTTGCAAAACTTCCTCCTGAGGAAGATATGCAAGCACGTGTTGAAGAGGACAGTAATAAGAAAAATAGACGTGATTTTGTATTATGGTTTACTAAATCTAAATTTGATGATCAAGAAATGAAATGGGATAGTCCTTGGGGAACTGGATATCCGGGATGGCACATTGAATGTAGTGCTATGTCACATGCTCTTCTTGGAGAGCACATTGATATTCACACAGGTGGTACTGATCATATTCCTGTACATCATACGAATGAGATCGCACAATCTGAATGCTGCTTTGGGAATCACCCTTGGGTGAATTTCTGGATGCATAGTGCTTTCTTGAAAGTTGATGGTGGGAAAATGGCAAAATCTGAAGGAAATTTTCTTACGGTGCAGACACTTGAAGAGAAAGGATATGATCCACTGCATTATCGATACTTTTGTATGACTGCACATTATCGCATGGTGCTTAACTTTACGTTTGAAGCACTGGATAGTGCAAAGAATGCATTTGAAAAGCTTAAGAAGAAAGTGCTTTCTTATAGAACATCAGATGATGATTCTGGGGATGCGCTACTTTACTTTGGTAAGTTTGAGAAAGCTATTTCTGATGATATTAATATGCCACAAGCACTTGCTGTGATGTGGGAAGTCATTGATTCTGACATGGGTGATAAGAAGAAGCTTGAAGTGTTGCTTCGTTTTGATGATGTGCTTGGTCTTGGGATGAATGATTTTGAAGAAACGGTTGTTGATGTTCCTGAAGAAATTATGAAAAAAGTACAAGAACGTGAAGATGCACGTGCACAAAAAGACTTTACCCGTGCCGATACATTGCGTGATGAGATTGCGGCGTTAGGATATGTGGTTGAAGATAGTGATACTGGTCCAAGAGTGCTAAAGGGTTAATTTCTTGCATCTTTTTTATTGTTGGTCTATTTGATGGATATGTAATTGGAATGAGATCTGCTAGTTCATGTTGTGATACCAATAGCGGCACATCACCTTCTGGAAAAATCATTTCATCCACGTTTACCATTCTCATATGCAAATAGGTTGTCATGTGCACATTCCTATAGGGTTTACCATTGATATGATATCCAGGTGGAATAAAAGAACTATCAAATGGAAGTAATTCTAAATTAGACATACCAAATTCTTCTCCTCCTTCTCTAAACATACATTCTTCATCAGTTTCACCATTTTCTACTCTACCACTAAAGAGTGTTACTTGCTCACCATGTTTTGATTTTTCTTTTCTATCTTGAAAGAGAAAGCGAAAGTCAATATTAACTAGAATAACTCCTGCAAATCGTGCAATTGGTTTTACAACATCCATCTATTCTTCACTCCTAAATTCAATATCTACATTTGGTACTACCCAGTCTTGGTGCATGGGAACGTCGTTTTCTCCGCCCATTCCTGCGCTGTTTCCGTTTGCAAAGTGTGCTGATCCAAATATTTTTTCTGCAAGGAGCGTTGACCACCCGTGTTCTTTAATGTATGCGGGCGTTACATTTGGATTGGTTCCAATGCCTAGTTCTGCTAGAACGTCAAAGTTCTTTTGACCAAAGAGAATGGGGTGTACTTCTTTTTCCACATAGGATTGTCTTGCAGGATCGATTGCTATTGCTTTGGTGAAACGTCCGTTTTCTATGTGGAAGGTAACATCACATTCTAGTGCTTTCATACCGCCCCATCCTTTTGGAACAGTAAAATATCCATTACTGTTTCCTTCAAAGAGTGGAATACAATAGGTTTCTGCGCCAGGTAAATTTCCAAATGCTCCTTTAAAACTCAGATCTCCTGATGATGCGTGTACAAGTTGTTTGTTTACTTGAATGGTAATGTCTGTTCCTTTTCCTGTGATGTGGACATATGATGCTTTCTTTAGTTTATCAAACATTGATGTAGTGTAGGATTCTATGGTTTCAAAATCTACATCCATTGGTCCGTGCATGTTAAACATGTCAAGTGAGAATCCTGGCATTGATGCCACTCTTGTTCCTGTTTTTGAGAGCTGTTTTCTAAAACTCGTCCAGGAAAGAGAGTATGCGGTGATCATGAATACGATGCCCGGTGTTCCAATTATTTCTGCAATGTCTGCAGGTGGATTTATAGCTGGCCCTTTTTGTACTGGAATGTATGTGATGAATCTGCAAGGGATATTGTTTTCTGCAAAGACTTCTTGGATTTTTCGTGCACAGGTTTGTGTGTCTTCAAATCTCCATTTGGTATCTTCACCAAATTCTTCAGTCCAGTCTTGCGTGAGAATTACTATTTCTTCTTCGGGCTTGTAACCCATGTTTTGTGTGAGCATGTGTAGTATCGCATCATTGCTGATCATTATCAAATTCTACCTTTATTTCTAATGCCCCTTTTGTGTACACTATGTCTTCTACTTGTAGTGATTTTTGAATTTCTTTTGTGATTGTCATAAATTGTGTTTCTTCAAGGTCGCAGCTCACGTATAATTTTTTAATTGGTGCTTTCATACTCAGTTGCGCTGTTGATTTTTCTTTTCGTACAGCTTGCACAATTTCTATGAGTGCATCACCAATGAGTTCTGCTTCATCATCAACACGGAGATTGTCTGTTTTTGGCCACTGCGTGATGTGAATACTTTCTTTTTCTGCAAATTGTTTGAAATAGAGTTGGTATACTTCTTCTGTAATAAATGGCATTACTGGTGCAAAGAGTTTTAGGAGTGTGTCAAGTGCGATGTAGAGTGTGTACTGTCCAGCCTCTTTTTCTCCACTTTCCCAGCCATCTGGATTGTAGGTTCTATCTTTTACAAGTTCTAGATACATATCACAAAAGTCTTGCCAGAATAGATTATCTGTTTCAAGTTTTGCTCGTGCATACTCATAGTTCTCATAGAATTCTGTTGATGTTTTTACGAGTTTTGATAGTTTTGATAGGAGCCACTTGTCCACTACACGAAGTTCTTTTGGTGTTTCTGTAGATGGTGTGTATCCTTCTAGTTGCATGATAACAAACTTGGATGCATTCCAAAGTTTTGTTGCAGTTTTCTTTCCTGCAAGGAGATCTTTTTCTTGGAATGGTAGGTCTTCTCCTACTTTACTTCCTGCTGCCATGAACCGTAGTGCATCTGCTGAGTATTTGTCGATCATATCTCGTGGCTCTATGATGTTTCCTTTTGATTTAGACATTTTTTTGCCGTTTGGATCAAGCATCCATCCATTAATGAAGCAGTCGTTCCATGGTTTCATGTCATAATGGAGTTGACTTTTCACGACGGTATTAAAGAGCCAGAATGAGATGATATCGTGTCCTTGTGGACGAAGATCCATTGGTTTGCTTTTTAGAATGTCATAGACTGGTTTGTCTTTGAAGAGTTCTTTTACAATAGTTGGCGTGAGTGATGAGGTTGCCCAGGTGTTGATGATATCAGTTTCAGGGATGATGTTACCTGATGAACATTTTGGACAGGTATCAAGAGGGCATCTATCTACGGTTGGATCTACCGGGAGTGATTCTTCGTTTGCAATAATTACTTCATCGCAATCACCACAGTACCATACTGGGAATGGAATACCAAAAGGTAATTGTCTTGAAATGAGCCAATCCCATTGCAGTCCTTTTGCCCAGTTATCATATCGTGTTTTCATGTGAGATGGGAACCAATTGAGTTCTTCTCCCCATTTGAGCATGTCGTCTTTTTTGTCAAGGTATTTGATGAACCATTGTTTTGAGTGTACAAATTCTATTGGTGTTCCACATCGTTCGTGTACATTTACTGTGTGAGTAATTGGCTTTTCTTCTGTAAGCAGATTTGCTGCTTTGAGGTCTTCAATTATTTTTGCTCGTGCATCTTTTACTTTGAGTCCTTCGTATGTACCTGCAATATCAGTCATTTTACCGTATTTGTTAATGGCTACTTTGATTGGCAATTGGTGTGCTCGCTGCCACTCGGTGTCTTTTTGATCACCAAAGGTACAACACATTACTAGACCTGTTCCTTTTTCTGGATCTGCACCAGTGTCTGGCATAATCGTTACTGGTTGATTAAATAGAGGAGAAGTTGCAGTCTTTCCTTCTAAATGTTGGTATCGTTTGTCTTCAGGATGGTAGAAGATTGCAACACATGCAGGAAGTAATTCTGGTCTTGTGGTTGCTATTTGTAGGTCTTCACCTTCTGCTTTGAATATGATGGTGTTAAAGGTTGATGGTTCTTCAAGATCTTCTAATTCTACTTGAGAGATTGCTGTTTGACATTTTGGACAGTACATTGCAGGTGCTTCTACACGGTATTGTCTTCCTTTCTTGTAGAGCTCAATGAATGATTGTTGGGATATTCTTTGACAGTGTTCATTAATAGTGGTGTAAGATACGTTAAAATCGCAACTGATCCCTAATCGCTTCCAGTCTTGTGTGTATGCTGGTCTAAGTTCTTCTTTGAGTGTTTTGAGTACGAGCTCAACAAACTCTTTTCGGTCCATTTTGGATGCACTCACTTTTTTTGTTTTTTCAATCAGTAATTTTGTTGGAAGACCATTATCATCTGTTCCAAATGGTTGCAGAACATTGTATCCTTGCATTCGTTTAAATCGTGCAATAAAATCTTGCTGAGAATTTCCAAATGCGTGACCCATATGCATTTTACCTGAAACAGTCGGTGGAGGTGTATCTATTGAGAAGATTTCTCTAGATGTATCTTCTGGGTCAAATGCGTTGATTTTTTGTGATTCCCAGAACTGCATCCACTTTGGTTCTGACTCTTTTGGATCGTAGTGTTTTGGTAGCTCCATTATAGTCGTGAAATGCCAACTATATTAATAAAGTTTGTTGAACTCTTCTGGTAAAGCGATATATTTAAATGACTGCATTCTGAGGAATATATGCACATGAGGGGGAAACAAAAAAACAGTTTTATTGAGCGTTTAGTCGAGAATAGTGTTAAATTTAAGAGTTCTCTTGACCTTCTTAAGCGACTTGGAGCATCTAATCATTATTTTCTCATATCTATTGTTTCCTCGATGATTATTAGTTCTCTGGGAGCACTTAGTGTGGGGCTTATTGTTCCTCTTGCAAAGGGCATTTTGGAAGATGATTTTTCATTTCTTTTACATGTTGGTGCAATTGAGAGATTCATAGGCATTTTTTCTTTTGTGGATACGAGTGATAATATCCATTTACTTGGTTTCTTTTTGGGAATAATTTTTGGTGTGCTTATAGTACGGACCATTCTTGCGTATGTGTCAGGTACGTACTTAACAAAAATGCGACTTCGTGTAGAAACCGCTGCAAGAACATATATTTTTGACCACTATATACAATACAGTCAAAGTTATTTTGATCAATCCGATAAGGGAAAAGATGTGTTTAATTTAATGCGACTTCCTAAGCAACTGAGTCAATTACTTCAATCATTTGATCAGAGTTTACAATTTCTCATACAAGTAGGTACTTCTGTTGTGTTAATGTTTATTATTTGGTGGCAGGTTGCTCTTATTGGATCTTTGCTTATTTTTGTGATGGGAATGTGTAATAAGTTTCTATTTAATCATATGAGGAAAAAAATAGAAGATGAAGAGGAAGAAACTGTTGGGATTCCATCATTTATTCAAGGGTTTGTTAATAGAGCAAGTCTTACTAAAATACATAATAAAGAACAATATGAAAGAAAACAATACGAGAAAGTTTGTAGGCAGTATGAACGTAAGAAATATGATTTGACAAAGATGCGTATGATGATTCAACCTACGCAAGAGGTGATAAGTATTCTTACAGTGTTGCTATTTGTTGTACTTCTCTCATTTATTTCGTATTCTACTGGCTCTGTGGGCATTTCACGATCAATTGCTGTGTTTGTAATTTTTAGAGGTCTTAGTAATAGGGCAAAAGGGATTGTTAAATTGAAGACAGATTTTGCACGGATTGATGTATCTCTTAAGAAAATAAGCGGCATGAGAAAGATCATAAAAGAATCAAGTGTTAAGGGAGGGCTACGTAAATTTAGTTCTTTGGAAAAAGGGATTAACTTTGATACTGTTTCTTTTGGATATGGAGATGTTCCTGTGATTAAAAATGCTAGCTTCTTTATTCCTGCACATAAAATTACGTGCATTGTTGGAAAATCAGGCCATGGAAAATCCACTCTTGTAAAATTACTGCTTCGATTTTATGATTTTAAAGAGGGAAAAATATTATTTGATGATTTTGATCTTCGAACATTTAACATTAAGTCATTGAGAAGTAAGATGGGTTATGTGAGTCAAAAGCCAGTGCTGTTTAATGATACGCTTTGGAATAACATTATGTACGGTGTGAATCGATATGCTTCTAAGAAAGAAGTAAAGGAGTTGCTTATTGATTTGGGTCTTAGTGAAATGCTTAAACGTATTGATGGGGACTTTGAAAAGATGATAGGTGATGAGGGTAACTCCTTTTCAGGTGGTGAAAAACAACGTATTTGTATTGCACGAGCATTACTTAAAGGATTTGATATTCTTTTACTTGATGAGGCAACAAGTGCTCTTGATGTTGAGAATGAAAAAAGAGTTCTTGAATTATTAAGAGAGAAGTATGCTAATAAGACAATCATTTTAATTTCTCATAGAGTGTCTACCATTAAGCATTCTGATAAAACCATTGTAATGAAAAATGGCAGAGTTCACCTTGAAGGAAAGACTCATGACGTGGTTAGAGATGTAGATGGACTAATTGCTTTACTCAAAGAAGATTAACTTTGTATTCTTACTTTGTTATATTCATGAATAAATTGTTGTGCTATCGTCTTGTCTTTTATTATGAGAAGATTTTCATCATTTCGTTCATCTCCCGATTTGGTGGGATTATAGCTACCAGTTATGACGGTATGTTCGTCTATGATGAATACTTTGTGATGCATGGTTGCTTTGCTTGTGTCAAGGTGAACCTCTACTGCTGTTGTGTTTAGTTGAGGAAGTACTGAGTAGGTTCCTTTTGCTTGAGAGAGTTCCATTATTCCTTTTACTGGCATTGATTTTGATTTTTCTATGAGCACTGATGCAATGTCTTTATCAGTAAATGAGAAGGTCATGAAATAAATGCTTTCTTGGGCGGATTTTAGTTCTTCAAGCACTTGCTGTTTGCAGTTGTCTTCGGGGCAGAATGCGATGGTGACTTCCGTGTTGTCTATGATTGTAGTTGGTGTTGTGATGGCGTTTCCTTTGTGAAATATTCCACTCTTTAGTTCTTCATATTCATCTAAGTAGTTGTTTGCTATTGTTTCTGATGTGATGATAATGACGTTGTTGTTATTTATTGCTGCTCCTCTCTGTGTTGGGTTCATACTTCCTGTCCATACGGTGTCTGTTCCTATGATACAGAATTTATTGTGCATGAGTCCAGATGAGGTGTCTTCTATGGTGCTATACGTCCCCGTTATGTCTGTGTGATCGTCTATGATTACTGGGTGTGGTGATTGATTAATTCGTTGTTTGATAAGTGGTTGATCAAGGTCGTACATTGCGCACCTTAGTTCTTTGTTTGCGGTGGTATCAAGAAATAATTGTGTACAATTATCTGTTGGACAGAAATAGGCTTGTATGTTTCCACTTTCTTGTGGGAGTTGTATTGCAAGGCCTGTTATATTTCCTAGTTCGTCAAACGCATAGTAAGAGGTTGCAAGAATGAGCAGTAATAGAAGGAGTGTTTTTTTCATATTGCTTTTCATATTGCAAGGGCTTCCATTACTTTGAAGAGAATTGCAATAACGATCATGAGGGCTACGGTTCCAAGCACAATATATGCTACTTGTTTGCTCACTCTATCTTCATTCATGCCGTTTTTTCTTGCATGATTGATCCAGGTGATGCCCAAAAAGACGTAGAGTAAGAGGACAGAGAACATCACCCATTTGAGCAGTTCATCTGAGATGAAGATAAATAGTGTAGTGAGTAGAAATCCTACAAGAGATAAACGGTGTATCCAAGTGAGGATTGAATCTAGATTGATTGCTTGGATCTTTGCTAAGATTGTATTTACTACCATAGTTTATTTTGCCGTATATCTTTCTTAATAGTTTGTTACTATTGTATAGTACTTACGTCCGAAATCTTTATAAGCGTGTTTTTATCCCCTATAAATACCTCTTTTTCCCACACAGGTTTCCTTGTGAGACTTGTGGGGGTTTTTATCTTTACTTTCTTGAAAGAACAATATAGGCAATTACTACACCTGTGAGAATTCCCATGATGTAGATGAATAGAAACTCATACCCGCCCGCTGAACCTTTTGTTTTTGGAGAGGTGTTTACTTCTGTTAGTTCATTTGAGAAGTAGAGATCAAAGTTACTGAGCTCTAGGGCATATTGTGAGAAGAGAATTGCGTTCCCTGGAGAGTCTTCGAGTAGTGAATCTGCATATTCTGCATATGCATAACCTGCTATTGGAAAGATACCACGTTGAGATTCTTTTTCGATATTTCTTTTTGCAACGTTAATTTTTGATTCTACCAGTGTTTGTAGTTGTTCTTCTGTTGCAACACCAATGGTTCCGATGAGTGTGTCTGCTCGTGCTTTTGCAAGAGATGCTTGATAGAGACATTGCACAAAGTCATCTTCTGCTTCAAGTACTTTTGCTTCATTTAGTGCATCAACTAATCCATCGACTTCAATTGGAAGTGCTGAGTTTGCATATTGAATTCGTTCTGATGCTTCTTCAATTTTACTTCTACAAGATACATCCAGATTTGTTGAGAGATCAATTTCTTGCCCTGTGATGTTTGCAAATTCACTCCAGGACACTGCTGAGTAAAGTCTTTCGTTTGCAAAAGAGTAATAGTATAGGGAATCATTTTTGCTTTCAGTTTCGTATGCTTGATCTAGGAGTTCTTGTGACTCCGAGATACGTTCATTGACAATCATTTTAGTTTGTAGTTTTGCCATGGAATCAATTTCCCAATCATCGACGACATTACTAAAAATATCAATTTTTTTTGCAAGAGAACTGTAGCGATCTTCTGCTTCCTCTTCTTCAAGATAGATGTTTGCTGCGTTACTGAGAATGATGTTTGCTGAGAAACATCGTGATGCTGCAGAGTAGGTTCTTCCTGCTTTTACTTCATCACTTGCGATTTGAATGAGTTCGTCTGCTCGAGATACATTTTGCGCAATTGGAACGAGTTCTTTTAATCTTGCTGATCGTGAGCATAATTTTGCTGCAACAAGACTCATTATTCGTTCGTATTCATCATTTGCCTGAATGTTTGGCGTACTTGGTTGTTGGTATGGCTCTCCGTAAAATACATCGATGATATCTTCTACTATTCCTGCTTCATGTACATCAATGCCAAGTGATTTTCCGTATGCGATAAGATCAGTTGAAGTATTGTTTTCTACGTGTGTGCTCTCACCAAGTGGGATGATTACGGTTTGTGCATCAACCATTTTTGCGGCATCTATCTTTTCTTTAATACTGCCCACTGGCCCAATAATTCCACCTGAATTAATGGTTCCTGTAATTGCAACTGAATTGTCAAGTTCTTTTTCTTCAAGTGCGGCAATGGTAAGCATGGACATTGCAGCTCCTGCACTTGGTCCACCTACGATGGGCGCGCTTGAGCTGATGGTGTATATGAAATCGATATTGCTGCAATCTTTTTGTGTGTATGCACACGCATATTGTTTTGCAAATCGTGTTGAAAATTGCGTATCTGTTCTGGTAAGTGGTTTTGTTTCAAGAAGGACTTTTCCAGTTCCTGGGATGATGTCAAGAGTGATGGTTGCTGGGCTTCCCATGTAGCCATCATCTGTTTCTTGGACTGCAAGAAGGGTCATTTCATAGGTAGCAAATGCTGGAACTGCCAGAATGAGTAGAACCAGTAGATAGAGTGGTAATTTCATAGCTATTTTAGTGGGGGTTTTCTTTTAAAGATTCATAGTCTGGAATATTGTTTGGTGTATTTTTCCCTGAATGTTTAAAAATAACGTCGAATTACCCCCTATATGATCAAATGCATTGCTTTTGATATCTATGGAACCATCCTTGCAAGTGATGATTATGATAATGTACTTCCTGCAAGAGATATTAGCATGCTTGTTGGAAAAGTACCTCTTGTGAGTGCGAGTGATGCTACGGTTACTAACCAGAGACTTGATCTTGAAGAGTGTAATGTAGCACGTTATTTTGATACACTCTATTCTCTTGTAACAGATCCAAAGGACTTTTCAGGCATTCTTGAAGAAAGATGTCTTCAACCAGGTGAGTTATTGGTTGTAGGAGATGGTGAAAAAGAAGAAAAGGGCGCTGCATTACTCGGTATTCCTTTTGTGAAGGTTCCAGAGTATGTCTATGGTACGAAGAATGCGTTTGATTTTTCTGTTCTTCTTCTTTATTTATGATAAGAGTAAGATTGAAATAGGACTTACGTTTATGCTTTGTTATGGAAGTTCAGATTGATGGGCGTTGTGATTCATTGTGGTCACAGGCAAGAGGTCTTATGTTCTCTAGAAAGAAGACGCTGCTGTTTGATTTTGGTAAAGAGAAGAAGACGCCACTGCATAATTGGTTTGTGTTCTTTCCTATTTATGTGTACTTTTTAGACGAATCTTTTGTTGTTGTTGAGAAGGGACATATGCAACCTTTTGGGTTCTTTTCTCCTCGCGCTCAGGCACGGTATCTTGTGGAGAGTCCTGTTGATCTTGGTGTAGGCGTTGGTTCTCGTCTATCCTTTGGGAAAACATTATAAAGTGTTTAGAGCTTTCTGTATAGTCTTTGGGGACGTAGTATAACTTGGCAGAATGGCTGGCTCCAGACATTGGAGCGCTGAGGCGTAGCCTGTGAAGATACCAGCAGATCCGGGTTCAAATCCTGGCGTCCCCACCATTCTTTATTACAGGATTTGAACATGCTCAAAAATCTTTGATTTTTTGCACCGACTCGTTACACTCGTACGGAATCCTGGCGTCCCCACCATTATTTTTCGCTAATGTTATAAAGTAAATAATATTGGGTGTTAAAATGGAACGTTGGCAAAAGGATATTTACTTGGTGCACTTTGCTGCACTGATTGCAGGGTTTACATTCTTTCTTCCAGTTTTGCCGTTAATCTTTGATGCAGGCCTTGAGAATAAGACGCTCATTGGTGTTATTTTTTCAGTAATGGCGCTTTCAACAGTTCTTTTAGAGATTCCAACTGGTTATTTGAGTGATCGTTTTGGAAGAAAAAAGAACATGCTTATTTCTTATGTCTTTAAATTTGCTTCACATGCTTGTCTTTTATTCTTTAATTTGTATGCATATTTGTTATTTGCTGTTCTTGCAGCACTTACACGAACACTTAGGAGTGGAACCATTGAAGCATATATTTTTGAAAAGTTAAGAGACGCTGGCAAAGAAAACGAGTATAAGCATCACATTGGTATTAATTATGCTACTTGGCCTCTTGGTGCAAGTGTTGCTTCAATCATTGGAGGATACTTAGCAAATATTGACTTATCACTTACCATTATTGTAACCTTGTTTTTTAATGCAATCGCAATTGTACCTATCCTCTTCATTAAAGAAGCAAAGAATCAAGAACATAAAGATGAAAAAGGATTTTATGTGAATAAATATTTGATTTTTTTATTTGCAATAAGTGTTGTCTTTTTTGGAATAAGTGAAGCATTTCATAATGTTCGTGCTCTTTTCTTTACAGAAATAGGACTGAGTTTAGAGTCACTTGGTTGGATTAGTGCTATGATTTTTGGTTTTACTGCAATTGGATATAAGTTATCACACAGATTTTCTGAAAGATTTGGAGACTTGCCATCATTACTTATTCTTGCAGTTGCAACTCCCGTGTTATTTTTTCTGTCTACATTTCCAGGAGGCATGCTAGCAGGTTTTGTGTATTCTACTGTATCTTTTTCCTATGGTTTATGGGCACCCATCATGTCTCACTTAATTAACTTACATTGTCCTGAGCGATTTCGTGCAACAACACACTCCATACAGAGTCTTTTAAATCAACTGAGTGTTGCAGTTCTTGTAACGCCTCTCGTAGGTCTTTCAGAGATCATCTCCTATACGCTTGCTTACCGAATAAGTGCACTTTTTATCCTAACAAATGTTATTTTGATTCTAGTGTTAATGCGTCTTGAAAAGAAATAGTTTTTATATTAGCGATTATAGTGCATAGGTATGTCTAAACTCTATATTGCAGTGGCAACGATGGTCGGCAGCATAATTGGTGCTGGTGTTCTGGGTCTTCCATATGTGTTCTCACAGGCGGGGCTTGTTTCTGGCATTGCACATGTGCTAGGGATTGGTCTTTTACTGATGATCGTGAATCTTGCACTGGGCGAGATTATTTTGCGTACCAAAGGAAATCATCAACTCAGTGGATACGCTGAGAAGTATCTTGGAAAGAGAGGTAAATTACTCATTACGCTTACTATTTTAGTGCAATTGTATGGTGCACTGATTGCGTACACACTTGGTGAAGGCACATCTATGACAAATTTAATTGGTGGATCATCCATTGTGTACTCGTTTGTGTTTTTTGTTCTGCTTTCTGTGCTTGCGTATAGAGGTCTTAAAGCAGTTGGATTTGCAGAAATTATTTTGATTACAGGGCTTGGTGCTGTTGTGTTACTCGTATCTTTCCTTGGAATTCCTCATATGACCAATACCATTCCTGCATTTGGTAGCAATCCATTTATGCCGTTTGGAATTGTGTTGTTCTCACTATATGGGGTTAGTTCTGTTCCATTGGTGAAAGAATTGATGAATAGAGATAAGAAACACATGAAACATGCCATTGTGCTTGGGAGTATTATTCCTGCATTAGTGTATATTTTATTTGCACTTGTTGTTGCAAGTATTGTTGGTGTGGATGGATTTAATGCACTTTCTATGGATGATCGAATTGCATCTGCTGCACTTCAACAAACCGTTGATGGGGCATTGTCATTCTTGACATTGCTCTTTGGTATTGTTGCTATGGGGACATCATTTTTGGTTTCTGTTATTGTCGTGCAAGAAATTTTTCAGTATGATTATGGGTGGAGTAAAGATAAGGCATTTGGTATTGCCATCATCCCCCCTCTGCTCGTGGTCATTATTGATGCATTTATCGTCGATATAGCCAATTTTATTTCGGTTCTGGGTATTACTGGGGCACTTGGTGGAAGTATTACTGCAATCTTAATTTTAGGTGCGTATTTTTCCGCAAGAAGAAATGGTGATAGAAAGCCAGAGTATAGTATGCACTTTGGTCATGTCATTATTGGCGTACTTGTTGCATTATTTGCTATTGGAAGTATTATGCAAATTGCTTCACTTTTCTAGAAGGGTGAATCGTTTAGTTTTTGGTTGATTCTTTTTTGATGATTTTTCACTTTTACTCCCAATAATCATTGCAATAAAGAGAATAAGTAAAAGAGCGTAAATCACATACTGTGTTGTATTTTCTTTAGCATCATCATAAGCAAGAATGCCAATTGTTTTGTATACGTTAACGCCATGTTCAATGAATGTCTCATTGGTGCTGTTTACCACAGATACTGGAATAAATGCCTCAGATCCATTGAGTCTTATTTCTATTTCTGTTTGAGTAGTGTTTTCTGATGCAATGTATAAATAGGTACTTTTTGTTTGTAGGTGTACATCATCATTTTCAACAACGCCATAGTATGAGCTATTTGCTACATCTTGTAGATTTATCCGAAGCATGTTGTCTTGTTCAAATTCAAGTGAAGAATTTGATTGATTGTTTTGAAATGTTGGAATTGGAAGGAAAAAGAGTACGATTAAAATTACAAGCAGTGCTATTGATGTAGCCAGTTTAGGGCAAAATTTTCTTTTTTTATCTTCTTTTGCTATTTTTTTTGCTACACTCTTTTCTTTTTTGATGTCTTCAAGTGCTTTTTTTACTCTTTGTGAATGTGGTTTTACTTTTCTTTTTGGCCTGTAGTATTTTTTCTTGTAAATAATTGATGCTACTATGAATAGGATGAGTAGTACAATTACTACTGCAATAACATCACCATAGGTGTGCCAGAATGGCTGTCCAAAGATGAAATCAATATCTTTGCTGATGACATCACCATTATTTAATTGTGCATAGAGTGTTGCTTTTTCAACACCTGTGTGAGGTAGTGCTGCTGCAATAGCTACTGTGCTTTGATCAGTAAAGGTATCTTCAGACGTTTGTAAGTGTAGATATGGGCTACCTGCAAGCGCGTATTGTACATTTAATTCTTTACTACCATCATTTGTTACGCCAACATAGAGTGTTGATTGATTTACATAGTATGTTTCAGGAGCATGGATGGTTGCATCATAGCAGTTTTGTATATCAACCGGGATGCCCAGCTTTTGTTCAAAGTCGCCAAGTTCGGTTTCGATATCAAGAACGATTACTTCTTGCTGTACATTCTTTTCAAGAATTGCAAGAGCAATGAGTTTTGAGGAATGTGCTGGAATGGTAGGTGCATATTCTGAGAGTACGCCCATACTCACATCTAGATCATAGGTGTTTTGGACTGAACCATCATTGGTTAGTCTGATTGGAATAACATAGTTTTCATTAATACATGCTTCATATGGTGTTGTTTTTGGTGTGAAGATGTTTTGATTATTTTCATCAAAGTAGCCTGCAGTTGTGGTAAATCCATAGTCTCTGTTAATGTATGCACTTACTGGAATGGATGTTTCCTGATCATTACTGAGTGCTTTTATGGTGAATTCAAAATCAAATTCTCCATACTCATCACATGCTGGCGTTACTATTGCAGTAACGGTTGCTGTGGTTTGAGGGAATAATGAGATGGATTCTGGAAGGAATTGTGTCTCTCTTTTGAACTCTGATGTTTCAAATTCATAGGTTTCTTGAAAGTTTCCTGCATTGAATACATCAAAGGTGTATGCAAGCGGTCTGCAAGGGTTTGCCGTTTGCATATCTTGAATTGGTTCTACTTGTAGATTACTACATCGTGTGATTGGGATGTCTTGATAGAGGTCTTTTTGCACACCATTAATGCTACTTACGGTGAAAAATAAGTCTGCTGTATTTGCATTACATGGAATGTTCACATAGACGGGTACTTGTCGTTGCTCTCCTTGTTTGAGGAAGATAAAATTTTCAGCAACAGTAGCCCATTGTGCACCACTTCCACTAAATTCTATGGTGAAGGTGTTATCAGATCCTGTGTTAAGAATGTTGATTGTGGTTTCGTATACGCCACATTGGCATGCAACTTGCTCTGAATTAAGCCATGCATCAAAAGTAGAATATTGTACGTCAGCAAGGACTGTAGGCATGATGAGGATCAATGCAAGTAATAGTCCTAGCGCTTTCATGATCGTGATTTCCTTATTATTTAATTAAGTTAAAAAAAGAAAAAGAAAAAAACAAACCTAGTAGTAGGTTTGACCTGATAGTTCTTCGTCGTCATCCATGTCGTCTTTGCCTCTCATTCGGCTAAAGCCAATGATTAGACCAAGTACGATCAATAGTACAACGAGAGCGATCAGAACAACTTCTGCCCACTTTCTTAGGTTGTTGCTATCTTTTACAACAGCGGTGTTAAATTGTACTGGTTGAGTTTCACCATCTGAACCAACAGTTACTACAAAGGATTGTTGTCCTTGCATAGCATTGTCGTTAGCTGCTACGTAAACAAATACTGGCTTTGTTTCGCCGCTTTTAACGATCATGGTTGATTGTGGATCAACTCTGTAGGTACCCCATGCATCTACGCCGCTTACAGTCACTGTGTATGTTTTGTCAGTGCTTGCAGGGTTTGTAATTGCAAGTGAGTAGGTTGCTCCGCCTTTTCCAGCTACAACTTGTTGAGTTTGTGAACCAACGCTGATAATACTGTCTGCGTCACTTGATGCATCATCTGAGCTACTGCCACAGAATCGGCCTTCAACAACTTCAACAGTTTCAGTTGTTCTTACAGTTTCATAACCTTCGTCGTATTCAACTTCGATTTCTACATCATAGATTCCAGGTTCTGCGCAAGCAGGGATTCTCATGAATAGTTCTTCTGAAGTTTGTGACTCGTCTTCTTCTAGTTCACCGATGTAATCGGAGTCTTCTAGATTTAGATCGTCGATCATAGCAGAAACTTTAACGTCATCTTCTTGTTTTTCACCTCTGTTAGTTACTCTTACGTTAAGTAATAGTGAACTACCAGCTTCAACAACTCGAGGATGCATTAGAACATCTCTGATTTCAACTTCGTGTCTGTTACCGTCAAGATTTAGTCTGAATAGGTATTCATCTGAAACACCAGTTCGTGTACCAACTCTTACACGTAGATCATAAAAGTCTTTATCAGCCTTAACAGGAATGCTAAGCTTTAGTGTTTCAGTTCGTGTGTCTTGTGCATCCATGTCAAAAACATGTGTGCTGTCACGAAGTGAATCATCATGATCTGAGTACTCGTAACCGAGAATTCTTGCTTCAACTTCTACGTCTTCTAGAGTTTGATTACCATTTTGAAGTTTTACCTTAATGGATAAATCATCCCCTCTTTCAACTACTAGCTGATCACCATCTTCTTGAATGTCTCCGTCGATTTTCACCCACTCAACATCAAGATTGTCAACAGCCAGTGCAATATTACTAAGTGCTAGCAGTGCGATAAGTGCAATTGCAAACACAAGCATTTTTTTCATTGTTTTCATTGTCAACCCCCAATGTGCGAATATTATTGGTTTATTGTCTGTGAAATGAATCTTGTTTTTTAAAGATTTCGTATAATCTTCATTTTAAAGTAGTTACATTAATTCACTACTTTCAAGTCATTTCACGTCGAAATATCTATGTACTACACGCTTGTTTATGCCATCTGCAGAGAGTGTTACTCTGATTGGATACTCCCCTGCTGGGGCGTAGTATGGCACGTCAAGGTGAAGTGTTTTTGTAATGTCATCGTTTGTATGTAGGTCAAAAGAGCCTACACTTCTTGTAATACCAAGATCGTAAATAGTAACGGTAATTTTCATGTTATCGTAGCTTACTTCACCATTGTTCTCAAGGTTAAAGCTTAGCACTAGTTGATCACCTGCATCTACTTGTTCTCCGTTAACAAAGTTGATTCTCATGATGTCAAGATCTTCTACGGTGTTTGACTGAGCTTTGTTTGGATTGGTAAATACGGTAATGGTAAATGTCTTAGTTGCAGTTATACCGTTCTTTTCTGCTTGAACAGTCACATAGTGATTTCCAAGATCTGATTCTTTTGGTGTCCAGGTAATGAGCCCTGTTACTTGATCAACGTTTAGTCCTGTTGGAGCTGCAAGCAGAGTGAAAGTTACATCACTTGGTGCTGTGTCTAGATCAAAGAGATATGCAACGCCTACAAATGCACTACCTGTTGGTGTGTTAAGGAATACGATTGATTCATTTACTGGATCATCAGATTCATCATTATCTTGTGGCGAATCACAGCCTGGATCATTCATATCGACAAATCCATCGTTATCATTGTCAATACCATCATCACATTGTGTGGTAGGTGTGATTGCAGGAAGTACGTCAAATGTAAATGTGAATACATTATTGTTTTCATTTGATTCGTTGTGCTCGTTGCTTGGATCAGTTACAATTTGTAGCGTGTGTGTTCCTGCAGTAAATGGACCAAGTCCACCAATACCCCAGTCTCGTGTTTCCATGTCGAATGGAAGTGAGGTAATTGAGATAGGATTGCCATCAACAGTTACATCCACATCAACATATGCATCAACATGTTCTGATGGGATTCTGTGTGTTTCAAATCTGATAAGTACTGTTTCGTCATCATAGATGTTTTGTGTGGTAAGGTACCCGTTATCAATGAATAGATCAAAGTTATTTGATTCACTATCATCAGTTGAGTTCATACAACCTGGATCTTCTAGATCAGTTAATCCATCGTTATCATTATCAAGACCATCATCACATTGTGGAATGATTACTACGTTGTATTCGTCATCGTCAGTTTCTGAATCACAGCCAGGATCTTGTGGATAGTCAACTAGACCGTCGTTATCGTTATCAAGACCATCACTACATTGTGGATCAATTACGATAATTGGTGTGTATATTTCAAGTTCGTATGTGAAGTCATCAAATGCACCAGAGGTGTGTGTTGCTTCAATAAGAACCGTGTAATTTCCTGCAGTGATTGGATCTGTATTGAAATCAAAGTCAACATAGAATTCTCTGCTTTCTTGACCTGAGAGATTCTTTTGATCACCATCTGCCATGATACCTGTATTTAGAATGTATGCATTAACAGTTACGTTGTTGAGTTGAGTTGTTTGGTATGTATTGATTACTCTAACATCTTGCCATAGATCTTTTTGGTCAAGTGAAATTCTTACAAGATCATTTTCTGAAATAAATGATGAGGTGCTGTTCACATATACTGCAACAGATTGGATTTCCAGGTCACCTGTGTCTACGATGATGTTTGTTTCATTGTCATCTTGAGGTGTGTCACAACCTGGATCATTCATGTCAATGAGGTTATCACCGTCATTATCAATGCCATCTTGACATTGAGAAGTGCCATCTGATTCGTTGTTATCGAATTCATCAATACAACCAGGATCGTCAAGATCTGTTAGACCATCGTTATCGTTGTCAAGACCATCATTACATTGTGGTGCATAGACGGTTACTGCCGTTTGATCGCTGTTATCATCACCATCTGCATCAACCATTCCACATTCAATATTGTAGGTACCTGGTTGTGTATAGGTAATTGATTGTGTTATATTATCAAATGGTGAGTTAAGCACAGTTTGATATGTGAACCCATCATCATCAGTCAGAGATACATCAAACGGTGCATCATTACCTGATGTGATATAACAGGTTGTTTGAATAGTAAGTGGAGCCACTCCTTGTGTTGGCGTAGTTGTTAATTCTACTTCAAAGAATTCATCAGGTTCTGTTACATTAACAAAGAATCTAAATTCTTCAGCTTCAACACCAAGGCCGGTTTGTGCTACTGCATCTTCTCGTGTAAGAATTACTTCGTGTAGACCAGGTACAAGACCGTCTGCAAAGTTAAATCCGAATACATCTTCTTCACCTGCAATGATTTCATCAACATCAGTTCTTGTAAATGAAGTACTTGGGATTTCAAAGTTTACTTCAACAGGATCAAAATCAAGTGCAAGGAATGTGTTTTCTACATATGCATCTGTTCTGATAAGAGGTCCTAGTTCAAAATTAACTACATCTCCTCTTTGGATTATTTCTTCTGTTAAAAATGAATTATTGTAAATAATTACTTTTACTTGAGTAAAATTAAGTGTTCCTGCAAGGGTGTGTAGTTCACTTTCGTCTTGAGGTGATGTGCAACCAGGATCTTGTGGATAGTCAACAAGACCATCATAGTCGTTGTCTATGCCATCTTGACATTGAGAGGTGCCATCTGACTCATCATTATCTTGTGGTGTGTCACAACCAGGATCTTGCATATCAACAAGACCATCGTTGTCATTGTCTATACCATCTTGGCATTGTGTTGTACCATCAGATTCATCGTTATCGAATTCGTCAGTACATCCTGGATCTTCCAGATCAGTTAGACCGTCGTTATCGTTATCGATACCGTCTTGACATTGTGGTGTTAAGATAGTAATTAAGATTGATTCATTTGCACTATCGCCATCAGCTTCAGTTGCATTACATGTTGTGGTGTAGACTCCAGGAACGGTGTAGGTTGTGCTTGTTGTAATCACTAATGGAGTTGCACCATTACTGTATTCAATATTATTTCCTGTATTTACTGCAGCAAAGACATCATCATTTGCACCATTTGCACCACAAGTAAATTCTACAAATACTGGTGGAAGTGCTTGTGTTGTTGATACTGAATAATTAAGTGTGATTGGAATGTTATGATATTCGTTATCATCTTGAGGTGTGTCACAACCTGGGTCTTGCATGTCAACAAGACCATCGTTGTCGTTATCGATACCATCTTGACATTGTGTTGTAGCATCAGATTCATCATCATCAAGTGGTCCGCTACAACCTGGATCATCAAGATCAATTAGACCATCTGCGTCATTATCTACTCCATCTTGACATTGTGTGGTGCCATCAGATTCATCGTTATCGAATTCATCAGTACACCCAGGATCGTCAAGATCAGTTAGACCATCATTGTCATTGTCAAGACCATCTTGGCATTGCGGTGTTAAAATAGTGATGTTTATTGTTTCTTCCACATAATCACCATCGGCTTCAGTTGCGTTACATGTTGCAGTGTAGATTCCAGGAATGGAGTATGTAGTGTTTGCAACTAGAGTAAATGGTGTTGCACCATTCTCATAGAAGAGATTGCTGTCTGTAATAAGTGCCACATATACATCACTGTTGCCACCAGTTGCACCGCAAGTAAATTCTACAAAAGCAGGTGCAAGTGTTTGCGTTGTTGATGCTGAAAAATCAAGTGTGATTGGAATGTTGTGATATTCATCATCATCAGTTGGGTCAGTACAACCTGGATCGTTCATGTCAACGAGACCGTCATTATCATTATCGATGCCATCTTGACATGCAGAGGTAGCATCTGATTCATTATTATCTTGAGGCGTGTCACAACCAGGATCATTCATGTCAACAAGGTTGTCACCATCGTTGTCGATGCCGTCTTGACATTGAGAAGTGCCATCAGATTCGTCGTTGTCTTGAGGTGTGTCACAACCAGGATCTTGCATGTCAACAAGGCCGTCATTGTCATTATCGATGCCGTCTTGGCATTGAGAGGTGCCATCAGACTCATCATTGTCTTGAGGAGAATCGCAACCAGGATCTTGCATATCTACAAGACCATCGTTGTCATTATCGATGCTGTCTTGACATTGAGAAGTGCCGTCTGATTCGTCATCATCATTTTCATCAGCACATCCAGGATCGTCAAGATCAGTTAGACCATCATTGTCATTGTCAAGACCATCTTGGCATTCAGGAATATTTGCTACAGTTACAGTAATAAGATCAATTCCATATTCGTCTTCGTCATCAGTTACTCGCATGTTTAATACTGATTGACCAGGTGTTTTCACATTACAATCAAGATTATTATTACTGTCAATGCTACAATCTACGATGTCTCTTGCTGTTTGACTAGTGATTTCATAACTCAGTGTTGCAACGTCTTGATCTGGATCAACTGCAAATTCTTCTAGATTGTAGATGTCTTCTTGCATGCCATCAAATTCTGAAAAGAATAGATCTTGTGCAAAGAGTGTTGGCGGAGTATTAGGATCGATGATAATTTCTTCATCAACAAGATATTCTATGGTTTCAATATCCCAGGTGTTATCAGATGCAGGACAAGATGCTGCTCTTGCATCTACTGTAATATTATAGAGTCCAGCTTCAGGGAATGCATATGGAACGATAACTGTTTCATAGGTTTCTGTGTCAATTGCTGCCACATCAATTTGTATTTCATCATAAAAGCCATCTTTGTAAATAGATAAAGTAGCTGATGTGTTGAGCGGGTTAAGGTTGCCTAGTTCATCAAAGTAATTAGAGAGTGTTTCAAAGCTAATTGTTACTGGTTCGTTAGGATATTGTCCAAGTGGCTGTGCTGAGAGACTGTTTGCTAGTGCATAGCACAGATCGGTTGTTTCTCCAATGATGGAAAATTCTTTACTTGCTTCTACTGGAACATCGCTTGCACATTTACTATCAGGTACCGATGTGATCACTCGTGCCTCATATCTTCCAATAATGTCAGGTGTCCACTCAAACATCACTCTTGCTGCATTATCAAAATCTACATCAAGCGTATCAGTCTCTGTATATACCACATTACCATTTTGGTCAATGATTTCAAGTGTAATGTCTGTTTTCACATCATAATTTTGAGGAATTTGCGGTGCTTCAAAGCCAATTGGACCACCAAATTGAATTGCGCTCCAAACGGTTGCGTCAAGTGATGTACTCACTTCAAACTGTACCGGTTGATTTGGATGTGCGTCATTGATTACCACAAAGGAATCAATAGGTGATCTGCATGCTTCTACTTTTGATAGATAAATTGTGTAAGGACCTTGTGGATCAGATGGGTTTGTCCCCCAGAAGTCTGCTCGTTGAGCCCAGGTGACGTATTCATTGTCGTCATCTGCAAAGATATGAGCATATCCATCAACAGTTTGTAATGTTGTTGGATAGGTTACGGTAATAAGATTGGTATTAGAACTAGAACTTTGTAATTGAGTTGTGTAATCACTACATGCTGCATCTGCACACACAAATCCAAAAGCATCAATGCCATTTACTGGTGTTGATGATGGGATGAAATTTCTGTTTGCATCTATTGTTGCTTCAAATACTTGAAAGTTTACTGTTCGCTCAGCAAGTACTGGCGTTGCTAGAATAAGTAAACAAAAAAGTGCAACAAAAATGTGTAGTGACTTATTTGCCAAATTAAAAGCCCCCGTTAATTGGTGTTTGAGGACCTCCAGTTCCTAATCCCCCACCATGTGAAGGAGATGAGTTACCACTCCCTCTTGTTCTTGTTGTTTTAAGTATAATTGCTGCAGGAATGAAGTCGATGAGATCACCGCTATTCTTTAGTAGAAGCGTTGGATTACCTTTTTCATCAAGTGACCACATAACATCTCTTGGACTACCTGTTCCTTTTCTATCATCATTTTGATTTGCAACAAGTACTTGGAAATTCTTTTCACCTTGAAGTAACATATAGTGTGATGCTTCAGGCGTTGAATCTTCTGAAACTACTTCTCTTGCACTGTTTAAATGATCAAGCACTGCAGCATAGATGTTTTCTTTATCAGGTGTGTAAAGAAAACCATTACCTTCTCTTAATTGATAAGTGGTGTCCTTGTTAACAAGGTGTTCAATTCCTTTTTCTGCTCCACCAATTGCTGTAGTAATAAAAGGACCAGATGGAAGTGCGCCAAGACCACCTAATGCATCGATACTTAGTTCTGCAAGAATTGCTTTATCTCTTTCTTTAATATCAAGTGTTGAATGATTTGCAGAAGGTGTAAGTGTGTATCTTCCTTTGAAAGTTTCTCTTAGACCTTTTAAAGATCGTACTTTTTCACCCTTTAGATCATATCCCATAAATCCACCATCTACATTAGGTGCACCATATACGATTGAAATGATACTTGTTAGACCGTTTTCATCATCATTGATTTTGTAAATTGATGTTGAGATATCTGGTTCTGATTTGCTTGTACCTACCATTATTTGATCTTTCATGTGACCTAATGCTGTGTTAAGATTAGTATTTCTTGGGTTGTATGTACCTACTGCGTGTGTGTTTGCGCTTGGAACAACCACTGACACATATTCACCTGTTTGTAGGTTTAGTTTGTCTGCAATATCTCTTCCAAGATTTGAATAGAATACTTTTCCGTTTATTGCTGTTGCGATTTGCTTTGTTGCTTCTTTGTGTTTTCCATCAAAAGTTGCAAATGGTGCATCAACTTCTTCTGGAAGTCTGCTTGCTTTTGCAGGATTTTCATATTCCTTTAGTGCTCGTGCATTGAATTTAGCAGGCATATTTGATAGGCCATGGTAATCTTGGGTTGTTGAACAACCAGTGTATAGCATTCCACCTACTGCAATTGCGCCCGTTGTTAATAGTTGTTTTAGATTCATTGTCTTGCACCTCTAAAAAATTGATCTAGTTGTTTTTCTGTACCAAACATTACGCTATATTGGTTATTGGTAAGGATTCCCTCTTCTAATGACCAAATGGTTTTTGTTACTCTATTAAGATTATATTCACTTACTCTTGAGAATGCAACTGCAAGTTCATGGAATCTTTGTCTAATGTCTTCCGCATGCACTCCATTTTCTTTGAACTGTTGTTCTAGGTTTGCTGCAAGTTCTGGATCACTAGTAATATAATCCTCAACTAGTTTTGCAAATTCTTGACCATTTGTTTCAACAACGGTTCCAGAAACACCCATATCTCTTATGAGTCTGCTAAATTCTCCTGCAACAACTTCGTAATCAGCGTGATCAAGACTACTATTTGCTCTGTAGACGAGTCCTTTTTCGATTACATTTGTATGTTTGCTATCTTCGTTTGTTTGAAGGTTTACTTGGTACACTTCACCAAGCTTTGTGGTAGAATTATTTAGTGCAAGTGCAAAGAGCATGGTTGCCTGATCATGGCTAATTCCCATTTCAGTGAGTAGTACGTGATAGTCTTGACTTTTTACATCTACATTAAAGTCATCTTGTCCCATGCTGAATTCAACGATGTCTTCAAGGTTTGATGAATCACTTGATCCATTTGATGAAGATGTGTTTGAAGATCCGTTGTTACTACCTTTACTACTTGAGCTTGCTTTTGAAGCAGCTTTTGCTCGTTGTTTTGCAGCTTTTCTTGCTTCATTAACGGTTTTTTTGGTTACCCGTTCATAAGAATCAACTACGTGTTGTTCTTGACCAAGTTCTGTTGCTTCTGCTGCAGTAAGATTGTATGGCTTTTGTACGTCTTCGTAGGTAAGATCGCCATTATATGATGCAATAGTGTTGCCTTCAACATTGTTTAATTCTTTTACTCGTTGTTTAGCATACTTTAGTGCTTCTTTTTCAGAAAGACCATATGGTTTTGGAGCAGGTGCTTCTGGTGTTGGTTCTTCTTTTCCTGCTTTTGCTGCTTCTGCTTTTTTTGCTGCAATTACTGCTGCAGGATCATATCCTGTTTGCTTTGCATATGCTCTTGCATCTTCTAGGTTTAGTCCTTCAGCAGGAATTTGAGCTCGTTCAAGAGTATTTTGTGATGTTACTTTTGCTTCAAGATCGTTTTGATTATTTGCAACAGTTTGTCTTGCAATTGCAAGTGCTTGCTGTGCTTCTACACCTTCTGTAGCTTCTTTTGGAGCTTCTTGTGTAGATGCTTCTGTTTCTGTTGTTGTAGTAGCATAGTTGTCTTGAGGGGTGTTTGTTTCTTTAGCTACTTGTTCTTTTGCATATTCTTGTGGAGCTGGGGTATATGCTCCTCCACCAAGGGTTAGTTGATTAGGTAAATCAAATGTTTGGGGAGCGTTGTATTCGCTTCTAAATGATGTATAAGCCTCTCTTAGCATACCAGTAATTGCTCTTTCATTGTCTAGCTTTTGCTGTAGCGTTTCATTTGCTTTACGTGCTGCTTGTAATTCTGGAGAAACATCTTCATTTGCTGCTTCTGGTTGAGATGGTGTTTGGTAAATTGGTGCAGATTGGGATTGTAGATCGTCTATACGAATAATTCCTGCTTCTGCAGCTAGTTGATCTTTAATTGAATTAATTTCTTTTGCGAGCATGGTATACTCTGCAGAAGGTGATGCTGTTTTTTGTTGTGCATAATTGCCATTGTAGAATTGTATTCCTGCAAGCATAGCTGCACCAGCAATTGCTGATCCAACATATTTAGTACCTTCTTTTAATATTTCTTTAAAACCCATTTTTTCTTTACCCCTGAATATGTATTTTCATCTTTGAATATTCTTATTCATGGTATTCCCCCAGTATTACCATAGGGTAGATACAAATGAGCGCTTATAAAGATTTCTTGGAACTATAGATAGTATTCTACGTCACTATTTTCATAAACCTTTTAAAACTACCGGTGCTCTTTGGATACCATGAAAGCCAAGGTCAAAGAGGTCTATAATAAGACTAAACCATATCATAAGGTTGTATTCACTATTCTGCTCATCTTGATTCCTATTTTGATGAGTACGTTCTTTCGTCTAACACCAGTTAGCCTTCCTGCAACTGATACTTGGGCTGAAAATGCTGTAGTTGATAATTATAGGAATCAACTTGCACAGCAGATACGTACTCAATTTCCCACATTGCCTCAAGAACAGGTAAATGCAGAGGTCAATAGACAACTTGCAGGTGTACTTGAGAGTGATGGACAACTGCAAGATCAGATTGAACAGACGTCTGAATATTTCAAGTCGCGTATGAAAGATGACTCTGGTCAAACTTACTTACTTGCAATTGACCCTTGGCTATGGTATGGATATTCTAAGAATTATATTAGTGGTGGACAGTATGGTACTGCAGATAATGATGGCGTTGATTGGCATTATTTGAGAAATGGGCGAATTGGTCTTTCTGCAAAAGAGGGTCTTATGGGTCCTGTTGAAGTATTAATTTACAAAGTGATGAACATTTTCAAGCCGGGAACCAGTCCACTTACTGCTGCATTTTATCTCCCAGTTATTTTGATGGGTCTTGCAACTATTCCTGCTTTCTTTATTGGACGGCGATTAAGTAATAATCTTGGAGGTCTACTTTCTGCAATCATTGTTGGTATACATCCTGCACTGCTTGGACGTACTGCAGCAGGATTTTCAGATACTGACTCTTTTACGGTCTTTTTTCCATTGTTTATTGTGTGGTTCTTTATTGAGGCCTTGCACCATGATGGATGGAAATCTTGGATGTATCTTGGACTTAGTATCTTCACACTTGGACTGATGAGGGTTGCATGGAGTGGATGGTTCTACATCTTTGTCTTCATCGTATTTTCAACTCTTGCATTTATTGTATTGAAGTTGATTTCAGGATATAAAAGTTCAGGAAAAGCAGGAATGACCAAAATGGCAAAGCATACGTTTATGTTGCTTGTTGGTTTTGTATTATTTGGTCTTATCCTTGCAGGTGTCTTTCGAGCAATCTCTTTAGACTTACCAGTTGCTTCAACTGTTGTAGAAGTGTTTAGTAGTCCTATTAAAGGGACCATTGGTTTTATTGAACTCAAGGATGTAGGTATTGACACCGTATGGCCTAATGTAAAGACAACTGTTGCAGAACTCAATAGTGCATCTATATCTAGAGCGATACGATCAATGGGAAGTTACTTCTTGTACTTTTTAGCATTACTTGGAACGCTGCTTGCAGTACTCTATAGAAAAGCAATGGATAAGAAAGATTGGACTATTCTTGGTGTTGGTGTTGTGTGGATTGCATTTATTCTTAAACTAGTAAACTCAGGAAGTATTACTAGTGTGATGACATATGCAGTCCTCATTAGTTTACCTATTGGCGTTGCACTGTTGTATAAGGCATGGACACACAATTTGCCTTCACAGCTGTGGACTGCCATGTTAATTCATACATGGATCATTGGTCTTACCTATGCTACTGCAACAAGTATTCGGTTTGCAGCAGTTCTTGTCCCTGCATTTGCATTTGGGCTTGCAGCAACACTTGGATTTTTGTATACTAGCTTGAACTCTTATGGTAATAAGGAACTAAAAATTGGCCTTTTGCTTATTGTAGGACTTGCTCTTGTTGTTGAAGCATTCCTTATCTTTGGACTTGCGATTGGTGCAACCGCAATTGTATTGATTGGGCTTGTAATGTATGTCATGTACTTTGATGCTGGAAATTTACACGTCTTTACCAAACATGGACTCAAATTTGCACTTGCTTTACTTGTACTTGCTGTAGTGCTTCCTTCTCAAGTAGAAGGTGCTTGGCAAACAAGTCTTAGTGAAATTCCATCAATGAATGATGCATGGTACAATAGTCTTATTGAAATTAAAGATGATAGTGAAGCACTAGGTGATGGGATTATTACCTCCTGGTGGGACTTTGGTCATTGGTTTGTATCAATTGCTGAACGACGAGTGACGTTTGATGGTGGTAACCAGGGAAATAGAATCCACTGGGTAGGTAAGAGTTTGCTTACTGAATCTGAGGAAGAAAGCCTTGCTATTTTACGTATGCTCAATTGTGGTCAAGAAGAAGCATTTAATTCGCTTGATGAGTTTACTGGTGATTTAAGAGGTGACTTAGTTATTGATCTTCTAAATGAGATAATTATGCTTGAGAAAGATGATGCAAGAACAAGACTTGTTGAATCAGGTCTTAGTGATGCAGAAGTAGAAGAGGTTCTTCTCTATACTCACTGTGATGACATCATCCCTCAATACTATATTGCGTCCAACGATATGATTGGAAAGGCAACAGTATGGGCTCACTTTGGTAGTTGGAACTTTACTAAGGCTGCAATGTTTAGTTCAGTAAGAGATCTTAGAGAAACAGAAGGTGTTGCTCTTCTTGAATCCGAATTTAATATGAGTGCAGAAGATGCACAACAGACATACAGTGAGATCGTTGCTGCAGAAAGCGGTGATCGATGGATTTCACCTTGGCCATCCTATAGAGGAAATCCTCAGCAATGTTCAATTGGTGGTCAAAATATTGTGTGTGGAAATATTGAACTTGATCCAGTTGATTTTAGTGCAAAGGTTTCTGCACAAGGTGGCACTGTTGAACCAGACAAAGTTATTCGATTATTTAATGGTGAATATGCAGTAACTGAAGGAAGTAGTAATACTAACATAGGCGTTATTGTGTATGTTGAGAATGGACGAACATATGCTGTTCTTGCAGACACCCTTCTTGTTGAGAGTATGTTTACTAAGATGTACTACTTTAATGGAAGAGGTCTTGAACACTTTGAACAACTTGGAAATAGACAGAGTTTTAGAGGAGATATTATCAAAACATATAGAGTTACTTTTCCAGGATATGAAAGCCCTTGGGCAAATGACGAGGTAATTGACGGAAATGAAACAATCACGCAATGATGACGTTTGGGTCATCATGGCAGCATATAACGAGGAAGCAAGAATTAAACCTGTGCTTGAACAGGTGTTGTCTTTTGCAAAACATGTTGTTGTTGTAGATGATGGTTCGACAGATTCTACTGCATCCATTGTTAAGCGTGTTAAGGGAGCTACATTACTTCAGCATAAGAACAACAAGGGGAAAGGTTCTGCTGTAAGGAGTGGTTGTGACTTTGCCATTAAAAAGGGTGCAAAGCAACTCATTTTAATGGATAGTGATGGACAACACGACCCAAGAAATATTCCTCGTTTTGTTAAGGCACTAAAAGGCGTTGATATAGTATATGGGTTTCGAGTACAAAGAGATAATATGCCTTTCTTGTATAAATTTGGTAATTGGTTTTTAACACTCTATGCGCGTATTCTTTTTGGATCTCAGATAAAAGATACGCAAGGTGGTTTTCGTGCTATGAGTGCTGATGCGTATAAAAAAGTACGATGGCATGCAACACGCTATGAAATGGAAACAGAGATGATTGCTCATGCAGCAAAGCACAAATTAACGTACAAACAAATTCCAATTAAAACAATTTATCTTGATGCCTACAAAGGCACGAGTGTTAGCGATGGGTTTCGTATTTGTTGGCACATGTTAAAGTGGAGGCTTGGCATATGAAATGGTTTGGTTTTATTAGAAAAGAAATTACTGAAAAGAAGATTTTTATTAAACGATCTATGTCGTATATTTCCATACTTAATTCAGGAATGATTTTGTTTTTACTTCTTTCACGTCTTGAAGATTATGGATATGATATCGTTCTTGAAAAATGGTTTTTTCCCATCTACATCTTTGGTGTTCTGGGAATGATCATTGTGGGGTACCTTGATTATAAACTTGGTTTTCATAGTGAAGAACAGAAGGTAATGGGCAAGCGTAATCCATACATGAAAGAGATTATTGATCGCCTTGATAGTATTGAGAGGAAGATTAAGAAATGAAGATACTGATGGTTTGTCCTGACTGGTTTCCTTTTTCAGCAGGGCTTGCGCAATCATGTCATGCACTGTGCACGGAATTTGAATCACATGGACATGAGGTTCGCGTTCTTGTTGCTGATGATGGCAATATAGAAAAAAAGGGACTTGATGTATATCCTATCCCGTATGCTTTTCGAATTCTTGGAAGAAGTCCTGTTGTTTGGAATATATGGAAAAAGGTTAAGTCACATGTTGAATGGTGTGACTGTGTGTGCTTGTTTAGTTACATGTATGTTATGAACTCCCAGATTGTGAAATGTAGAACAAAAGGGAGATTCAATAAGCCAATTATTCATTTCTATAGAGGAAGTCTTGAAGATTCAGTTTTGTCTCAAGTTTCTTTTCTTGTTCGCATGGCAAAGAAAGTATATGATAAAACAGTAGGTAAACGGATGTTTACTCAGGTGGACCATATTATTTCAAATGCAAAGGGTGTTCTATCACTGATCAATCAGAGATATGGTGTTTCTAAGAAAAAGATGACATATGTGAAAAATTCATTACATATTGGTGATTTTTCTGTTACCTCTAAAAAAAAGAAACGCGTAATCTTTATTGGACGACTTATTGAGAACAAGGGTGTGAAGTTATTTGAACAGATTCTTAAAGTGATCCCAACTGACTGGGAGTTTATGATTGTTGGTGATGGTCCCATGTTGCCATATGTAAAAGATCTTGCTACGAGGCATACACAAGTGGTCGTGAAAGGAAAACAACCATATTTTAGTGCTCAAGAATTACTGGCCGAATCATCTGTATTAGTTTTGCCTAGCTTTGCTGAAGGATCTCCACGAGTTGTTATGGAGGCAAGTGCATACGGAGTTCCATCCGTTGCATTTGCTGTGGGAGATGTTCCTGAAACCATTCCTGCACATTGTGGGTGCGTCATTTCCTGTTTTGATATTGAAGAATTTACAAAGCAACTTCAATTACTCATTGCTAATGATTCAGTAAGAGAAAAAATGGGTGTTGCTGCAAGAGTATTTGCAGAAAAGGAGCTTGACTGGAAAAAGAATTATCCTATGATTGAGAAGGAATTACGTGAGGTAGTGCAATGAAGATTCTCGTATTTGCTTCATTTTATGCACCTTTTGTAGGTGGTGCTGAGGTTGCATGTCAGCAAGTGTTTGAACGACTTGCAGATGAGCATGAAATTCATGTGGTTACTGGACGGCACAATGAGAATGTTGCATTAAGTGAAGTGATAAATGGTGTGCATGTTCATCGTGTTGGAAAAGGAAATGAAAAAGATAAACTTCATTTTATTTTACATGGTTCGTTATTTGCAAAAAAATTGCATAAGAAGATTGGTTTTGATATTTCTTATGTTCTCATGGCAAATCAAGCAGGTCTTGCTGCAATGATCTTTAATAGATTGACACGAAGACGTGTTCCATCCATTCTTAATTTACAAAATGGGATGAGTATTGAACATGTAAAAAAGCAAGTACCAACTGGTTTTTGGTGGTTGTATAAACGATTGTATACAGAATTCTCTCAGGTGACAGTTATTGGAAGTTCTCTTATGCAACGGGCAAAGGAATTTGGTGTTAGAGATCCTGTGCTCATCCCTAATGGTGTTGATACATCTTTATTTATTGAAGAAGCATATGATGAGCAGCTTGCAAAAAAATTAGGTATTTTAAAAGAACACAAGGTAATTATTACCACATCTCGACTATCTTATAAGAATAATATCGAAGGTTTAATTGATGCTATGAAGCATCTTGGTGATGAGTATCGCCTACTTATTGTGGGTGATGGAGAACTTGCAGGTGCCCTTAAAGGAATTGCAAAAGAGGATAAAAGAATTATTTTTACAGGAAATATTGATTATAAAAACCTTCCTTCATATTTATCACTGGCAGATGTGTTTGTTCGTGCTTCTCATACAGAAAGTTTTGGGAATAGTTTTATTGAAGCAATGGCATGTGGTGTTCCTATCATTGGTACTCGTGTAGGGGGTATTCCTGATTTTTTAACAGATGGACGTACTGGCCTATTTACTGAGACAAGTGGAGAGCGTATTGCTTCTACAGTTGTTCGTTTGATGGATGATAATATTTTATATGAATCTATCAAGAAAAATGGACTTGCTCTTGCTCAAACCTACTCCTGGGATGTTATTGCACCTCAGGTTAAAACGGTAATTGAACAAGTTGCACGAAAGAAGATTCTCCTTGTAACTGGCATTTATCCACCTGCCATTGGTGGTCCTGCGACTTACGTTAAGATGCTTGAAAAGGAATTACCTTTACGAGGGTATGATGTTCATATACTTACATTAGGAGAGATGCCACATACTGATCTGGTTTCATATATTCCAAGAACAAAGGGATTTTTTGCACGAAGCCTTGCAATAAAGCGATTTATTGAAAGAGGTAATTACGACATTGTGTATGCACAGACACCATTTAGTGTTGGCTTTGGTGTTGCTCTTTCATGGGGAAAGGCAAAAAAAATATTGAAAGTCGTTGGAGATAATGTATGGGAGATATCCCAAGATGTTCTTGGAGTAAGAGATAGCATTGATGACTTTCAGAAGAAAACATATTCATTTAAGATTAATGTTATGAAAATGATTGAACATTGGAGTGCTAAACGATTTGATACAGTCATTACACCAAGTAAATACTTACAAGGCATTGTTCTTGGTTGGGGCGTTAAGAAGGAAAAAAGTGTTGTTGTATACAATGCAGTAAAACGACCTGAAATAAATGAATCTAAAGAAGAGCTTAGAAAAGAATTTGGAATTGATGGGAAGACCTATTTGACTGTTGCACGTATTACACCATGGAAAGGTATTGATACACTCATCGATGTGTTTTCAGAGAGGAAAGAGCATCTTATTGTAATTGGAGATGGTCCTTTGTTTGATGAAATGAAAGAGAAGGCAAAGGGATTTGATAACATAACTCTTCTTGGACGACTTCCAAAAGATAGTGTGTATAGATATATGAAAGCATGTGATGGGTTTTTACTTAACTCAAGTTATGAGGGTTTACCCCACGTAGTTATTGAAGCGTTGTATTTAGATTGTCCTGTTGCTGCTTCAAAAGCAGGAGGAACTCCTGAGATTGTTATCCCTGGAAAGACAGGAACATTATTTACCTATAATAATAAGAAGAGCATCGTTAAGGGCATTGAGAAGATGAAACATCATGATTTTACTATGAAACAGTTTGATCAAACTGTTATGCTTGATCATCTATGTGAGGTATTTGCATGAATGTACTCATGATTAGTCTTGACAAACAATTACTTGAACAAAAGCAAGGTGATTCTTATGAACGACATCTTGCATATGCACAAGGCGTTACATCACTTACCGTACTGGTATATGGTAGTGGTAAGGAAAGAAGCCAAGGTAATCTACGTATCATTCCTACAGGTGGCCTAAAGATACTATGGCCTTTATTTGGACTGTGGAAGGGACTTTCTCTTGCAAAACATAAAGATTTGATCGTGTGTCAGGATCCTTCACTTACTGGTTTTTTAGGATATATTCTTTCACGTATACAAAAGTGTGCTCTTGGTGTTAACATCCATGGCGATTTTTTTAGTAAAGAGTGGAAAGAGGAATATTTCATGAACTCTTTTCTTTCTGTTGTGAATTCATTTGTCCTTAAACGGGCGAGTGGGATAAGGACGGTTTCATCAAAAGTACAAACAAAGGTTGTGGCATTGACAGGGAAAAAAGTAGAAGTTATTCCAACACCTTCACATTTTGAATTATTTTTGAAAAAATCAGGACACCCTGGAATTTCAGAACCATACTTTCTCTTTGTTGGTAGACTTGAGAAAGTAAAAAATATTGATTTTATGATTAAAGGATTTACTTCTTTTAGAAAAAAGCATCCTTCATTTCATCTTGCTATTATAGGAGAGGGTTCGCTCATGGGGTCTTTTGGTAGACACGAACACGTTCATTTTCTTGGACAAAAACAATATGAATCGCTTCCTGCTTTTATGGAGCATGCACATGCGCTTCTTCTTTGTTCGACTAATGAAAGTCTGGGTAAAACCATTATTGAAGGAGGTTTTGCAGGAAGACCTGCTGTTGCATCAAAAACATCTGGCGCAAGAGAAATTATTGAGGATAAGAAAACTGGACTATTGTTTGAGGTTGGAGACATGGACGGCTATATCAATTGTTTAGAGAAGATCAGTGTTGTCTCTTTTGCAAATTCTCTTGGAAAAGAAGCAAGAAAGGATTATGTGAGTAGATTTGATAGTAGTAGAAATGTGAAGAAGATTATTTCTTTTTGGAAAGGTTGTGTGAATACAGATGAAAACAACAGTTGAATTTCTCAAGGGAGTCTCAGAATACTTTGCCCAGGTTGATAAGCGAAAGAGGTGTGAAAAACACCGAGTATTACATACTGGACGACTATCATATGGAATAATTATTAACTGCGTGCTCTTTGAAAAAACAAAAGAGAATCTTTTTCTAAATAGAGCAAAAGAACTGGTTGATCTTGTGCTTTCTGAGGTAAAACCAAATAAAAATGGCCCAGGACATATTTTTTGGCCGGGTTCTTGTGATCCAAAAAATGCTTCCATGACAGTAATTGATGTGGGATGTTGTCTTGATGCTCTTGCTACGTATTATGCTTGCACCAGAGACATGGGTGATGAAAAAGAATTAGAACACATTAGAGATACCTGTCTTCTTGTAATGAATAGTTATGTTCTAGAATCAGGTGTTCTACGTAAAAAGATTAATCAACGTCTATGGTGTCTGAGTGGTTTTGCAAAAGCACATAAACTCTTTTCTTGGACAAATAAGCAACACAGATCATTTATTGAAACAGTGCTTGATGCATCACTACAGGAAATTCAAGAAGACGGATCAATTCCTTATGAAAGTGATGCGAAAAAAATGGGAAAAATACATTCTTCAGGAGATATATCTCCCTACTACCATTCAAGACATCTTGCTTTTTTAATACAAGTGTATGATATTCTAAAAAAAGAAATTCCTGAGATCATAGTTACATCAACTCATTTCTTGTGTGCTTTGTACAGACCTAGTGGTATTAAAGAAATGATGCTTGAAACAAAAAAATGGTATTGGATGTCATCTTATGAAATTGCAAGTAATTCGTTTGATTGTTATGTGCTTGCAAAGATGTATGCAATAACAAAAAATCCTTTGTTTGGATATTATTTAGAAAAATCCTATGAACGACTAAGTGAACATCAATTGGCAGATGGATCAATTAATGCGAGTGTTGAAAAGAAAGATAATTGGCAATGTCCTTTATTTTGGAGTTCTCATACTACATGGATTGCTAAGTCATTTGATGATATTGAATTAGGCATTAGAGATAAGCATGCACATGTTCCTGTAACACGTCTTTTTAAGGACGCAGGACTACTTCGTATTGAGCATAGTGAACAATGTGTGTTGATTCGAACTACATCAGATGTATTTAACTATGATTGGGGTGTTGTCCTTGGTGGAGGGACGTGGGTATATTGTTCTAGTAAACAACGTTCATGGGCCAATACACTTGATGTATCTCATCTTCAAATGACTACAGCATATAATCTTCGTGTTAATGGAAAACGAAAAAAAGAAAATAAACATATTGTCAATATGATGAGAGGAAATATTTGGAGATGTAGAGTGGGAGTATCTTCAGGTAGAATCTTTTCTAGTTTGTTTGACCGTCTTGTTTTTCCTGCAGTATTTACCTTAAAAGATTTTTTTACTAAACCATCAACTAGCTTTCTTGAATTTACGGTGGATTCATATACTGAACAGAGAGCTGTTCTTAAACATAAGGGAAGTGGATGTGTGAAAGAATATAAACTACAGAATGGAGAATGCATTCTTGAAATTGACCTGAAGGGTAAAAAACGCACATATAAAGCTTAAATAATAGTTTCTTACTCCAGAAAGTATATAAATTATGATTCTTGTTTACTAGCATGAAACTCCTCATCATTACTCAAAAGGTAGACTCTACAGATTCTACGCTAGGATTCTTTCATGAATGGATTAAGGAGATGTCTGCCTACTTTACTGAATTGCATGTTATTGCTTTGAAAACAGGAGAATATGATCTTCCAAAGAATGTAGAAGTGTATTCACTTGGAAAAGAGAAAGGCGTTGGAAAAGTAGGATTTATTTTGAATTTTTTTAAAATAGCAAGAAAAGTGACTCGTAAAGTGGATAGTGTTTTTGTACATATGAATGCCATCTATTTGCTCTTGATACAACCTTTTCTTGGTAAACGACCATTATTCTATTGGAAAACACATGGTCATCAATCGCTACTTCTTCGTGCTATGAAGCGTAGTCCAGATATTATTTTTACTGCATCTAAAGAGAGCCTTAGTTTTTCTCTTCCAAGTATTGAACCGATGGGTCACGGCATAGATACATCTCTTTTTCATTGTACATCTACACCAGGTAAAAGAGTGCTTACTGTTGGACGAATCACACGAACAAAAGGACTTCATCTTCTTAAGGGTGTTGCAAAGAAACGAGAGGTCTGTGCAATTGGGATGAGTGTTACAGAAGATGACAAGACATATGTTCGTGAACTTAACGGGATTACTCTTCCTGGTCCGATGCAGCATAAAGATTTACCAAAAGAATATTGTAATTCTCGGGTGATTGTTAATTTAAGTAAAACAAATAGTTTAGATAAGGTCGTTCTTGAAGCAATGGCAAGTGAACGACTTGTACTTACTTCTAATCCTGCATTTGCACCTGTTCTTGAGAAATGGAAAGATCTTCTTATATGTAAAAGGGATGAACGCTCTGTTGAAGAGCACATTAATGCTATTTACTCCTTAACAGATGAGGAATATATGTCTATTGCCAGAGCATTACGAAAAGAGATCATTGAAAAACATAACTTACAACGGCTCATTGAAAAATTGTCACGGAGAATACATGAATATCGTTCTGAAAAGTAAACAAAAAGTAAAAGGTGTGCTTACTGAAGGTGGCATGCTTTGGAACATCAGTGAACGTTTGTTTAGATTCTTTAAAGAGTTACCTCTACTTAAGGGGAAAATGGGTGGTCTTCCGTCTTTTATGATTATTGGAGTACAAAAGGGAGGAACAAGTTCACTGTATCACTATCTTATTCAACACCCAGATATTCTTTCTGCTGTTAGAAAGGAACCGAGTTTCTTTTCAGGAAAAATATACCAAAAAGGCCTTGGACATTATCGTTCGTTCTTTCCGTTTTCTTTTCGTTTACGTAAAGGAAAAATAACTGGTGAAGCATCAACATCGAGCATGATCAATCCGCACACTGCATCTCGTGTTAAGAAACATTTACCACAAATGAAGATTATTGCATTGCTTCGAGATCCTGCTGAACGAGCATATTCGCACTATGCGCATGAGAAGAGAAGAGGACATGAAACGCTTTCTTTTTCGGATGCACTCCTTCATGAAGAGCTAAGAATTACCCAAGACTTTAAGCGGCTTGAGGATGATGCAAATTATGACGCATATAATTATCACAAGTACGCCTACTTTAGAAGAGGATGTTATGCACTTGATCTTAAGCCATGGTATGATGAGTTTGATCCAGAACAGATTCTCGTGCTTAAGAGTGAAGATTTGTTTAGTCACCCACAAGAGATTCTTAATGAGGTCTTTTCATTTCTTGGTGTGAAAGAATATA
>CAZJAJ010000001.1:101521-350984 GCA_964544335.1 uncultured Methanosarcinales archaeon | reverse complement strand
ATATCAAACAAACTGCCTCACAGCGTTCTGAACCCAGCTCACGATCCCTTTTAATAAGTGAACACCTTCACCCTTGGGCGCTTCTGCACGCCCAGGATAGGAAGAGCCGACATCGATGTAGCAAACCGCGCCGTCGATATGAGCTCTCAGGCGCGACAACTCTGTTATCCCCGGAGTAACTTTTCGATCATCTCCAGCCCCCATCAATGAGGACATGGAGGTTCGCTAGACCACACTTTCGTGTTTGGATACCATCTTGGTAGGAGTCCAATCAGGCCGGCTTTTGCTCTTATACTCTACGGTGGATTTCTGACCCACCTGAGCCGACCTTAGGATCCCGCCGATATTTTTTCAGCGGGGTGCCACCCCAGCCAAACTGTCCATCTATTGGTGTCCTTGCTTAGCAAGTGAGCAATGTAAGTTTCGAAAAGTGGTGTTACATTGGTGCCTATTACATCGCCGGAACGATGCACATAACAGCTCCCACTTACACTATGTGACAAAACTCACATTACAACAACAAACTACAGTAAAGTTTCACGGGGTCTTCGCTTCCCACTGGTTGTCTCTGGCCTTTGCACCAGAATGGAGTGTTCAGTAGCTTCTAACTGGGGACAGTGGGGATCTCGTTACGCCATTCATGCAAGTCGTCAATCAAACGACAAGGCATTTCGCTACCTTAAGAGAGTTATAGTTACCCCCGCCGTTTATCAGTCCTTAGCTCCCTTGAAAGAGAGTTTCAGATGCTGACACTGGGCAGACGTCGCCTTCTATACACACCTTTACAGGCTGGCAGAAGGCTAAGTTTTTGTTAAACAGTCGGACCCCCTTAGTCACTTCGCCCTGAAATTGCCATGTATTAGCACACAATTCCAGGGACCCCTTATACCGAAGGTACGGGGCGAATTTGCTGAATTCCCTCAGTTAGATTACGCTATCACATCTTAGGCTTCTCACCTAGGGGCACCTGTGCCGGTTCTGGGTATGATATATCTTGATTTTTGTATATTGCCTTTTCAGGGACTCCAGACATTGACCGAACGATACTTTAGTACCGCTATTCCTAGCTTTCCTCGGGTTCTCATCATGACGATTCTCCCCCGACGTATGCTAGTTAACACAAACGACGATTTGTGTCGGCCTAGTCCGAAGTGTCAGCAATATACCTTGTGTTGCCACGCATACAAGACATGTACTGGAATATTAACCAGTTTCCCTTTCCCGTATGTCATCTTGTGAATACGGTTAGGATCAACTTACTCTTGGCTGATTTGCATTGCCAAGAAACCCTTGCCCTTCCGATGACATGGATTCTCACCATGCTAAGATCTTACTACCGCCAGGATTCTCATTACTACTCGATCCACTCACGCTCACACGAAAGCTTCTGCTCAAGCAGTACGCCTATCTACCACGCATTTTTCAATGGTCCACAGTATCGGCAACTCATTTAGCCCCGTCCATTTTCGGGGCCAATAACCTCGACAAGTAAGCTGTTACGCACTTATTATAGGAAAGCTGCTTCTAGGCCAACCTCCTTGCTGTCTGTGGTTATTGACACCCTTTACCCTTTAACACTTAATGAGTATTTAGGGGCCTTAACTGTGGTCTGGGTTGTTCCCCTCACGCGACTCACCCTTACGACGAGCCGCCGTCTCCTCGCTTCTACGATGTTGATGCCTTCGGAGTTGGACGAGAAGCCCAGCCGTTTCCAGCCGAAAACTTCAGATCCGTAGCTCTACAACATCAACTATCTCTGCGAAGGCTTGACTAAGGCCAATTTTGATAGGAACCAGCTATTACCGGACTCGATTGGCTTTTTACCCCTAATCCCAAGTTAGAAAAACACTTGTCCGTAGAACTTCTTCAGGCCTCCACGACATGTTACTGCCGCTTCACCTTACTCAGGATTAGTTCGTCCGGTTTCGGGTCAACTCCAAGTGACTCTAGGCACTTTCACACCTGAGCGCCTCGTTACCTGCGCGCTTCTTGCTTTCGCTTCGGCTTCCCATACAATGGTTAACCTTGCCACTTAGAGAAACTCCCTGGCCCGTTATTCGGAACGTACGATACAACACCGTGATGCCGTATCTATCTATAGCTATTAGGTTTCAGGGTCTTTTGACTCCCTGCTAGGGGTGCTTTTCAACTTTCCATCACTGTACTCGTTTGCTATCTGACTCGAGGAGTATTTAAGGTTGGAAGTTGATGTCTCCCAAATTCATACCACATATCCAAGTGATACTACTCTAGATACTACCAATCCATGCATCGTTACCTTTACGGGGCTATCACCCTGTGTTGCGTACCTTTCCAGGTAACTTCAAGTTCTGATGCGACAGACGTAAGGTAGTCTAAGAACACCACATGTCCATTACTTTTCAGTAAAAGATTCGGTTTGCCTTATGCTGCTTTCAGTCGCTCTTACTTACAGCATCTCATTTGATTTCTTTTCCTGCGGGTACTAAGACGCTTCAATTCCCCGCGTTCTCCATCCATACAGGATCTATTGCGATGTCGCATTCGGAAATTCCAGGATCAAAGCCTACATGCGGCTCCCCAGGACTTTTCGCAGCTTGTCACGTCCTTCATCGACTCTCGAGCAAAGTCATCCACCTAATAGCGTTACTGAACACTTTTCTTTGCATGGCATCAATGAATATGATAATCAAAGTTTTATCTATTCTCTACCGAAGTTAGGAAAATTGTAGCTTTCCTAACCGTTTGTTTTGTACTTTTGGTACAATGGACTCGTCGGGATTTGAACCCGAAACCTCCGCCTCTCTTTGTAATTGCAAAAATCGCATGCAAGGGCGACGTTCTACCGTTGAACTACGAGCCCAAAAGGGCAAACAGAACTCTTGACAAATAATATAGTATCTTTTTCTTAATTAAACGTGGAATGTTTTCATAAAAGAAAAAAATAGGAGGTGATCCATCCGCAGGTTCCCCTACGGATACCTTGTGACGACTTAACCCTTCTCACTGAGCCTAGGTTCTTCGTAACTAAAAAGGCTACGCTTCACCTAGACCCTGCTCGACTGGCTTGACGGGCGGTGTGTGCAAGGAGCAGGGACGTATTCACCGGAAGCTGATAACCTCCGATTACTACGGATTCCGACGTCACGAGGCTGAGTTACAAGCCTCGATCTGAACTGAGATAGGTTTTCGAGGATTAGCTTCTCCTTTCGGAGTCGCATCCCATTGTGCCTACCATTGTTGCGCGCGTGTAGCCCAGCAGATTCGGACCATACAGACCTACCGTTGCCTACACCTTCCTCCTTGTTTCCAAGGCAGTCCCCACAAAGTGCTCGATCCCAAAGGTCGTTAGCAATTGTGGGCATAGGTCTTGCTCGTTGCCGGACTTAACCGGACACCTCACGGTACGAGCTGACGGCGGCCATGCAATACCTCTCGGCTCGTCAGGTAAAACCTTTAATCTGACCTTCATCCTGCCGTCGCTGCTGGTGAGATTCTCTGTGTGGAGTTAGATTAAACCGCACGCCGCACCCGTTGTAGTGCTCCCCCGCCAATTCCTTTAAGTTTCGGTCTTGCGACTATACTTCCCAGGCGGCCAACTTAACACTTTCGCTACGACACTGCACATTCACGGAGAATGTGCAACATCTAGTTGGCAGCGTTTACGGCTGGGACTACTCGGGTATCTAATCCGGATCGCTCCCCCAGCTTTCGTTCCTCACCGTCGGACCCGTTCTAGCTTGGCGCCTTCGCCAAAGGTAGTCTACCTAGGATTATAGCATTTTACCGCTCCCCCAGGCATACTCCAAGCCCCTCCCGGTCCCTAGTTACGCAATATCCTCTGCACGTCGTTGCATTGAGTGCAACGATTTCACAAAGGATTGACGTAACCGGCTACGAACGCTTTAAGCCCAATAATACTGATTCCCACTCGTGGCGCTGGTGTTACCGCGGCGGCTGGCACCAGTCTTACCCACCACTTATTCGCCAATGTATTTACCATTGGCAAAAGCCCATGCATAACATGAGCACTTCGAATCCCCTTATCACACTTTCGTGCATTGTAAAGGTTTCGCGACTGCTGCACCCCGTAGGGCTAGGACCAGTTCCTCAGTGTCCTTCTCCGGGCCATCCCTCTCAGGACCCGTACTGATCATAGACTTGGTGGGCCACTACCCCGCCAACAATCTAATCAGGTGCCGTTTCATCCTTACGCGTTGCCTTTGGAAATATGGACATTCCAGTACCAAATTTCTATCCGGTCTTAGCCCCAGTTTCCCGAGGTTATACCAGACGTAAGGGCAGATTAACGACATGTTACTGAGCCTTGCGCCTCCCACCCGAAGGTGAGAAGACTTGCATGTCTAAGTCGAATTCGAATAGCAGCAATCTCCCGCAGGATCAACGGGAATTGAAGATATATCGCATTGTATTTTCATAGAAGTGATTTAAAACTCAAATGACAGAATTACCGAAAAAATTCTGGAATTTGCAAGAGTTCTGTTTGCATTATGTTTAACCTTTTGTTTGGTTTAACACTCATGTGTTAACTCAGTTTTGAGTTGCCTCAATGACCGTTTGTCATTGAGAGAAGGCGATATCAGTGAAGAAACTCGGTACCCTTTATAAAAGTTACTGTTGGATCTTTTTATAGAAAAAAGTGTTTTTATCGACGTGAAAAAGAATTTTTGAAAAGAAAAATAAGATTTATTGTTGATTTTTTGCTTCTGCGGCAGTGTAAATATTTGCCATGTCATCAAGCGTGAATTCTCTGAATTGATGAGGGATTTTTTCTTCCACATGGCGGTCATAACTGATTGATAATGTTTCAAAATTGCCGTCATTTCCAAAGTCTTCTGAAATAAGAATGGTTCCACTAAATGCTTTTCCATTGCTTTTTAATCTTCCAATTCTCATTTTTGTATGCTCGTGCATTTTTTCTACTATTACATCGTATTGTTTTGCTTGTGGTAATTCTTTAATGGAGTAGGCTTGATAGTCAATATCACACCCCCCCATCACGATTGCAGCAAGTCCTGCACCAATTGTTTTTGTTAATCTATTCATAGGGAGAAGGTAATGGAATGTAGCTTAAAAAACTATGCCATTAATTGTTTTTTTTCTTCTTTGGTGTAGTATTCAATTGCGTACCGAAGTGCTGTTCGTGGCATGTCGTGTTTGTGTTTCATGACAAAATTATACACCTCTGTTCTGTGTGTTTTTGATGCGTTTTTTAGTAACCACCCGTATGCTTTTTGTACAAGGTCTTCTTTGTCATGCATGAGTGCGAGTGCAATCTTAAATCGATCTTCAATGTTATGTGTAGAGGGTTTTGATCCACCGCCATCATGTAAGTATGCAACAGCAGCTGCTCTTCGCACCATGGTTTTTGTGTGCGTTGTCCATTTGAACATTTCTTTTTTTAGATCAGGATAATGTAGAAATTTTTCCAATACATATGGAACAAACCCATCACACTGCGCCCAGTTATCAACATACTCTTCTGTCCATCTTTTGAAACGTTGAAAATCTTCTTTTTCTACAGGGACGTATTGTGCCCAATCAAATGCGACTAATCGTTCTTCGTGGTATCCGCTTTTGAGTAGTTCTTCTGCTGCATCTAGAATTTCTTTTTTTGAAAGATGCTGTATCTTCTTGAAGAATGTTTTTGCAATCTTATGTACGTGTGGATTTCTTAAACCAAGTGCTTTAATTGGCGTCTTATGAAACATTTGTTGTGACTTGAGTCCATCTTTTGTTGCTTCATCTCGTAATGCTTGTTGTACTTCTTTGATGATAAGTGATGCCTTCATTTTCGTTGTACGCATTTTTCATAGATGCCAAGAAATGTGTTGTTTGGATCGTATGTTTTCTTCAGTATGTTGTACCCTTTTTCATCAAACATATCCCAGAATTCTTCTTGATTCATATAAGAAAGAGAGTATAGCATTTTCTTGAGTTTCATTTTCTGTGCTTTCTTTTCTATCTTTTTGAGGTAGTATCCTTCTGGTTTAGTTGAAGGGAAGGAATCGTAAAATCCTACGTTGATGTAGATCGTTTCAGGGTCCATTGCAAACATTGTGTATGGTGTTTTCTTGTATGATTGTATGGGTGCTGCCGTCATAGGTACAATGCCCACTTCATCGAGCATGAAATTAATGAACTCTGCTGCTTGCTCCACTGGTACTTCAAAATCTTGAATGAGTGATTCTGTTTGCTTTCCTCCAACTACTGGAATTATTTTTCTTATTTTATCGGTGACTTTGTGTTTTGCATTCCATCTCATTATTTTATTGTAGATTCCTGAATGTAGTCGCTTTTTTCCCCAAAGCATTCGTATGAATTTATTTTCTAGACCAAAATACTTTGAACACCAAAACCAATCAAAATCATATCTGAACAAATAGTCGTATGTAGTCACATAATCTTTTTCTTTTGTTTGAAATGATTTATAGTAAATTTCTTTTCTGTAGTCTGAAGTAAATGGTGCATCATCTGTGAACCTTCCAATGACGATGTACATTTCATCTTTTGCAAATACTAAACCATCGATGTAATCTACGCTGTGGTTGTCTCTGTATGTTTTTGCAAGCCTTTCCATTTCTGCAACATACGATTTAGCATCAGTATATTTTGTCCTGGTTATTTCTACATATTTTTTTGCAGGAACAAGAAGTAATTTTGCGCGAAGGACATATCCAAGCGTGCCGTAAGTGTTTGCAAAACCGTAGTAAAGGTCGCTGTGTTCTTTTGGTGAGCAGGTGATCACTTTTCCTTCACCTGTAAGTACGTCAAATTCAAGTACTGTTTCATGAGCAAACCCGTATCTAAATCCACTTGATTCAACACCAATTCCTGCAATTTCTCCACCAACGGTAATAGTTCGAAGTTCAGGGCAGAATGCAGGAATAAACCCAAGAGGAAGTGTTTTTTGTACAATTTTTTCATATGGACACATACCTTCTACTTCAACCGTCATGTGTTTTGTATCGAAGTTGATTATTTCAGTAAGATCCGACACATCAATTTTTTTCTTTTTGGTATCGTTTCTATCTCTGTAGAGGTTTGATGTTTTTTTACCAAGTCCTACGTTTCCTTTTTGCTCAGCAAATGCTTTTTTGATTCGCTTTACTTTTTCTTCGTAGCTCATCGTATTGATTGATACCCTTCTCTGCCTTTTTTAGAATACACGAATTGCCAGAGTTGAATATTTCTTGATCTAAATGCACCTGCACAACTCAGTAAGTAATATGACCACATACGATAGAACCTTTCCCCAAGATCCTTGTACTTATCCCAACTTTTAGTGAAGTTATCATGCCATGCCATAAGTGTTTTATCATAATTTACATTGAGATTATGTACATCTTCTGTAACAAAGATTCCTTCTGATGCTTCAGCAAGCTGTGCAATGGAGGGTAGTTTTCCGCCCGGGAAGATGTATTTATCAATCCAAGGGTCAGTTATTTTAGTTGAGAAGTTTGTTCCAATAGTGTGCATTAAGAATAAACCATCTTTTTTCATACATCTTTCTGCAACTTTCATGAAGCCTCTGTAGTTTTTCACACCAACATGTTCACACATACCGATGGATACTACTTTGTCAAAAGTGCCTGTTGCATTTCTGTAGTCATCATGTACAATGGTTACCGGAAGATCTTTGTTTTTCTTTCGTGCAAATGCCACTTGTTCTTTTGAAATATTATATGATGTAACTGTAGCTCCGTATTCTTTTGCTGCAAAGTGAGCAAATCCGCCCCATCCCCCACCAAGTTCTAGAACGGTTTCTCCTTTTTTGAGTTGAATCTTTTCACATACCAGTCGAAGTTTGTTCTCTTGTGCTTTAGTAAGCGTCTTTGCATCTTTCCAATATGCGCAGGTATATTGCATATGATCATCAAGCATGTCTGTATAGAAATCGTTGCCAAGGTCGTAGTGTATTTTTGCAACTTCTTTTGATTTCTTTTTTGTTTGCATGTTGGTAAGTGTTGCTTTAAGAAATGGCAGAACGAGTTTGAGCTTATTTGCTTTTTTATTAAGGTCTGCACTAAGAAGTTTGTAGAAAAATACATCTAGCTTTGCATCCCACCATCCATCCATGTAGGATTCCCCAAGACCAATTGAACCTTCAGAGAGAACTCTTGCATAAAATCCCTCATTGTGCACGGTAACATCTCCTTCTTTTTTACCGTTGATAGTAATGCCTGCTGTTGAGAACAGTTCTGTAATGGTTTCTTTTGCGCCCATGGGAGTGTGGAAGTTGTTGTGTTTATAAATATTCTTTCATATCTTTTTTCATTTACGTGTGAGATGCGTGAATGGATTTCTAATTCGAAATATTTTTGAAGGTCTTTTCTTTAGCTTGAGTATGGTTAGTAAATTGCATCTTGACTCAATTCATCACTATACTTCATCTGTGGCATCTCATTTATCTGTATCACTTAAAGAAAAATTGGGTGATGAGCTACATATGGATGCTGTAAAGAGTAATGAAAAAGAATTAAACGCATATGAGCATTTAGCACATCTTCAGCCCATTGATGAATCTCACGTGTTTCATTTAGGTGAGGATGAAGATACCTCCCTTGCAATTGATGCTATTTTGGCAGGTAAAGTATTTTGGGAGCACACGGCAGCCGGAGAAGCAACACGTCTTGGGCTTGGCACAAAGTATTTACTTAATCTTCGAGAGTATTCTCACGCACAAATTGCAGCACAGATGAGAAAAGAGCGATATGCTGAGTGTGAAAATAACGAGGAGAGAATGAAAGTGGATGCTCAGATTTCAGAAGCATCTTTACGGGAAGACTTTGGCGATCATACTTCTTTGCTTGATTTATCCCTTGGTGAACGTCATATGTATCAACTTGCATTTGATATTTCATCTCTTGCACAACAACAGGGTTATGATGCTAGCGAGGTGCTTAGAAAACAATCAATGCTTATTGTTGTTAATGAACAAACACAAGATAAAATAATTGAAAATTTCATTGAACATAATTTTTTTGGATTTGATTCATCTCACGTATATTTCATGGTGCAAAAAGCATTCCATGGTATGCATCTTGTTGATGGCAAGCTCTGTTATGACGACTCTACATCTTCAAATAAACGGTTACATAATCATGGGCAATTAGTGATGCAAAAAACGCATGATGGTGAATTGTTTACTGTTGATGTGAACACACAGGATAGATTGTATATCACGAGTAAGGAATATGAAGAACTATTGAGTAGTCATGATGATTTTATTTCATTTAATATTGAAGATTTGGAGTACTTAACAAACGCTCTTGATTTACCCAGTATTTCACTTGCACTTCGTTTACGCGAGAAAGGGTATAATATGGTCATGGAAATCGTTGCACAAAATCCAATAAAACCTCAGAAAGGGGGCGCATGTTTTTATGATCCCATTAAGAAAAAAAATGTGATGATTGAATCATTTCAGCTAGGTAATGTGCGTAATGAGGATATCACGCATTTGAACAAAAATTTCAATCACTATGTGGATCCCGTTGTTGCATTTCGCGCTGTAAAAGAACAGGGACTTCCTATTAGTTTTTCTGTTAAGAATATGCCTTCCGTTTCTGGTGCTTTGAAGGACTATATCTATCCCTGTCCAGTTCAAGGGGATGTTAATTTTCTAGTAGATACTGCATTTGTAATGCGATCAAAGTTGAAGCCGATTAGTAATTGGAAATCTCCTGCAACTACTCCTGCAACCATAAAAGCAATGCAAGCACAAGATGCTCAAGAAGGGTTTGTAGAGTTTGTAAAAAAATAGAATAGTGTTCTTCTGTATTGAATATTTTGAAGATATAATTAGTAGTAAATAAAATAGAATTAATGAGATTATCTCATCTGTCTCTTTTTACGTTCTTTCTTCATACGCTTTCGTTGCCACTTCCAGCGCATTTGACCTTTTTTCTTCCAACGTCGTGAACTTCTTTTCATGTACCGTTCAGAAACAACAGACCCTTTTAAAAGCTTTCGATAAGAGTGAGATGAAAAAGAATGGTGCGAGAGCCGGGACTCGAACCCGGGTCACAACGTTGGCAACGTCGTATACTAACCACTATACTACTCTCGCAAAGGTATGGGCCTGCGGAGACTTTCACCCAACGGCTTGTCCATTACAACCATTAGGGTTATCTTTCAAAGCCCATGTGAATTTGCTTGGGTCCAACCCGTTAGTTTTGAACCCCGGACCTCTGGCTTTCCTCAAACCAAAAGCGGCCATATAAGACCAGCGCTCTAGACCAGGCTGAGCTACAGGCCCATAGTGGAAAAGGACGAATAGGCATTATATAAAGATTATCATTAGGATAGAGAATATTTTTATGTGTGGAGTGTTTGTACATCTCTATGTTAGGATTACTTAGCCTTCCAAGTTCTCACCTAAGAGAAGCAAGAAGAGCATACAAGATTTTTTTTAGATCATATGATGAAGTGATGCATAAACAAAAGGGCCCTGAATATTTCGAAGGCCCAAACAACACAGTTTCAAGAGCCGAGTTAGATAAGAATTTACTTTATTTTGGTTTATGTGGTGTTGAACATGTTAAATTGCGTGCAATTATTTGTAATGATGTATATGGTGATGTAAAAGATCTTGATGCTATTTTAGAATTGGCAGATCTTGCAGATGAGCAGTGTAGACATATGGCTCATGCACTTGATATAAGATTGGTAGATTGATTATTTTCTTTCTGCGTTGTAGATGCGCATGGCTTGTGGGATGGTTTTTTCTTCTACAACAAGTGCGTGCACAGCATTACAGAATGCGATTGCTTCCTTGAGCGATTTTTGATGCACGTTTCTTCCAACAGCAGTTCCCATAGTTCCTGCATCATGCATTTGATCATGTACTTGAGATAAGAATGATTTAACTGGAACACTACTTCCGCCTGCACAAATAGTTGCCATATTGCCACCTGCAGTGACTGCTCTTTGTAGTGCTTTAAGAGAATTTTTTCCTTTTACTTTTGGCATGTTAATCTTTGCAAAGTCAGCGCCAAGTGCGGATGCAACACTGGTTGCTCCTGCAATAATTTCTTCTGACTTTTCATCTTTTACTGCCTTTCCTCTAGGGTAGATCCAAAAGATGGCAACAAGTCCATGTTTGTGTGCATCATGGGCAGCTTGTGCTGCTTCTTTGAGATTAATTGATTCGTTTGCTCCACCAAGGTATACAGTGTAGCCAACACCAACAATGTCAAGTCCGCTTTGTTTTTTGAACTTTGCAACTTGATCAACACTAAACCATTCTGTACTTGAAGGGTCTTGTTGCTTTGTTGGAATAAGATTTGTTTTTGAATTTAATTTTACGACATAGGGAATTTTTGGATATGCTCTACCGTATCGTGAAATGAATCCTAGCTGTGATGCAAAGCATCCAATTTTTGCTTGTGATGCAATCTTAAAAAAATGTTCTGGGTCAGCATCTTCTTTTGCAATTCCTTTTCCATAGAAATCTTTGTGTAGATGTTCAACACGTTGATCACCTGCAAACATGAATAATCTTCCAGTTCCATATGTTATTTTCTTTAGATTTTTCTTGTATGTTCTAATAGATCCTCTTGGAACGTCTGCTGGAATAACCATCTTTTCCCCCATAGATTTATGCTGGATTACTACTATTTAAATGTGTTGCAAACGATAAGCTTTAAATACGGCTAGCAGATTCTTTGGACTTAAGGACCCATGGTCTAGTGGCTATGACAACGCCCTTACATAACACATTGTTTAAGTGAGGCGTAGATCCCCGGTTCGAATCCGGGTGGGTCCATAGACACAAGACTACATGTGTCATCATTTGCCCTTGTGGTGCTACAGTTTCGACTGTAGGCTACGAGATGGGTTTTGCCTTTGGCTCAAGCCCATAAAAGCAAAAAACCTTCATGCCCTTGTGGTGTAGTCCGGTCAATCATCTCGGATTTTCGATCCGAGGACTCGGGTTCGAATCCCGGCGAGGGCATTTTCTCTTTCTAACTATTTTCTAAATCTTTATATCTTTCTTACTATTTTATTCCCCTATGTTTGTGAGAAATGCAGGGGAGTTAAGCGTACTATTTGATCGTGATCCAAGAGCATATCACACACTTGTGCGATTACTTGACGAACACAATCGTGAACCATTATTTATTTCAGATATAAATGTGGACACAACTCGTACTTTAATCGATGAAGCATATACACAAGTAATGAATGCAAGATACTTTGTATTTACCTGTGAAGATGATTGGGCAGAACGAACAGGTAGTGGGCTTGGAGATGGTATTGGATTATTCAAGTTGCTTAATGGAACACTATCGTCACAATCTCATTATTTATTTGAAAGTGAAGATTTAGGAGAACTACTTAACAAGGAAGGTATTACTACTGTGTATACACAACATGTACCGTTTGAAGGACTATATGGATTACAAGGTTATACAGATGGTGATGGTGATCGATATACATACAATATACTTGATCCTGCATACATGAGTCAATTAGAACAGGAAGGAATAGAGGTGGTTGTTCTTGATGACTGATCCGCTCCATTTACTCAAACAGATACCAAAAGGAAAAGTTACGACCTACAAAATTCTCGCAGAGAAATGCGGTGTGCACCCAAGGGCAATTGCATCTGTATTAAAACAGAATAAGCATCCTGAAAAATATCCGTGCTATAAGGTCATTTCTCATTCTGGAAAGCTGGGCGGATATAGTTTATTTGATGGTCTAAAGACAAAAATTGAGCTTTTAGAGAGTGATGGAATTGTGATTAAGGACGGAAAGATCTCCCCTGAATTCTTCCACTATTTTACCTAATTTGCAATATATTTATATACGCTAGGAAGTGAATTTTTACATGGTTGAGAAGAGCGATAAAATCTTTAGTATCCTCATGGAAGGAGATGAAGTTACATGGCAGTCTATTATTCATGATCTGGTAAAATCAGGTGAGATTGATCCCTGGGATGTAGATATTGGTCTACTTTCAACAAAGTTTCTTGAACTCCTTACTAAACTTAAGAAGATGGATTTTCGCATTTCAGGAAAAGTTGTTCTTGCAGCTGCAATCTTATTGAAAATCAAATCTAATAAACTCATGGGTGAGGAGATGAGTCATTTTGAAAACTTACTTCGTCAACCAGAAGAAGTTGAATTACTTGATGAATATCTTGAACCTGCTGATCTTAACGAACAGCTTGCAGCACTTGAGAGAAATAAAGAGAAACCAAAACTGATTCCTCGAACACCACAACCACGTGAACGTAAAGTTACTATTTTTGATCTTATTGATGCATTGCAACATACCCTTGAATTTAGAAAAAAGAAAGTCACCAGAGAAGTTGTAGAAGCACCAGAAGTTAAAGCACCAGAACATACTCGTGACATTACTGAAATCATTCGAGAAGTGTTTAGTAACATTAAACAACATGTGCGAGAACATAAAGAAGAAATCATTCATTTTGACAAACTTACACCATCACAAAGCAAGGAAGATCAAATAATGACATTTGTTCCTTTGCTCCATTTAACGAATCAGAGAAAAATCGATATTGAGCAAGAAAAGCATCTTGCACCAATCTATATCAAAATGCTCAAAGAAAAAAAGAGCGCAGATGATGAAAATGAGTGATCTAGCACACATCTTTTTAAAGGAAGAACTGATCCAAGAACAGTATTTAGACGAGTAAGAAAAGATACTATGAACGAGAATATCCTACAATTTCAAGAATTGCAACAAGAGATTCAACATCTCTATCAAAACCTTGAGCAACTTTCACAGCAAAGGCAACAAGTAGTTGCAACTATTGATGCAATTGATAATATTCTTTTGGTAAAAGATAAAGAAATTCTTACGCCGCTAGTAAACGGTATTTTCTTTTCTGCACATCTTGATGATGTGAAAGAATTCCATGTAAATGTGGGTAATGGTATTGTGGTAAAGAAAACGCCTGAGGATACCAAAGTACTCATGCAAGAACAACTTAGTGAAATGGATCGTATTTCTAAAAACATCACAGAGCAATTAGGCAAAAAACTAGAATCAATACAACACATAGAGGGGTCACTTCAAGATGTTTAAGTTCTTCAAAGACAAGTTAAAGGGCGCTGTTGAAAAGTTCTCCAAAAGCGTAGATGAAGAAGGAGAAGAAATTGAAGTAGCAGAGGAAGAATTTGCTACACAAGAAAAGATCTTTGATCAAGTACCCGAACAAGAGGTTGAAGAAGTAGATGCTGTTGAACTTCCTGATGATGCTGCTCCAAAAGAAGATGTTGAAGAGCCAGTTGAAGATCTTGATGAAGATGAACCTGAAGAACCTATTGAAAAAGCTATTGAAGAAGAACCTTCAGAAACCATGCTCCTTGATGATGAACCAGAAAAAGAACCTGTTGAAGCACTTGCAATTGAAGATGTTACAGATGAACCTGAAGAAATTGCAGAGCCAGAATCGGCTGTAGAAACTCCTGCTCCAGTTACATCACCTGCACCTATTCCAAAACAACACGTAGAAGAAGAAAAAGGATTCTTTGGGAAACTACTTGCAAAGAAAATTGACAATGAAAAATTCGAAGCACTGTTCTTTGAACTTGAAGTTATTATGCTTGAGAATAATGTGTCTGTTGAAGTAATTGATAAAATTAAAGCAGATATGAAGGAACAGATTGTTGGAAAACCACTCAAGCGAAATAAAATTTTAGATATTATTCAAGAAACACTTTCACATAGTATTAAAGAAGTGCTCACACTACCTCATGTTCCATTTGACAAACGTATTGAAACAAAGAACCCATATGTGGTATGTCTACTGGGGATTAATGGATCTGGAAAAACAACGAGTATTGCAAAACTAACACGGCATCTTCAAATGAAAGGAAAATCCGTTGTCCTTGCAGCAGCTGATACCTTTAGAGCAGCAGCAATTGATCAATTACAAGAACACGCAGACAATCTTGGTGTGAAGCTGATTAAACATGAATATGGTAGTGATCCTGCAGCTGTTGCGTTTGATGCAATTGAACATGCAAAGGCAAAAGGTATTGATGTGGTGTTAATTGATACGGCGGGTAGAATTCATTCTAATACGAATCTCATGAATGAGATGAAGAAAATCATTAAGGTAGCAAATCCTGATATGAAGGTATTTGTGGGTGAGAGTATTACAGGAAATGATTGCGTAGAACAAGCTCGTTCATTTAATGAAGCAGTTGGTATTGATGGCATTATTCTTTCTAAAGCAGACATTGATGAGAAGGGTGGTGCTGCAATTTCTGTGAGTTATGTCACTAAAGCGCCTATCTTCTATATGGGTACAGGTCAAGGGTATGAAGATCTTGAACCATTTGATCCTAAAAAAATAATGGAAACACTAGGACTATAGTTAGTCCAAATGTTCATTTAAGAAAACAAGTGTTTTATCCCACGCATCAACCGTTTCTTCTGGTGCATAATTGCTCCCAGATGGGTTTGCAAATGCATGTCCTACTCCTGGGTAAATGTAGATCTCATTTTCAATTCCAAGACTGTTGAGGGATGTTTCAAATTCACGTACTGATGATACTGGAATTCCTCCATCTTCTTCTCCAAAGATGCCAAGTACTGGTGATTCAATCACTGAGAGTGATTCTTCGTCAGTAACTAGGTTTCCGTAGTATATTACTGTTGCATCAAGATCTTCACTGCGTGAGAGGAGGAGTGATTGTTGTCCCCCAAAGCACCATCCCATTGATCCAACAGATGTTGCTTGCTGTTCTTCTAGGAATGCTACTGCAGATTTCATGGTTTCTACTGCCTCATCTGGGTTTTCTCTTACGTTTGTTGCAAGTTCTCGTGCTCTACTACTTTCATTAGTATACTCGCCATACAGATCAACTGCAATGACATAGTACCCTTTACTTGCAAGTAGGTCTGCCATGTTCATGATATTCTCATTAAGGCCCCACCACTCGTGGATCATTACCACACCAGGATATGTTCCTTCTGCAACAGGTTGTGCAAAATAGCCAAGGTCTGTTGTTTCTGAAATAATGAGATCACTTACATCTTCTGAGAAGAGCATAGCATTGTTGTCGTCTGCTGTAGTGCATGTGCCATTGATAATTTCTCCTTCTTGACAGCCCATGTGGTCCATGTCGTCATCCATGTTTTCCATGGTTGATTGCGTACATGCGCTAAGTAGGAGTAATCCAACAAGTAGTAGTGTTATTTTTAGAGTCATGTGCTTTTTTTCCTCTTGATTCCTATAAATCTTTCGAATGTAGTGACATAGATAGTGACATAGAAAACTATATAAAGTCCTTTTCTAGGAGTGTAGTGGGGGAATGTATGGTAGAATATCGTGAAGCATTTAAACGTCCATTTACACACTTTAGACGGGTGGTTCTTGGGATCATTTTTTCAGCAGTACCTATTGTGAATTTCATTTCAGCAGGATATGTACTTGAATGTGCAAGGACATTTGCACGAAAAGAATATGATCTTCCTAAGTTAACACAACCTGCAGATCTTTTCACCAATGGCTTTTTTGCTGTATTAGTTGGATTATTATATTCAATTCCTTTTCTAGCACTTTCCTATTTATTTACGGGTGTAACTATTGCACCATTTCTTTCACCATTTAGAGCAGATTATCTTGGTGTACTGTTTAGTCTTGGAATGGGAGCACAGTTCATATTAACTGTCGTTTTTCTTCTTACGGCATATTTACTTCCCAACGGCATTCTTGCATATACGTTTCATGGAACGGTGAGAAGTGCATTTGTGTTTGATAGAATCAAAGAACGCTCACTTGATTCTGTGTATGCTAAAAATTGGTTGATTGTTGCTGTAGTATATGCGGTCCTTATTGCAATTTTTGCACAAGTGCCAATTGTAGGAGTGTGCATTGCAACATTCCTTGCAAGTATTGTAGGACTCAGTATCCTAGGAGAAGTATATGCAGATTATTGAAGGCATCATTCTCCTTGTTACACTTGGAGTGTTTACTGCAATTTCACTAGGTCTATTTCACGTTGCATTTTATATACTAAAGAAAACGCCAAATCATGAACATAATTTAAAGGCATCTGGTCTTTTTGTTGCAGCATTATTTCTCTTTTCATTTCATTCTACAGTGCTTATGACTATTATTGCTGCAATTGTTGGTTTATTTGCAATTAAGTACTTTTATGTGCATGAATGGAAAGAAACGCTTCACGTGTGGTTTGTGTGGCTTGCACTATGGTTTGTTTTGGTGCTTCTTGTGGTGGGAATTACTGTGTTGCTATTTCCAGCATCTTCAGCTATTTGAGAATTCTACGTGTCCGTTATGATACACGCCTTGTTTTAATTCAACCGGTCTCCAGGTATCAATGACGAGTTCTGCTTCAAGCCAACTTGCAAGTTCTTTTGGGTTCCCAATGGTTGCACTCAGGCCCACAATTTGGATGTGAGGAATAAGCTTTTTCATGAGTGTGATCACTACTTCAAGCGTTGGTCCTCTAGAGAGATCATTGAGAAGGTGGATCTCATCAATTACCATGGTAGACACATAAGGAATCCATGTTGCATTGTGTCTTAAGAGAGAGTCAATTTTTTCAGAGGTACAGAAAATAAGATCATAGTCGGAGAGTTTTGATTCGGCAGAATCCATATCTCCAATACTGAGTGCAATTCGCAGAAGTCCTTGATATTTTTCCTTAAATGCTTTATATTTTTCAACAGCAAGTGCTCGAAGAGGAACCACGTAGATACCCTTGCCTTTTCCTTCCATGATGCCTTTTACAAGAGCCATTTCACCAATGAGTGTTTTCCCTGATGCTGTTGGTGTGCAAATAAGTAGATTTTTTTGCTCTAAAAGCCCCGCATTGATTGCTTTTTCCTGTGCAGGTCTAAGATCTGTAATGTTTTCAGAAAGGACATTAAATAGGTCTTCAGGAAGTCTATTTTGTATGTCTGTGAGTTGCATACGTGTAAGAATGATGAGGGTATTTTAAACCTTACTCATAGAAGTGTCCTGTGGAATTTTCCATTTGAGCAGATAATGGCTGTTGCAGCAGAGGTTGCTTTTTTTCCTGAAGTGTCTGTAACCACTCCCCCAGCTTCCTGTACGAGTAATATGCCTGCAGCTATGTCTCCTGGTTTAATATGATATTCAAATGATGCATCTGCTTTACCATGCGCAACCATTGACATATGATATGTTGTTGATCCAAATGCTTCTGGTCTTACTTTTCTTTCTCGTGCGTCTTTGATAAATGAAGACATGAGTTTTGGATGTCTGATCAGTTGTGTTCCTATGAGATAGATGAGTGGTTCCTTTTTTGTTTTTGTTGACACGTGAATTTGTTTTCCATTACAGAATGCGCCTTTTCCTTTTTCTGCAGTGTAGAGTAATTTGAGTGCAGGAAAATAGTGCACAGCAACGATTGGTTTTCCTTTCTGCTCAAGTGCAATTGCTATACCAAAGAAAGGAAATCCTCTTGTGAACATTGCTGTTCCATCAATGGGATCAACAACCCATCTATAATCAGATTCTTTTTGTAGTTCTGGACGCTCTTCACTCCATGCTCCATGTGTTGGAAATTTTTTGAGTAATGTATTAAGAATAATCTCTTCTGATTTTCTGTCAATTTCTGTTACAATCTCTCTATTTTTCTTGAACTCTATGGTTTGTTCAGTATCAAAGTTTTTCATGACGTATTTGCCTGCTTTTTTTACTGCAGTTATTGCCACGTTAAGATATTTGCTCATGAAATTGTACTAGAAATGAACTATTTAAGCGTTGTGTTCTTCTTTATACTGTCTTCGGTGTCTTGCATACTTATCTGCAGGAGAATATTTTGGTGGAATTGCTCTGACGGTTGGTTTTTTGCTCCATGGAGAAATTTCTTTCATGGTGTAATTTCCTGTTTCTTCACACTTCATGATGCGTTTCATTCTCGATCACACGTAAATGCGCCTTTGTGCTTTTGCGCATAAGATTCTATATTAGAAAGATGTTTTTTCAATTGTTTTTCAGCAAGTTTGTAGTCTTTTTCTTTGATTACCATGGTGTAGTTGCCAGCACCGGAGTAGGTGATTTGGCATTCCTCGCTTACTTCTTTTTTGAGTGCATCTTTTACTTGTGCAACACCATCTGCTGAGAAAAATGAAAGAGTAAATAGTGCTTTTAATGATACTTCTTCTGGTTGAATTTTATCTTTAACATAAGCTTCAAGTTCATCACCATATTTTTTTATGATCTCACTTGCCTTTTGCCCTTCTTCAACAATATCAGTAAAGAAATCATATACATAATTGTATTCTTCATGTACTTGTTTAACGAGGTCTTTTAATTGTTTATCAGTGATCTTATTCTTTTTTGTAAACTTTTCAAGAAGTTTTTCAGCCTTTTGTTCTCGTTTAATTGTATTATTGAAATTTCGTTTTTGAATTTCTGTAACTCTTCTTAGAGATAAATCAATGTGTCCTTTTTCCTTATCTACTTTAAGGATTTTGACAACAATTTTTTTGCCCTCTACAACGTAATCTCTAATGTTTCGAATACGTCCTGGGCTAATTTCAGAAATGTGAATGAGTCCAGTTCTTCTACCATAGTGGTCAAGAACACAAAAAACGGAGTTAGGGTTAACTTTTGTAACACTTACTAGTGCTAGCTCGTCCTCTTGAGGATACCCTTCTCGTTCTAAAAGCATTAGTTAAGCACCTCTAGTACTTGAGCTGTAACTTCTGCCTTACCACCTGTTGGTTTAGCAAGTTGTTCGCCACATACTAAGCACGTAACAGGTGTTGATGTTTTACCAAACAGTACTTGTTCGTTGTTACACTTAGCACATCGAACTTTAATGAATTTGCTTGAAATAGTCTTTGATTCAGCCATATTTGCCTCCTAGAGAAAAGAAGCCCAGGGGCCTTTTTAAAGGTTTTGACGTTTTATGAAGCAAGTTTTTTAAATGTGGTTGGGACTCAAGTAGGACATGAAACTCTTTGATATCCACTGTCATCTTGACAATACGCAATTTGATGCAGATAGAGATGCTGTAGTACAGCGTGCAGCTGATGCTGGTGTAAAGGTTATTTTGAGTGCAGGCATTGATCCAAAGACGAATAGGGCAACTCTTGAGCTCTCTGAGAAGTATGGCATTGTGCAAGCAGCACTTGGTGCATACCCGCTTGATGAGTCTGGCAAGGTTATTTCATATGATGTTGATGAAGAAATCGCATTCATTCGATCCTCTGCAGATAACATCAAAGCTATTGGCGAAGTGGGCATGGATTTTTCAGATGCAGAAACTGATAAGGAAAAGCAAGAAGAAATCTTTGTGAAGATGATTGCACTTGCAAAAGAACTTGATCTTCCACTGATTGTACATTCACGAAAAGCAGAAAAAGAAGTGATTGACGTACTAGAACGTGAAGGTGCAAAGAAAGTAATCTTGCACTGTTTTTGTGGAAAGAAAAATTTGGTAAAGCGTGGTGCTGAACTTGGATTTGGTTTTTCCATTCCTGCAAATGTTATTCGTGCACAAAACTTTCAAGAAATAGTAAAAGAAGTAAATATTCGTCAGTTATTTACAGAAACAGATGCGCCATATCTTGGTCCTGTTAAAGAAGAGCGAAATGAACCCATGAATGTTGTAGGAAGTATTCCGGTAATTGCAGACATCAAGGGTTTTGAAGTCGAAGAAACGGCAAACTCCTTATTTATGAACTATTTACAGTGGTTCTAAAGTAAAGTTTAAATACCTCTATTGTTCTTGTGTTCTTATGAAAATTACTATTGATACGGTAGCAGACTCAAAAGATGATATCAGGCAAGCCATTGTGCTTATGCAAAGTATTATTGGAGATGCACCTGCAACGACTACTGAAATGACTCCTAGTTCTGACTTTACACCTATGCCAACAGCAACAGATGTACTAAGTGCAGTCGAGAATGAACCTGTTTCTCAAAGTGCTGATGAAGAACATAAAGAAGAAGAAGAAAATTTAGGTTTTATGACCTATTAAGTAAAATAATAAGAATATTCTCTTTATCGTGCAATTGTTTCGTTATTAATGGTGTTAATGATCTTTGAAGGGCTACCGATTAGTTCTCCTTCAGAAATTGCAATATGTACTTTTCCAATAATATCTTCGTGAATATTATCTACGTCTTTTGCATACATTTCACCTTGCTTATTGACACTTGTGGTAACAATAGGTTTTCCAAACGCTTGAATTACATTACTGATCCAATGATTAGGAATTCTTACACCTACTGATTGGTTACCTGAGACATTATGCGCAATCACACTTGGATTTTTGAGTTTAACCACAACAGTTACTGGTCCTGGAAGTTCTTGTAGTTGTTCTTCACTAATTTCACAGTGCTGTTTAATCCAATCTTTTGATGGTGCTATAACAGATAGTGGATTACTCGGTCGCTCTTTTGCTTTTCGCACCTTAGCTACCGCTTCTGCGTTTGTTGCATCACATCCAATACCATAGATGGTATCTGTAGGATATACGAATAGTTTTCCTTCCTGTAAGTATTCCAACATCTCTTGTTGGTACAGGGCAAATTCCTCTTTGTTTACGATTCTCATTCTATTTTTAGGTAGAGTGATGAAGTTTTTAAGTCTTGCGTAAATATATGATATAAGTTGAAAAGAGAAAAGGAACTGCCCTCATGGGGAGGGTCAGTGGAGGTGTTTTATGGGAGAAAGCTTGATCGTACGGTTTGGCGCCAGGTGAAATCCTCAAGGGTAGTTATGGTGTGTACATAGTCATCCCAATTCATGTATCCTTCTTTTTTGAAATTCATTTTAGTAACCTCGTAGTATGTGTTCAATGATGAAATTTGCTTTTTCTTTCTCAATTTCACCAGCGTATTTAGCAGATCGTACAACGTATAGAGCGTAGGCATCAATGTCGGTCATTTTACATCCACCACTCGCTGCATTGTAGCTCAAAGCTATCGGTATTGGATCGTCGTGTGAGTTCAGAAACCTGTTTGTAAAACAGGTCCTGTATGGTTTTATGCGTTAAATCAATCATTTTTTGGTTCCTCCTTTTAGGCACCGGGGGGTTTGTGCCCAATACTAAGAAGGTGGTAGCGGTCCTTTATATACGCCATTTGAGAGAATGTCCAGTGAAATGTGTCAACTGTTAGAATTGTAGCTTTTGAGAAAATCTATTATAAGTGCACTGGACAAATGTATGTTGTTTGATTTAGAAATCCGTTAATTTCTTTATTCTGCCATAGGTAAGAATGCTTGTCGTGCCTTCACTGCCGCCTTCTTTCTTTTCAACGGTGATGAATGCGCCTTCTTCGAGTTTCTTTACCGTTCTTTGAAATGTTTTATAGCTGCCTTGTCCGCCGCTTTTTTCAAACTCTTTGAAAATGTCGCCTATTTTTTTACCTGAGTGTTGTTTAATGACTTCAAGTGCTTGCTGCTCTCTTGTTGCAAGTTGTTCAGTTTCTTTAATCATGTATGATTCAAGTTTAGTGAGTGCGTATTCTGCATCTGATTGTTCAATTGTTCGTTTAGAGTGATCTTCAGCATACTGTCCTGCGGTTCGTAGCATGTAGAGTCCTGCCCGTACGTCTTTGAGTTCTGCTGCTTTTTTACCGATGGTCATAAACGCATCATCTTGAAAGACATTGGGTACAAAGGCATACTTCATACGTTGGCGAAGAATTTCAATGGTTTCTTGTTCATTGTATGGTTTAAACTCAACTAAATCTGGAATCAGTCGTGATTTAATTCTCTCATCAAGATCGGTAAGCCAAGATGGATAGTTGGTAACTATTACAAGTGATTTTCTGTAGAGTTCTTCAAGTAAACTGTAGAGAAAATCAAGATCTTCTGCTTTGTCAATTTCATCAAAAACGATTACTGCTCCTGTATTTTTGTTGATAATTTCTGCAACGAGTTTTAGGAGTTCGTCTGTTTTCTTATTTTGTGTGAATTTGTACCCTAATTGATCGCAGATATCAAGAATAACTTTGTAGGTGGTATTTTTACTCCAGCAGTTAATGTACACTGGAAAGATTTCATCTGTTTGCTCTTCTAGGTCTTTGAGTAGGTGCCTTACTGCTGCAGTTTTTCCAATACCTGGTTTTCCATGTACAAAGACATTTCTTCCATTTCTTTTTTGAAAGATTGGCTTTATTGCATTTGCAATAGTTTTTTGCTCTTGCTCTCGAAACGGAATGAGCTTTGGTAAATAGTCAAAATCAAGTGCTTCTACATTTGCTGTAAAGAGCGATTCACTATCCTTTAACATATCCTTGAATAAAGACATAATAAGAAAAGAAAAAAAGAGCTATTTAAAATTTTAGCTATTCTTCAGTTGCATCAGCCATTTCTTCTTCAGGTGTGGTCTCTGCAAGAAGAGTGTTAATTTCAGCTTCAAGTACGCTAAATGGCTGTGCTCCTTCAAAGACTTTACCGTTCACAAAGAATGTTGGTGTTCCCGTAACGCCAGCTCGTGCACCTTCTTGAGCATCTTTCTTAACGGATGCCGCATATGCTTCGCCTTGTAGTTCTCGTGTAAATCTCTCTACATCAAGACCTACTTCTTCTGCATATTTGATCAGGTCTTTTTCAGCTAGACTATTAGGATTTTCAAACAGCTTGTCGTGGTATTCCCAGAACATGCCTTGAGCGTGTGCTGCTTCTGATGCTTCAGCTGCTTTTTGAGCGTAGTTGTGAAAACCAAGTGGGAAATGTTTAAAGACGAGTTTAATTTTTCCTTCTGCTGCAAGTTCTTTTAGTCCAACAACAGCAGGTTCCCAACCAACGTGCTGAGCCTGAAATTGGCTAATTAACTGTGCATTCTTTCCAGCAGCTGCACCACAGAATGGACACTGGAAGTCTGAGTATTCAACAACAACTATCTCTGCATCTTCAGGACCAAGAAATGGATCGTCCAAATCAATTGGTTCTAGAATTTCTACATTGCTACCACAACCGGTAAGCATAAGCAGAGCAATAAGTACTAACCCCACATACATGTTTGATTTCATGTGAGATTTGAGGGATGTTTCATTTATAAAATTAGTGTATTCTTATAGTGCTTATAAACGGCAAGTCTTATATACTCACTGAGGTTCTTGTGTACATGGCAGCTAAAAAGAAAGAATCACAAGACGAGCAAATCGGCTTTCACAAAGGAGCACTCTCAACACTTGCAAAAGAACGTCAGGAACTTGGACGAATCTTAAGTATAGTAGAACAACTCATGCAAATGCATGTTACTGCACTTAAGGATCTTGGCGTTGATCTTGATAAAATTGCAAAAGATGCAGAAAAAGCAGCAAAGGCATCTGGCAAGAAAATGGAAGATTTGCTTAAATAATTATTTTCTTTTATTCATGTATTCTTCGTCCTTTAGGGACATGGTTGAGCACTTTATCATCTTTTTTCCAACCGCTACCACACCAGTCATTTTCTGATTTGATGAGTACAAATCCTTCAACAGTATCATCACTACATGGAATGTCAAGACCATACATCCACATTTTTTCAACTTTTTTATCTATATGAAATACGTTCTTTTTAGCAAGTGGTCCAAATAGTGCACTTCCTTCAATGCTTGGCCTTAATCTTCCTTTTTTGATCTCTCCCACATAGATACCAATAGTGTGTGTTCGAAGGTGTTCAAGATCAATATCTTTTACTTCTTCTGAAACCACATACAGGTCATCTTTTTCACTGAGTAAGAAGACATATGGTAGCTTCTCAGTAATCCCATATTGTTTTTCGAGCATAGCTCTGATGGGTTTGAGATCTTTTGCATTAAGGAATTGTAAGTTCATATCATGTATAGAATATGGTTAGCATAAAAAGCTTTAGGCTGCTCTTTTTACTTCTTTGAAATCTTTTTGTTCATTTCTTTTAAGGTCACGCTGTATGTCTGCTAGTGTTTTAGATGCTATTCCAGTAGCGTTTTCAGAGAGTTCTTTTACAAATGCTTTAAGGTGGAATTCAATATCTACTAGTAAGTTTCCTTCCTCGAAGAGCTCTTTTGGAAGAATGTTGAGTAAACTAATTAAATTATTGAATGCTTCGCCATGAATTTCATCACGAAAGAAGGTATCTGCTGCAGCTTCTAGTTGTGAAAACCGTTGCGATAAGTATGATCCACCTTTTCTAATTAATTTTGCATCTTTTTTCTCACTGTTTGCACTACCTATGAAGTTTCGTGCTCTATCTCTTGCCCTTGCCTCATCTCTTCGCGCAAGATCTCTTGCTTGGACCGTTAATCGTTGCTGGTATGTTGCAGTATTTTGCATTAATCGTTGTGTGTATTGATCAATTTGAGGATCGTCTGGAATTTCACTTTTTAGTTTAATTGTCATTTCTTTAACAAGTTCAAAACCCTTGTTAATATCTTGACGAGCTTTCATCAAAAGTTCTTCTTCATCTTTGATGGTAATCTGAAGCTTTTGTATGAATTTTTTATCTTCAAGAAGTCGTCCTCTGTCTGGACCCTGTAGTTGATTTTCAAAACCCATAAGTACTCGATGCTTTTTGAATAGTTGCTTAGAATGTCTACCAATTCGTTTTGGAGAACCAAAGGTCCGATTGATCATTCGTGTGAACAGAGACATTCTTAAGAAAGCGTATTTGGACTATTTAAGTTTTGTGCTCAATACGTGCCTAAATGCCCCAAACTGGGTTGTTTTCTCGCCGTATGGTTGCTATCTCTTTTAGAATATCAATTTCAGCTTTAGAAAGCAGGTGTTTGAGTTTTTTGAGTGTGATAAATTCTTCTTCATTAATGGCGCTGTAGAGTACGGTTCCTTCATCTACTTGTCTGCCAATGGTAACATCAGTCATTTCTGCTGCAACTTCTTTTCCTTGCTCTGCAACAGATGCATTCTTTTGTTCAATCTGGATTGCTTTAACAGTGGTGACTTCTTTTCCATCATTTTTCATAAATCGCATACCGGTTCTGAGTTTTCCTGCTTCAATATGCACACCTGCAATTGCAGGGTTAGATTGTCTAAAGACATATCCTTTCATGATCTCAATTTTACAAGGAGTAGTGATTTTACCCAATTGCTCTTCCTCTTCTTTTCGTTTCATGGATTCTTGCCATAATTCGAATTCTTCTATGACTTTGTAGATAATATTAGATTTAATTATGTGTACTTTATCTGTTGCTGCTTCGCCTTCAATGTTAAATCCAAGGATTACTGAGAGCAGCGGATCTTTTTCGTAATTTGATTCTGCATCAACAAGATCTTTTTTCGTAATTTGACCAATGGATGCTTTTCTAATGGCAATGTCCTTCTCTCTTAAGAGTGTACATAGTGCTTCAAGACTTCCAATGGTATCTGCTTTAACTACAATTCCTTCTTCGTCCGTTTCAATAAGCACCTCATCAATTTGTGCTTGTACTTCCTCTTCTGCAGCTGCAGTATCTTTTGGATCTGCACTTGCTATTGGCATGCCTGCAATAACGTCATCAACACCAGGTGCAAATACTCTCACTCCTGTTGCTGCAACCACTTGTTTTGTTGAAGAATAGTTTACTTTTTTCTCCATCATTTCTGCATGTGCAGCAGGTTCAAAGAGGCCACGTACTTTTGTAATGATCGGTCCATTTAGCCCACCAATGACAATGGTGTCTCCTGCTTTGAGTGTTCCATTATACAAAATGACATCAAGGACTTTACCAAGCCCTTTTTGTTCTTTTACTTCAAGAATAGTTCCTTTTGCCATGCCGGTATCATCAATTTCAAGACCTGCTTCTAGATATTTTTGTACTAGTCCAACCAGTGCCATGAGCACTTCAGGAAGTCCTTCTTTTGTGTGTGCTGAGATTGGAACAATTGCAATTTGTTTGGTGTAATCCTGTACTCTATCAAATCGTTCTGCTTGTACTTGGAATTTATCGTAGAATTGTCCAACCAATTCGTACACTCGCTCATCAATAATTCGTTGTACATCAGGTGATTGTGATTGAATATTTTGTAGTAAGAATGAATCGTGTGTTTTCCATCCACTAATAAGGTCTATTTTATTTGCAACAACAATAAATGGTGTCTTTGCTGCTTTGAGGATTTCAATTGCCTCTTCGGTTTGTGGCATAAATCCTTCGTTGATATCCACTACTAGAATTGCAATGTCTGCAAGAGCACCACCTCTTTTTCGTAGTGTTGAGAATGCTGCGTGTCCAGGTGTGTCTATGAATAGTAAACCTGGAATTCGAAGTTGCATGTTTTTAATAAGTGGACCACACACCCGTTTAATAGTTTCAGTAGGCACGATACTTGCACCAATTGCTTGCGTAATTTTACCTGCCTCGCCTTCAGTAACCGTGCTTTGCCTAATGGTATCTAGGAAACTTGTTTTTCCATGGTCTACGTGACCTACAACCGTTACAATTGGCTTTCTTAGCATAGCATATAGGTGCTAGAAGAGAATTTAAAAGCTTATTGGTGTACATTTGATTGATCTAGTTCTCTAGCTTGTAAATCGTGTAGTTATATCCATCTACATCCTTGGTGAGAATTTCTTTGTGCTCTTCAAGTGCTTCTTCAAAGTATGCTTGTGTTGCTTTGCAATCATCGCCAAAGTGGTCACAATAGAATGGCTCTGAAGAGTACAGGACATATTCTGCATCATTTTTGTGCAGCAGATAGGTGTAGAATGCTTGATTGATATCAAAGTATGCTGGTATAAACTTTGCATCACTAAATGCTGCAGGTATTGGTGTTGTGGTAATGACGGTGCTATTCTCATCTGTAAAAAACTGAGAGTATGCAGGGTAGTATCCTGTATCATCTAGTTGGATATGCATTGCAGAGATCACACATGATGCAACAAGGAAAACAAATAAGATTTGTGTAATCAAATCAATTTTTCTGAGTTTCTTAAATGCTCTATACAGTGCATGCATTGCAATTAAAATAAAGAATGGGAAAAAAAGAATTGCAAACCGTTCTTGCTTGATTGTAATGCTTGAAAAATATGCCAAAGGAATAAGTGCGAGTGCTAAAATACCGTAATGTTTTTCCTTAATTGTTGTAAACAACCCAGGAATACAAAAGAGTACCAGCGGCACTGCTATAAACACACCAAAGTAAAACCACCAAGCTCCGCCAAAAACACTATTTGCCTGATGAGCCCCTGCTTCAAGCAACGGTCGAATAAGACCATTGCCCATCACAAGGTTTAGGACAAAGTATGGAATAGTAGTTATTACAAATGTCTTGAGCACTGTCCATTTTTGTTCTTTTGCCATAAAGAACGCAGGAATGAGAAATAAACCCGCAGGAAATCGTGTCAGGAACGCCAATCCCAAAAACACTCCTGCTTGTATGGATTTTTTCTCTTCAAGCCGATACAATGCTGCAAGCAAGAAAAAGAGTGCAAGCATACTGGTCATCAATTTTGAAGCAAACACAAAATATACTGGTGTGAGTGCTACAGCAATCACACTAAATAATGAAAACCAATGGTTCATGTGTTTTCTTGCAATCAAATATACCAAATATAATGACCATGAACTCATCACAATCATAAATGCCTTTCCCACAAATACTGGACTGAGTCCAATTTTCCAGAAAAATCCTAGAATGAGTGGAAGTACAATAGGTCTAAATGACTCATAGATGCCTGATTGTCCAAGTGACCATAGATATTTTCCAATACCTACATACACTGCTTCATCCCAGAAAAGATTTCCTCTGATTAGGAAGATGCCTTGTAGAACTGCAAAAAAAACTACAAATATGAAAATAAGCGGATGAACAATCTTTTTCATGAGAAATATAGGTCATTTGTGCATTAAAAATATACAGCACTTTGAGAACATATATTGCGTTATGTAGATTATGCTGCTGTTTTTGCTGTTTCATTCCCTTTCTTCTTGAGAATGAACCATTGCATTGGCTGATTAAAAAGTGCAAGGATAATTCCTTTTGTGACATAATATACTACAACAAGTCCATAGGTAAATGATGCAAGCAGTAGCTTATCATATCTGAGAATTCTTCCTTCTCGAATCGTTGCAACAATGGTAGTGAGAATGACTCCACTAGTTAGTGCAATGTTGATACCGGTTTCTACAAAGAATCGTGCAAGATCAATTGGCCCTGGTTCATGTGTTGCAAATGAGAGAATTCCAAATAAAAAGAGCCATGCAATGATAAATGAAAAGAAGAATCCTGCTGGGAATGTGAAAATTGCAAGTAATCTCTTGAGTTTTTGACCAGAGGTCATCAGACCCTTGAAGTGTAGTTTGTAGGTATGGCACACACCATATGCCCATCTGAGTTGTTGTTTATAGAGATCTTTCTTATCAAATGGTACTTCCATTTCACATTCAAGATCTCTGAGATATACAAAGTGTTTATTTTTTTGAATAAGTCTTAGGCTTCCTTCAATATCTTCAGTAAGACTGCCTTGTCTCCATCCGCCAATAGCATTAAGATCTTTCATTCGAACTGCTTCTGCGCTACCAAGAAGAAACGCATGCCCTGCAAAGTCCTGCATGAACGTACATACAAGGTGATGAAAGCTAATCATGATGGACGCACCAAGAATAGTAATAAGATTCTCATTTGGATTTATTGGTTTCCATCGTGCTTGCACTACTGCAAGATTATCATCGTATTGGAATGGTGCAATGATTCTTCTTAAGAAATCTTTTTCTGGTAAAAAGTCTGAATCAAAAATAACGAGAAATTCTCCGTTCACATGTGGGAGCATGTTGTTTAAGTTTCCAGGTTTATATCCAACATTTTTTTCACGCTTGTAGATGCTAACAGTATCATGTTTATCTGCAAATGCTTGCAGCTCTGCTGACACTTCAGGAATGTCACTGTCATCACCTATCATGATTTGAATTTTTTCTTGTGGATATTCAAATGCAAGTACTCGTTTTGCACAATTGATTGCTGCAAGTTCATTTCGTGTTGGAATTTGTACCGAGACAGTAGGTGCCTCATCCCACTTGAATGCAGGTTCTTTTACTTTTACTCTTTTTCTACTTGGAATAAGATGGAAGAGTGTAACTGCATAATACAAGAGCGAGATGATCACTGCAATACCAAGGAACACATGGAATGCTCCATCAAAGAAGATGTGCAGTTTGTTTAGAATCGGTCTTCCCATTGCTTCATACCATTCAAAGACGCTTAGGGAAGTTTGTGTAATAAAGTTTGTAATTGTTTCAGTCACTGCCATAGTTATTCCTATCTAGTATGTTTATTTGATAAAGTGTTTGGGCTTTGCTCTTGCCGTAATGATGCTCAGGCAGATCACTATGTTTAAAAATATTGTGTAAGGGAAATAAAATGTAATTGCAGCAATATTCTTGAGTGTTAACTTATCGTTATAGTAATACAGTGCTCTACACACAATTGCAAGACTGATAATTCCTGACATCACACCAAAGATATTGTAGATATTAATTCCCCATTCAGGCATTTTATAGAGGACATAAAATGGTCCTACTACACTAAACCATCTAAATAAGTATGCTCCTGCTTGTACAACACCTTCACTTGGAAACCAGAAATGTACTTGATAGAGGATGAGTGGTAATGAAATAAATGCATATCCTGTCCACCACCATTGATTGATGAAAAGAAATGATGTTGGGATATCACGTGAAAACCATTTTCCTTTGTTCTTTCCTAGTGCTTGCAATACACCAAGCCACCATCGCGTTCGTTGATTAATGAAACCTTTTACGGTAGTTGGCACAATCGTGTATCCAAATGCCTTTGCTACATTAATGGTTCGATATCCTTTTCGTTTGAGTTCAAGGACAATATCCATGTCTTCTGTAATGGTATCTTTTTTGAAGTATCCCACTTCTTGCATAATTGATTTACGATAGGCAGCAAGTGCTCCCATAAACCATGTTCCTGTGTTGAACACTTTTGAAAAACTACTACCGAGCAGATTGTTGTGATGATATTCTACGTTTTGAAAGATGCCAAGAAGTGTATCTTTATTTTTTACTTTTGCAGCTCCACTTGTTGCTACTACATCCTTTTGAGCAAAAGGTCGTATGATTTCAGTAATGAAATTCTTATCTACAACTGTGTCTGCATCTATAGTAATGACGAATTCATGCCGTGATTCCTTAATCCCGTAATTGAGTGCTTCAACTTTTCCTAGATGGTTTTGCGAAAGTACTGTTGCACCATGTGTTGTTGCAATTTCTACGCTTTTGTCAGTAGAACCATCATCTACTACGAGAATTTCAACATGTCCCGGATAGTCATTTGCTTTAATGGAATCAATACATGCAGTGATGTTGTTTTCTTCATTATACATCGGTATAATGACACTTACATTTGGTGTGAAGATGGTATCGTCTTCTTTTTTAAAAAATGCAACCGTGCACACTCCAAATAAAAAGAGGAGAAATCCAAATAGGACAAAGAATATGCCCACACCAATTGCCATTATGATATCCATGTATGGTGGTAGAAAAACGCTTTATTAAAGGTTTACGAAAACACAATACTGTCTTTAACTAATAGCAGATATAGGTCCGTTAGAATAAGTGAAATGATGCAGACGATCACTGCTACTACGGCTCGTTTTATCCCCCCATGGTGCTTTTTATCTTTCTTGTAGTCTCTAATTGCAAGAATCCCGTATATGAGTCCTAGTGTCGAGGTGAGGATATTGAAGAGTGGAATCCAGCAGCAGCAGGCAAGTACAATGGCAAGTGTTGCTTTTCCTGTGTCTTTTTGTGTCGTATTCATTGTTCACCTAGTCATTAAATGCATATATCGTTACTGCATCATTTTCAAATTCGTTTTTGAAATATCGCTCATCTGTAAGTAAGAATAAGAGTTCTTGATTATCTCGTTCCCACACTTGTCCTCTTCTCATGTCTCTGTCAATAACAATGTGTGTTACTTCTTCAGCTTCAAGCAGTGTTCGCACATCATCAAGGTTGTATGAGTGGAAAAGAATTTCTACAAAATCTTCTGAGGCGTAGTACTCGTTAAACAACACTCTTCGTTTTGCAAGTGTTTCAATCCATGAACCTTTATCTGGATAGGTAAGTACAATTGAACTTGAAGGCGTATATTCTTTAATCCAATTCATACCTTCAAGATATTCTTCATTTGGCAGTTGATTAACTACACGATCTTCATATGAGAGTGATGAGAACAATAGCCCTAAGATTAATGCAAAGATGGTTGCCTGTTTGAGAAAATCAACTCTCCAGTGTTGTCCTGCAATTTTGAACAATCCTTTTGTTGCAAGAAAGAGCATAATGGGCATGAGGATGAACACAATGGTAGGTATCCACAGTGAAAGTGCAACCAATCCAAGCACCCCCAGGAGTTTTATTTTATTATTATTCCATGAGTGCGTAAATCCAACGCCAGCAAGCACATAAAGAAACATGCCTACTGCTATGAGTGAACCTACTTCTGATGAAATATTTCTTGCATCAAATGCAACAGTGGTGAGTTTAATTGGGTAAACAGTAATCATGTGCCATATAAATACACCAATTGGAACAATTGATTGTATGATTGTTTTTTTGTTTATTCCAAAGAGTATGTAAAAGAAAATGAGTGCTCCTGCAAATACTACAGGCCCATAAAAGGCAAGTGTTACTAGTGACACATATGATATGAATGGAAATTTTTTGTAGCATGCAAAGAAAAGTGCAATGAGTGTATAGGCAAGTGAATATGCATGGTTGAATGTGAAAAATGCAATAAATGTTGGTGTAAGGCCTGCCATAATGTACATAATTGTTATTTCTTCTTTTGCAAAATCATGTCGTCTTAAGACGGGGTACATCAGTAATAGTGTTAAAATACCAAAAAACACTGGCAGATAGAGTATTAGCTTTTCATAGGGAATGAAGTCTTTGAGATAGTATACTACCACGTCATATGGAGTGGTGAGTAATTGCGTGTTGCCTTGTAGGTATGAATCATCCACAGTAAGTCCAAGTTTTGAGTCTTGTACCTTGAATCGCTCAAACCCGCTGTCCAGATATGGTGCTGTTCTACTCAGTGTTGGAACAAGTAAGAGTGCTGCAACAATAATAATTGCAACCCATGCGTGCGTTAAGAGCTTCGTAGTTGACATGTTACCTCATAGATACTAACATCCGTGTTAGCAAATCGTTTTTCAAAACAATCAGTGTTAAACTTTTCTCTATTTACTTGAAGAGATTCTGCAGTTCTCTCGCTCAGATAGATATGTGTAATCCCATTTTTGTTGAGTAGTGAAACGGTTTCTGTAATAAAGGGTGATTTATACATGTCAAGATATGCCGCATAGCGCACTTGTGCATCATCTATGAGCAGCACTTGTTCGTCCATGAAATTTCTTCTCATACCAATTGAGCTCAGTGCATGACCTTCCTTTAATCCAGCGAGTACAATTGCGTTCTCTGGCGTGTTTGCATCAATCCAATCAAGTCCTTCAAACTCTGCTTGACTAAGGCTGGTGTGCACTGCATCATCTGCAAGTAGCACTGTTGGAATAATTGATGTAATGATGAATGTGATGGTTACTGAAACAACAAAATACATGGTGTAGTACTTTACATGTGAAAATCGTGTTTTGTCAAGATATGTTTTCATAGCAATGTAGTAGTAGCTAAACAATACAGTGAGAAATACGCCAAGGAACATAATACCACTTACGAGGTCTACAAAACCCGTCCATAAGAGTCCAAATGCCGTAAGCACGAGTGAGAGGAGTACAAATCCTGAAAGATGGTGTTTCTTGAATAGGAAATGATATGCAGAAGTAACACCATAGAAGAAAGGAATGATTCCTATGAGGTAAATAGATTGTACTAATGGATAAGATCCAAGGCTATCTCCAAGCAGTACAAGTGAGTCTGGTCGTAGAATAAACCCAATACCTTGTGTGAGGAATGCATTTTTGTATACTAAAAAAGTCATCCATAACGTAACTACTAGGGAAAAAAGAATCATTTCTTTGTGTTCTTCATCCACTTTCATGTGTTCAACTTTTGATATGATGTAGAAAAGAACGAGTCCAATAGGTACGATAATTGCTGAATGATGTATGAGTGGAAGTAGGAAGGTGAGAATAACAAATTGTGTTCCTTTTTCTTTTGGATTCAAAAAGCAGTAAATCTGGTATACAATTAATGGAAGTGCAAGAGAGAGTGGTGAAATAGAGTTAAATGTTCTTACAAAGAACACAGGGATGAATATGGAAATAAATGCAGTAAACAATGCAGACCCTTCTTTTTGTGTGATGTGTTTTGCAAGTAGGTATGCTGAAAAGACAATCAGTGATGCAAAGATGTTTGGTACTACTTTTGCAACAATGATGAACGGCATGAAAAAACTAAATGCAGCAAGAATGTATGCATATACTGGCAAGAATAAATGTGTTCGTCCACCAAAACTGAGCTCATCGTAATAGAGTGGTGCTCCTGTTTCTAGAATGTGCGATACTTGCCTTTCCATGAAGTATCCATCAAGTGAAAGGTGTGGTGCTTGGAATGCAAAATACAATCGCACCGCTAGTGATAAGAGAAATAATACGATAAGGAGTTGCGTACTTTTCTTCATGGTGTCTTGTGGACTAATACTATATAAAAGGGTTGTGGGTGTGTATTGAGAACATACACAATATATTTATAAATGAAGCAATCCTAAGGTTATCGTTACAGATGTAACATATTTGGAGGATAAATTAAATGGAACATAAACCACCAGTTGATGTAGGACAAGAGATCGACGTAAGAGTTGAAGCTGTCGGAGAAAAAGGAGACGGCGTAGTACGTGTAAAAGGATTTGTACTCTTTGTACCTGGCGTAAACGAAGGTGATGAAATTCGTATTCGTGTTAATAAAGTACTGAGTAAAGTTGGTTTTGCCGAAAAAATCGGTGAAGCACAACAACCAATTCCTGGCAGAGAAAAAGTAGAAGATGCAGTTTCAGAGCCAGAGCCAGAAGATGAAGAGCAATATGAAGACTCTGAAGACTTTGGCGAAGAATCTGAAGAAGCAGAAGATCCTGCTGATGATAGTGATGATGTAGGCGAAGAAGTCTCTGAAGACGGAGAGCCTGCAGACAAAGATCGTGCGTCTCAATAATGAGACTTTTTTTCTTTTTTTAGTTATTTTTTCTTCAAAACACATTTAAACGATTAGTAGTACCTTTCTATTATGGAATCAATTTATGTGATTGGGCACAAAAGCCCTGACACGGACACAGTTGTATGCGCAGTAGCAATGGCAGACTTTCTTTCAAAACGTGATGGAAGTACCTGCATCCCTGTACGACCTGGGAAAGTAAACTCAGAAACAGAATTTGTATTTGAGAAAGCAGGCGTGAGTTTACCTGACGTACTTGAAAATGCAACTGATAAAAAATTATTCTTAGTAGACCATAATGAAAAAGATCAGTGGGTTGATGGTGCACATGCAGACCACATTGTTGGTATTATTGATCATCACAAATTTAACTTTACTGGCGGACACCCTATTGAGATTGTGCTCAAACCATGGGGTTGCTGTGCTACGGTAATCTATGACCAATATCAAAAAGAAGGCATTGCCATCTCTGATGAGATTAAGATGTTGTTACTTGGTGCTTTACTTTCTGATACAGTTATTTTGAAGAGTCCTACTACCACTCCAAAAGATGAGGCTGTTTTGAAAACACTTGCCTTTGAGCTTGGCATTGATTATGAAGTCATGGGCATGGAGCAGTTTAAAGCAAAGGCAAAAGTGGGTCACAAATCAGCTGTTGAAATTCTTGAAAATGATTACAAGGAATTTGACTTTGCAGGTGTAAAAGCAGGTGTTGGTCAACTTGAAATGCCTGATCTTGAAGAAGTGATGCCAAAGCTTCCTGAGATCATTACTGCAATGGAGCAGAAAGGTATGAATTGTATTCTTATGCTCACTGATATTATCAAAGAAGGATCAAAGCTTGTTATTGTTGGTCAAGAGAAGACCATTGCAGATGCATTTGGTGTTACGCTTGAGAATAACGTTTCAGAGTTTATTCCTGGCATGATGTCGCGAAAGAAGCAGATAGTTCCTGTGCTGACGAGTCTTTGGGAATAGGGTGTTTACTTCGGATTTTTTCCGGATTTTCTTTCACGTAACTTATTAAACGTAGTTTATCATTCAATGCATGTTCATAGAAGTGCTTATTGCAATTATTGCAGGGATATGTTTTGGCATTTTTACAGGCTTATGTAAGGCGATTTGCCAAGTGTTTTGACTTCTAAAAAATAGTGCTTCACAAGTACTATTGTAATACATTGCCAAGTCTTTTGATTTCTTGATTGGAGGTTAAAAATGAAACAAAAACAGCCAATACAAGGGTCAAAAACAGTTGAAATTATGGAATTAGTTTTTTGGTTGCCAGCATGTAATGCAAGTGCAATACAAAATCCGACATCCACTCAAAAACTAGTAGAAACATTAGAATTAGTATGGCGAGGTCGAAAATGAGCTATGATCGTTTAGGCAATCATAGAATCAGGTGGGGTGGAAAAAAGATCAACATGTTTGATAAAGTCCACGAGATCAAATCAGATCTCAAAGAGATTCTACCTGAGTTAGAAGGAGAACAACTCATCCATCTATTTAGTAAAGTGAGATCTTTCTATGTTAACAAGAAAAAAGGTGTAACTGTTGGACGAAAGGTTAAAGGTGAATTTAGACCCATGACTGAAGTTGAAGAAATTCTCTATGGTTACTTGATGAATAAAGGATTGAATCCATCAACAACTTATAGATGGTTTATTGCTACACGACTCCCAAATGACATTAAGACAAGATTGGCCAGAGGTCAAGTCAGTTACAAAACTGCAATGAAAATTAGTGCTAACAGAAGAAGAACAAAGAATAGTGCAGATGGACTGATAATGATGGAAGAAATCAGAAACATCGTACAAAAAATAGATTGGAGGTAAAAAAGATGGAAGAATTCACAAACGGATCAGTAGATAACATCATCTTAGAAATTAATCTCCTTCTAGACAAACAAAAGATGTTTCAAAAAGAAATCTATGAAACATTACTGGCAAAGGGAGTTCTCAAACCCAATTCAGAGAAAGATTTCAAAGCACTCTTCGAATGGGCACTATCAAATGAGCTAATACAACGAACAAGAATCAGGAATTGGAACAAGAAAAAAGGTAAAATTCCAAGGTATTTTACTAAAAAGCAGTTAGTGAAGCTATTTGATGCCATTGACAGACCAAAAGATGGAATTGCATGTTTTGTTGGGTTAATGTGTGGACTAAGAATAAGTGAAGTCTGCAAGTTAAAGATTAAGGATATTAACTTAGAGCAAAATAAAATCTTCATAAGAGATAGCAAAAATCCAAATCGAGCAGCTCACGGATATGGAAAAGACAGAGTAGTTTGTTTTGATCCTGCAATCTCAGGAGCAATAAAGAAATGGATCAATATCATTGGTGAAGATTCAGTATGGTTCTTACCTTCGGATAAAAGTCCAGATCTGCCAGTAAGACCTAAGACAATTAATGAAAGGTTTAGGGGTTATCTCAAGAATGCCAAATTATTGGAGGTTGATTATAGTGTGACCTATGAATCAAACGGAAAAACAATTACCATGAACAGACACAAGTTCTATTTCCATTGTTTGAGGCATACAATGGCTTCTATTATCTACAACAAAACAGGAGACATCTATGCAGTAAAGGAATTCCTAGGACACGAAAGCGTAGATACAACAATGATCTATGCAAAAATGACAGAAAGCAAAATGAGAGGAGTAATCTCATCAGTCTTTGAGAGCCTACACTACAACTATGAAGGAGGACACCACATGCCACCACCAAAACCAGTAGTACAACCCGTAAGATCTCAAGCAATAGTAGCAACAAACTCTCCACTAGAATTATTAGAAATGCAATTCATCAACGGAGACATAACCGAAGCAGAATTCCTAAGAAAAAAGGAGGTACTCAATGCAGTCAACCTGAAGAAAACCATTGAGATAAAATCATGAAACCCACAAAAATGGTAAGATTCAGAGTAACAGAAGAACAATACAAACTACTGTGTAGTAAGGCCATATATTATGGTCATACTACACTAAGTAGTTACCTCAGAGACGTAGCATTAAAAGACTTATCATATGTACGAATGTTGAAGGATATACATGAAAAGATATGCTAGTTATTTTTCTTTATGTCCATCTTTAACAATTTTTGGAACCAGAACTAGTAATCTAAATATGGAACAAAGAAATAGTCCCCACAGTGAAAGGCTAACTATTGAGTAAATATCAATCAAGTAACTAAGTTCAATTACAAGTGAGAGGTAAAGAAATTCAATCAATATTAAAATGAATGAAGTAAACAATGGTAATCTTATATATTTTAATAAGTCATTAATGTGTCCGGATTTACTGATGAATTTCATGCTTTCATAATCCTTTGTAGAAGGTATGAGACTTGCAATAGCTAACAGCCCTCCAAAGAATATCGAGAGAACAGTCAGACTAATGTCTGGTACAACAACTAGGTCAAAGAAGTATAGTGCCCCGTACAACAGGCCTAAGTAGACCCATTTTTGCTCAAATTTTCTTCCGTTCATTCTACTAATGATTCAAGTATCTCAAAATTCTCTTCAATCTTCTTTCCAACAACTTCTTTACATTCATCAAAAGACAAGTGTCTTCCGCCATCTGCTTTTAAGTATATTGAAATTTTATATCTTTGGGAAATTAAATCTATCGTCTGGTCAGCAATATCCGGGCTTTGACTACCTTTGACCAATAGTTTTTGAATATTGGCATTTCCTGATAATTTTCTTAATTCTTCGCTGATTGTTCGGGCAACTTTAGCAAGGAGTCCTCCTTTTCTTTTTGGATTATATAGTTTGATGACAACTCTTGTGGCTCCTGCAAGATTGTCCTTGTCAAGAACTACTCCCGTTGGAAGCTCTTTGACCGCTTTTGAATTTGAACTTTTATCGTGGGATACACCTACTTGAGCACTCACCGAGGTTACAGTTCTAAAAGATCTGAACAGTTTTAATGCATCAGGAGCAAGCAAAACACTTAACTCAATGTCCTTGTCTCCCTTTTTTTGAAGATATTGTGTGAATGTTCCCCACTTGACGCCATTTTTCGCAGGTAAAAGGCAAAGTACTTTCAAACTTTTGATGTAATGAAAATAAGTCATTTCAGCAAGTCCTTCATTAGTTCCAAGTTCAATTAACTTATAATCATTTAATTCAAGATTTCCTTTTACAGGTATGTCTTGAGTTCTTAACCTAACAACGACTCCCTTGCATGAGTCCTCATTTTCTTCAAATTCGCTTAATGCAATGGAATAACCATTTCCACCCATAATTATGCCGTCTTTTTCATTATTTCTTGGAAGCTTGTTTATATTTGATAGTACTTCATCAAGATTGACGTTCTCTGGATCGACGGTAAAAAAACTTAGGTCTCTTTTGAATGACATGAATTACGTTATCAAGCTTATATTTTAAAGCTTTAGGGTATGTAATACATTCTCCGACATTCCCTCTTCTTCTAAGACATCCTTTAGTCTTGTATGAAATGCGACATTTGTGAGAAGAAACTAGTGAAAGGCGAAGGTGCTTTTTGCAGGTCGTGTCTAGACTTTATTGTCTACAAATATGGCAGTCTCGAAAAATACGAGTCTGTACAAGATAGGGAGGTATAAAAAAACGTGAAATGGCTATTGTTACTGGCACTCTTGTTAATGCCAACTACCGTACTAGCAGTTGACTTTAACGAGGAAATTAGTGACGAGGATCAAGCTACCTTCGACTCCATTCTAGAACCAGTGATGAAGATCTACAACTTCGTAAAATATGCAGCCACCGTACTTGCTGTGGTGTTCTTGCTATTTGCAGGTGTAACCTTCATCATGAGTGGAAGCGATCAAGCTAAACGTGAACAAGCCAAGATGATGGCAACCTACATTGTTATAGGACTCATCATAATCTGGATTGCACCATTAGTCGTTAGCTACCTCGTACAATGAAACCCTTTTTTCTTTTTTTATTATTACTTCTAGTCCCAACTACTCTAGCATACGACTGTTCACAACTCGAAGGAATACAATACGAAGACTGTTTGGTGTTAAAAGATCTTGATGAGAATGTCATTGCTAATGTAATGTATTCAAACTACTCTTACCCAGATCATACCTTCATATCTTCATACAATGACCCAATCACTGTGTTACATGCACCTGAAAGAGTTGATAAGAGATCAAGTGGGATAATTAAGAACGCATGGGTGGTTCTTCTTTCCCTATCACCTTCAGTATTAAGTGAGAATTCTTTGTATGTCCCTTCAGATTTTTCAGCAAGATCAGAATATGACTACACCATAGAAGTCCCACCAGACTATCACTCAAACAGAAAAAGAGATGGAAGAACCTGCAAAATTCTTTATTCATTAGATTCAACTTCAGAATCATTCAAAGTAACAGCAGATGGATCAACACAAGGAACAAGTAAACTCACATCATGCAGTATTACACAAGATACAACTGTAACTTCTCAACTAGAAGTGACTGCAAAACTCAAAGAAAGAGAATACGAATGGGATAAATACTGTTGTAGTCGAGGCAAAAGAGGATGCAAAAGATGGTGCTACAAATGCAAGTATGACAGAACAAAATACTCCACAAGCAAATTAACAGTAACAGATTCACAAGAGGTTAGTCTTTACAAGCACATTCCTAATGCAACCTACGAATACTATGAAGACTACTATGGATCGACCAAAGGACAGTTCCAGAAAGATGAAAACACTTCAATAACTCTAGAATTTAACAACTCACTTTTACAGATTACTGAGTATGATTATGGAGCAGTATTTACAAATCAACCTTTCTATTTTCTTCAACTTACAGCCTTTAAAGAAACATCAACATCTACAAAAAATCTAATAAAAAACAAAAACACCCTCTATGTAAAAGACAAAGAAGGATGTACTCTGAAAAAATATGACTTCTTTACAAGCATCAAAGAAGATTGCATAGAAGTAGAAAACAATGAAGAGATTGAGGAAATAGAAATCACTGGATTCACAAATGCATGGAGTCTTTTACTAAAAATTGTAGTGTTCATCTTTGTGAACTTCTTAATTTACTCAGGAATAAAGAAATATTGGGGTGAATACCTTTCGTAATACAAACTCCGACATACTGCCTTATTCTATGACAACCATTTATCTTGTATGAAACTCCTTGCATACGTCTTTGCTTCATTGATGGTTGTTCCATTTGTTAGGGCAGAGGAATGTGGTCTAACCAATCTTGCAAGTTGTATTCCTGAAAAGATGTATGACTTCATTCTTGGAATTCTTAATGCACCTTTAGAACCGCTACTTTTCTTGGTTAGAACACTACTTGAATCTCCTCCTAGTATTGCTTTATTTGAGGGTGTGTGGGCAATTGTAATTTACTGCATTAGTCTATTTTATGGCCTTTTGTTCATTTACTCGGGATTTCAATTCTTGTTCTCAGGACATAATGTCATTAGAAGAGAAATAGCAAAGGAATGGCTAAAGAATACAGTGATTATGATTACTCTAGTTCAGGCATCTTTCTATCTATATGGGCTTATCATCGAATTAGGTTCGGTGATGACTACTGCAATCCTAAGTTTAGTTGAGGAAGAATTTTTCTTAATTACAGCGGACAACATTATTAACATAGGTTTAGAAATATTTTTCTCAGGATTCTACGCCATAGTTCTCTTCATAACCATCATATTTCTCACAATACGATACTTAGTGGTTGCATTTGGAGTATTGTTTGCTCCTATCGGTCTCTTTTGCTACTTTGTCCCACCACTAAAAAGCTATGGGAAGCTAATTCTGAACATACTAGGAATGAATATCTTCGTAACATTTCTGATTTCGATAATAATACTTGCTTGTTCCATGCTGGTTCAAGTAGACATCTTTGAGAATATCAAAATATTGGTAATGATCTCATGTTTTGTAATCATAGATCTCCTATTCTTGCTCCTAACAAAGCACATCATTAGTAAAAGCTCATTTAGTGACTCGGCTGATAACATGGCACAGGCCGTTAAATACATAGCCATGTTTGCATAATGGCTTACGAAATTCCACAACAATTACAACACAAAGAAAAAATAATCTTCGGATTAACCTTTATTCAGTTAGTCTGGGCTTTAGTATTTGGATTGTTTATATTTTTCATTCTTCAACTAGATGCTTCATTAACAGTTAAGTTTTCATTCGCATTATTTCCTTCAATTATTGGAATACTCTTTGTATTCTTTGATCTAAGTACCTGGATTAAGAGATTATTTTACTTCGTTCAATTTAGATCTGCAAACTTACAAAGTAAAAAACTAAAGAAACTCATCAACATAAACAAAGTAGACAATGATGTAATTTATTCAGAGAAAGAACTCGCAGTATTACAAATAACACCATTAAACTTCTCCATAAAGACAGATCAAGAAAAAGAAGCAACTATTACAGGTTTTGAAAAGTTCCTAAATAGCCTTGACTTTCCAATACAGTTTGTTGTAACTACTAACACGCTAAACCTTGACGATTACTTGGCTAAACTAAAGAAAAGAGTAAACAACATGCAACTGTTCAAAGACTTCTCAACCTTCTTGAACAACAATATCAAAAAGCACAACATGAGAAATAGACAGTTCTATATCATCATACCAAAACATACAAGCTTAGACATTCAATGTAAAGTTTGTATGGAAAGGCTTCAAGGGGTAGGACTTAAAGTAGAACGGGTAAGAAATAAAAAAATACTTGAAAATCTTAGAACATTCTTCAATGCCAACGAAGAAAGATCCTTAGACACAGACGATGGACTACACTACCTCATAGCTCCAGAATATCTCAAAGATAACGTTGATTCCTTGCAAGTAAACAAGAAATTCAATCGAATAATCATGGCAAATGGTTATCCAAGGGTTGTAGAATCTGGGTTTTTGGATAAAATTATCTCAAGCAATGATGATTTTGATATCAGTATACATGTAGAGCCATTTAGCATAGATACTATGATGATTATCCTAAATAAGGAACTACAAAAACAAAGAGCTGACTTGTATGCAGAAGAGCTAAAGAAATCTATCAATCCCTCCCTTGAAATCAAGTACAAAGATACAAGAAAAGTATTGGAAGAACTACAGAAGGGAAATCAAAAGCTCTTCAATGTAAGTTTATACATTAATTGTAAAGCAGAAGATAAGGAAGAACTAGATTTGTTATCTAAAAAAGTAGAATCAGAACTAAACTCTTTGATGATAGTTCCAAGTGTGCCTCTTTTTAGGCAAGTACAGGCCTTTCAGTCAATGATTCCAAACGCAAGGGACACTTTGAAGGCAAAGAGAAATATTACCACAAAAGCCCTCAGTGCCTTCTTCCCATTTACAAGTCCATTCTTAACATTAGAAGATGAAGGCATCATGCTAGGACTAAATAAAAACAAAATCCCCTACATCAAAGACATCTATGGATTAAGCAATGCCAATGGAGTAGTATTAGCAACATCAGGAAGCGGAAAGAGCTACTTCACCAAACTCCTCATCTCAAGACAACTAATGAACGACACCCAAGTAATGGTAATAGACCCACAAGCAGAATACAAAGGATTAGTAGGGCAATGTAAAGGACAACTTATCACCATTAGCAGAAACTCCAAGACCATCATCAATCCATTAGACTTAATGGGGCATGAGTATACTGAAAAAAGATTAGCACTGATGGACATGTTCAAAATAATGTTCGGAGACCTAACAGAAATACAAAAAAGCATACTAGACAAAGCAATAACCCAAACATATGCAAAAAAAGGAATCACAGCAGACTCTTACAAAAACAAAAAGCCCCCAGTACTTGGTGATCTCTACAAGGTTCTACAATCAATGGATAGAAAAGCCAGTGCTATGGAAAAAGTAACCTACAGAGCTCTACTTAACAGGCTTTACATGTACACAGATGGAGTATTTGGTTTCCTAAACAAACAAAGCAACATCAACTTCAACAACAACTTTGTATGCTTCAACATAGGAGACATGCCAAAACAAGTCAAACCAGTTGTCATGTTCCTTATTCTAGACTATGTCTACATGAAGATGAAACAAACCAAGAAGAAAAAACTCCTAGTAGTAGACGAAGCATGGAGTCTTCTAGGAAAAGCAGAAGAAGCATCATACATCTTCGAAATAGTAAAAACCTGCAGAAAATTCAACATGGGATTATTACTCATAACTCAAGATGTTGCAGACCTAGTCAACAGCAAGGCAGGACACGCAGTGCTAGCAAACAGCTCATATTCTCTACTCCTAAGGCAAAAGCCTGCAGTAATAGACTCAGTAGTAAAAACATTTCACCTTTCACAAATGGAAAAAGAGTATTTACTATCTGCAACACAAGGAAAAGGAATACTCATACTAGATAACGAACACCAAGAACTAGAAGTAGTTGCAAGCCCAAAAGAACACCAACTCATCATAACCAATCCAAACGAGAAAATAACATCTCAATTAACAAAAGAAGATGACAGAGTAGACATTAATCTCAACCTTGACTTAGACAAAGGACTCTACTACGGAAAAGACCTTGATGTAGAACAAAAGAATTACCTAACCAACAATGGATACAAACCAGGTAACTTCATGCCAATAGGCAAACAAAGAAGAGAAGAATGCTGGGTCAAAACAAACAACGTGGAATCAATCAGACACACATTCCTAGTACAAAACATAAAACAAGAAATACAAAAACACAGCAAAAAAGTATCTGTAAGCATAACCAAAGAAGTAGACATACTACTAGAAAAACCAGATGGAAAAAAGTTTGCAATAGAAGTAGAAACAGGATCAAGCTACAAAAAAAACAAAAAGAAACTTGAGAAAAAATTCCTAGACATCTGGTACGAATACAGAGACAACCTAGTAATAGTTCTCACAGACAAAAATTACAAAAGACAATACCAAACTATGTTCCCACACATACAAATAGCCCTTAGAAAAGACATGGAAGAGATAATAAAGAAGCTTTATACCCGCAAGAAACAACGGGTGCACAAGCCCAGAAAACGCAGAATTCGCAAGAGTTAACGGGTGATTTTACGGGTGCAGGAATTAGCAAGAATGTACTTTTTAATAAAATATAAATACTTGTATTCCAACAATTCATCATGCATAAGATACTAACTAATGACGCAGAGAATGCAATTGTTCATTTCTTATCAGAAAGTTTCCCACACAAAGCATCTGAAATTCACAAAGAATTAGATAAAAGAAATCTGCATTTCAGTTACAAGTATGTGTACAAGTCAATTCAGAACCTTTTGAAGAAAAGAATTTTATCAAAGAAAGGATCTGAGTACATGTTAAACAAAACTTACATCTCAGAATTAAAATCATTGGTTGATGTTGCTTCTAAAAATTATGAGATTAATCAAAATGTGTTTCTTACCAAGTTAAATTCTAGCATACTCTCAATAATTAATGAAGAGGAAAAGAACAGAATATATGATCACTTGCTAAGTAAACTCAATGAAGAAATAGTAACCAAACTGGATGAATGGTATTCAGCCTATTATGATCCTAAAAAGAATGAACTTAAAAAAATCTTGAAAGAAGCAAAGATTACTAACAAGGAAGTTTTAGAATTAGGATGCGGGACTGGAAGAATAACTCTAGAATTAGCAAAAAGAGCCAAACAAGTTACAGCAATCGATGACGATCAAAATTATTTAGACTATTTAGAACAGAAAATACAATCCAAAAGACTCGATAACATAAAACTAATCAAGAAAAACATCAACAACATTGGAACACTAAAGAAAAAATATGATGTAATAGTAAGTGGATGGGCAGGACTACACTACGCAGACAAAAAGAAAACCATACTAAAGAGCCTTCATAAACTCCTAAAACCAAACGGCATACTAATCATCATAGAAGCATACTCAAATTCAGACTATATCAAAGTATTAAACACAGTAAGAAGAAAAGAAAGTCAAATAATCCCAAAACAAAAAGAACTCAAAGACGAATTATACAACATCTTCGGAAATGTTAGAGAAGAAATAGTAGACAGTTACTACATCTTCCCAGACATTGAAACAGCAGAAGAAACATTTAGAATAGAACTAGTCTACGAAGAAGGAATAATGTGGACTAAAGCAGACTCCACACGCCTTCGCAAAGCTTTAAATAAGCTCAAAAACCCACTTAAAATTTCTGAACCACCAAAATTTTACATCTGTAAAAAAGTCAACTAATCAGTAGATAAAATTTCTATACTTCTCCTTTATCTTTATATCGACGTAAAACTTCTATAATTTAGGATAAACGGATCGCCTGAAGAAAAATAGGTCATCTATTTAAATTAAGACGACCTCCCAAACAATAATAGGTGTAAAAATGACTACCCACAAACATATGAAACGTATGAATAGAATTCTTCGAGGTAGATCTGTTTTCGTTACACACAATCATCCTTGGATGAAATAAACTGTCCCGTTTTTATTTTTTGAACAGCAACCGGAGGTAAATGAACAGTGTTATTACCAAACACTATTAGAACCAAAGACGCAGTATTAAGAGTTAAGGGAAAGGTATTCTACAGCGACAGACGACGTAGAATTGACCTTAAAAAACCCATAAAAGACCTCTTTGACTCAGGAAAATACGACGTTTCCTACGTCATGGAGCTCTGTCTTAGTGAGAACAGGCTAAAAGAAAGGATAAACAAACTTTCAGAAAAAGAAATTATTCCAGTACTCTTGTACTTTATGCGGGAGGAAAAACAATGAGATGCCCCGAATGTCAAAGTCCTGACATCATCACCATAGGCTCAGAGGTCATGTGTAGAAGTTGCTCTCTTGTACTGGATGATTCACCAATAGAATCGAACACATACATGGAGGAAAACAAACAAGCAACAGCAACACTCCCACAACTAGCGATAGCAGGAACAAAACCAGTTGATGGCAGAATAGTAAAACACGGATGGCTACTCACAACCAAACAAAAAAACTTCATCAAAGCAAAAAGAATAATGGAACGAGTAGCATCACGACTAAAACTACCAGACATAGTACTAAAAGAAGCGATAGCTCTTTACCAAAGAGCAAGTAGTAAAGACCTAAGCGTAGGAAGAGATAATCTTAGCATGATCTACGCAAGCTTGTATGCTTCATGTATGATACATGACTTACCAAAAACACCTCTTGAAGTAGTATTCAGATCAGAAGTTAACAGGCACAAAATGCTCAGATCCTATAAACTGCTAAAGCAAGAACTCGGAATTAGAACTAAACCTATAGATGTCATGGATTTATTGCCACGATTCGCAAACAAATTAGATATTTCGCAAGAAACATTGACAATGGCTCTACAATTAGCCAGTAAAATAAAAGGCACACGTGTAGCCTTAGGAAGGCATCCAAGAACATTGGTAGCTAGTGTATTGTATGTAGCTTGCAAAATGAATGAAGAACTCATAACTCAAAGAGCAATAGCGAATGCTACAGGTTGCATAGAGGTAACTATACGAAAAAGAAGTAAAGAGATAGAATCATTACTGAAGTTACTTTAGTTTTGATTTATATCTTTTCATGAGCAATGAATTGCTTACTACACTGACAGAGCTAAAGGCCATCGCAGCACCTGCTATAATTGGACTTAGGAGCCAGCCTGTTAAAGGATAAAACATTCCCGCTGCGAAAGGAACGCCAACTGTATTATAGAAAAAAGCCCAGAATAGATTCTGCTTTATCTTACGCATAGTATATCTGCTTAAATCCATTGCAGTTACAACATCTCTTAAGTCTTCCTTAATGAGAACAATATCTCCTGATTCTATGGCCACATCTGTTCCAGATCCAATTGCTATACCTATGTCTGCTTGAGTGAGGGCAGGGGCATCATTGATTCCGTCTCCAACCATAGCAACTTTCTTTCCCTCTTTTTGTAGCTTCTTTATTTCTTTTGATTTGTCTTCAGGTAAAACTTCTGCCAATACTCTATCAATACCTACTTGTTTGGCTATGGCTTCTCCCGTTTTTTTATTGTCCCCGGTCATCATAACTACTTTTATTCCCAATTTGTGTAGTTCAGAAACAGCTTCCTTTGAATATTCCTTAAGTGTGTCAGCTGCAGCGATGATGCCTAAAGGTTTCTTATTAAGGGCAATAATCATTGCTGTTTTTCCTTGAGATTCTAGTTTTTGTAATTCCTTCTCAAGAGTCTGGATGTTAATCTTTTTCTCTTTGAATAAGTGTCTGTTGCCGAGAAGTATCTTTCTCCCATTGTATTCTGCGACTATTCCTTTTCCTGTAACAGAATTAAATTTCTTTGGTGACGGTACTTTTATCTTCTTGTTCTTTGCTTCATTAACGATTGCTTCACCTAATGGATGTTCTGAGTTTTTCTCTGCAATTGCTCCGAAAAGTAAAATCTCTTTTTCTTTTCCTTTTTGCAATGAAAATATATCTGTAACTTCTGGTTCGCCTTTTGTTAGCGTTCCTGTCTTATCAAATACTATGGTGTTAAGTTCATGAGCAATTTGAAGTGATTCTGCGTTTTTGTATAAAATTCCATGTTCTGCGCCCTTTCCTGTACCTACCATTATAGCAGTAGGTGTGGCCAGTCCTAGAGCACAAGGACATGCGATAATCAGGACTGCTACAAAGATAGTTAGAGCAAATGTGAACCCAAAGCCTAGAGAAAACCATATAATTGCAGAAAGTATTCCTAAAACTACAACAATGGGAACAAAGTATGAAGAAATCACGTCTGCCAAATTTTGTATTGGTGCTTTACTTCCTTGTGCTTCCTCAACTAATTTTACTATTTGAGCAAGTGCGGTGTCCTTACCTATCTTTTCGGCTTTAAATTTAAATGACCCTGTCTTGTTTATCGTTGCGCCAATTACTTTACTTCCTTTTGTTTTTTCTACAGGAATGGACTCTCCTGAGATCATGCTTTCATCGACGGAGGAATGTCCCGCGATTACAGTTCCATCAACTGGAATTTTTTGTCCAGGTTTTACAACTACTATGTCTCCAACTCTAACGTCATCAATAGATATTTCTTGTTCTTTTCCTTTTCTGATTACGATGGCAGTTTTAGCTTGTAAACCAAGCAACTTTTTGATTGCTGCACTTGTTTTTCCTTTTGCTACAGCTTCTAAGTATCTTCCCAAGAGAATGAAAGCTATTAACAGTCCTGCAACCTCAAAGTAAATATCTTTAGTTCCGAAGTTAGGGTTTCCAAACCAGATAAATATGGTGGCTATCAAACTATAAAGGTAAGCAGCTCCGGTTCCGATTGCGACTAGAGTATCCATGTTTGCAGTTCTTGTTTTAATCACTGCGGTAAACCCTCTTGTGAAGAATTGATATCCTGCAAACATGATTGGGGTGGTTAAGAAGAATTGAATTATTGCTATGGTGAATGTGTTCCAATCAGGTAGTGGAATATTGACGTGAGGTGCCATTGCAAAGTATAGCAAAGGGACGCCCAAGATGGCAGATATGATTACTCTTTTCTTTAAAGATTGGGTCTCTTTATCTCTTGCTAACTTTTCAGTATCACTATCTTTTTCTTCTACTGGCTTGTATCCCACGTCTTTAATCTGTTTTAATATTTTTTCAGATGTTAAAATTGAAGGATTGTAATTAATTGTCGCTTTTTCAGTAACAAGAAGTTCTTTTGAAGTTATGCCTTTCAACTTATCAAGGGCTGAACCAACAATTCCTACGCAATGTTGGCTGTCCATTCCAATTATTTTAAGTCTCAATACTCCATTTTTAGAACTTGGTTTTTTAGCAACATGATATCCTGATTCTTCAATGGCATTTTCTAATTGTTCTTTATTTGCAAGTTTAGGATTGAATTCAATATGAGCTTTTTCAGCTGCGAAATTAATGTTTGCTTTTGAAACTCCTTTTACTTTTTTGATAGATTTTTCAATTGTCTTGGCACATGAAACACATGTCATCCCAGTTATTGGAAGTGAAACTTTTTCTTTGTTTGATGCCGGTTTTGTTTTCTTACCGTCAAACTTGTTTTTACATTTCTTTGAGCAGAAGTAATACTTCTTCTTATTTTTCACGCTAGCTAAACCTAAAGAGATAGCTTTATCTTTTTCTACATCCATTCCACATGTTGGGTCTTTCATTTTACGGATTTTTTTGTGATTTCAACTGAACAAGCATTATATTTTGAACAAAACTCTTCGCACTTTTTTGCTAGTTTTTCTGTTTCGTAGGCAAGGTTACATTCCTCGCATACGTAAAGATTGTTTTCTCTTCTAACCATTTGCAAATTTATTATACGCCCTTCCAAAAGCATACAGGAATATGAAACTTATTACTGCCGCTTCGATCATGCCACCAATTATCCCACCTATTGTTGGCGAGAAGAACATATGCCATTTTGCCATTTGCATAGCGGTATTTTGATATATTCCTATGTTCCAACCAATCCCCAATAAGAGCATGCTAGCTGCGGAAATTGCAGCTCCTGCGTATCCTAAAGCCAAAGCATTAAATTCACTTTTTCGAGACATTGTCAACCCCCGTAATAATGAATAGAACTCCTAACAAAAGTACTGCCCAACCTCCAGCCATCATGCTGGATCCAAGACCCATCATACTCATCATTGATGTCCCGCCTGGAAAAAGTAATGCGAGAACTCCTCCAACTATTTGTATCCATCCAAGTGTTTTTTTGTTCATATGGTTTTCCTTCATTTTTAACTTATATAATTTTTATCATTCAATTAATTCCTTATCCTCCTGTGGAGTATTCATACTCTTTGATTCCATTTCTTTTAAAGTGCGTATATTTTGTCTCCTTTTTATTACTGATTTCACTAAGGCACTGGCTTGAAGAACAAGCAAAATGACAATTAAACCGACTGCATAAAATCTAAACCAGTTAGCAGGTAGAGGATTATTATGAAATGATTGAGTAAAGTGGATAAATAAAAAATAGATCGCGTGTGCTCCGACGAGATAAAAAATAACATATGCTCCATTCTGAATCCATTTCCATGTAGAACCTCCCAGAAGTTTTAGTGCCTTGTCTGAAGATGTCGCCGCAAGTATCAAAGACCAGAATAATGCAATAATTCCTAACAAGTTTGCAAGACCAAATCCTGGTTCCAATCTTGCATACCTTCCTAACTGTGGGATATACTCGTAACCCCAGAATTTTAACCAATCCCACTTAATCCAATCATTAAGTATGCTATATACATGAATCAAGGATATTAAAGCAAACCAAATACCTAATTGTCTCCTCCATACAATTAGTTTACTAGCAGGTTTCCAAAGCTTAGCAAGAGGACCTATACATAATGTAAGAAAAAGCAATACAAAACCGGCATCGCCCGTCGCTCTCCAGAATCTATGAAGTACTGCAAGTTCAGGTCTACTTAGATAAAATACATAAATAAGTAGGAATGAGAGTATCCCCACAATAATGTGTCGTGTTGTACTTTTTTGAAACCTCATGACTTAACTTCCCTCACCGATTTTAGATGTGCTCTTTTTTGAGATATAAAATATGGATCCTAAAAGAATTAAAATGCTTACAATTCCTAATACTGGTCTATAAGGTTCAAAATAAGTCATTATTGCTGAAGTTCCAAATAGAAAAACAAGTGCCTTATTACATATGGGACATCCAAAGGCAAAGACGCTTCCAAAACCCCCTGCATAAGTTGAAGTAGTACATGCTTTCACACTATATTTTTTGTACAAACTAATACTTAAAAAAGTCCCGAGCAAGATGGAGGTTATTACTAAAAATGAGATGTCTAATAGGTTGGTTTCAATCATTCGTGTAAACCACGGGTTTTTAATGACTGCCGTAGGTATGCCTAAAACAAAGAAGAAAGTTATTGTTGTCCCAATGCCAATCATTCCATATTTTATTTTTTCCATTCTATTATCTTTCCTGCAATGAGGCCTCCCAAAACGCTTGAAACAACAGCTATAGTTCCTGAAATAATGCTGTATTGGTAAGTAGAAGATAAAAAGTACCAGCCAAAACCATAAATTATTGTGGACCAAGCCAACCCCGCAACTGCTCCTTTAAGAGTAGGTTTGAAGTCAAGACTTAACATGCTCCCGAGACTAAGAAGAGCAAAAATCATAATGAAAGGAGGTACGTGCTCATGTGGAGCTATAATTACTCCTGGAGCTGGTTGGACACCAAATTCAATCGATATTATTGAGATATAAAATAGAATGCTGATTATCGGAATAAGCATATGTTTGATATATTTTTGTGCAATAAGCAATATGAATATTATTGTAAAAGCACCTATCCCTGCACCAAAGAATCCAGCTATGTGCCAACCTCCTTCAGGTTGAAATGGTGCCAAGAGAAAAAGTGAGAGACTTAGAATACAAGCACTCATCATGCCACCATATATCTCTTGATTATCTTTTATAAGATGCAAGGTTCTAAGAGCCATAACCGTTGATACAATTAATGAAAGTATCAAAATTATATGAGGTGGACTCCAAACTATTGCTAAAGTGGAAACATTCTCAACTCCATACATTCTATGCCATAGCTCGTCAAATGGAGCGGTAAGAGGTATGAGTAAGAGAGTTCCAGAGATCCATTTAAATTTTGCATCTTTTTTCCAGAGTATAATCGAACAAGTGATTGCAGCAATTACTGAGATGTATAGAAGTAAATGAGGCGGCTGTAGTATTGATTCTCTACCTATTGCGACATGCCACCATGCGTCCCACGTGCCCGATAAAATAGCAACAAACAGGGCCAAGTAAAGAGACTTAAGAGCTTTAGATGACTTCATACATCCTCCAGTACATTCATTTTTTCGTGAATCTTCCTATGTCTTTCAAACGCTAGAAAAGAAAGCAGTGCTACAGTGGGAGTAAGCAACAAGTACCCTATTGAAAAATAATCAAATATCAAGAATCCCATAACTATTGGGATTGTAGGCCAAATTCCTGCATACAAGAAAACCCACACACTTCTATAGAATAAAAGTGCAAATGCCACAAAAAGGTCTATAATCCCCACTCCAAACAGCATTACTTTTGAAAGACCATAAGGTATTCCAAATTCAGTTATTAGAGATAAGAAACCTGGATTAACTTTTATCGCTTCGATACCATGAAATAAGAATGTTTGAGCAAGATACAAAACACCAAGATATCCTGCTACAAACAAAGCATATTTCTTAATTTTTAATACTTTGTTCATACTACTATTAATTTTCCTCTATGGTTGTGATGGCCTGGTCCGCACATTACTGAACATCCGTATTGATATTCTCCAGGAGTTGGTGCAATAAACTCTGCAACAGTTGTTTTTCCTGGTTCAATGAACATGTTAAAACCAATGCTTGGTATTGCCATTCCATGAGCAACATCTGTACTTATTGCTTTAATTCTAACTAGTTCCCCAGATTTTACAGTAATTGTTGGCTCACTCCATCCATACTTGAAGGTTTCTAATTGAATCTCCCTAGTTTCACAATCACCCATCAGCTGGCCTCCCATTGCATGACAAGGCATTCCTGCCATGGCTCTATTGGGATCCATCTCTAATAGTTGTCCAGAGAGCGCATTTCCTTGAACAACTGCTCCAGTAGTTCCTCCTTTAGAACACCCAACTAACAATACTAACAAAAGTATGGGTATTATTTTAATCATGTTTTTCTTTTTTATCATATTTTATTCCTCCACAGTAAAACTGGTCATCATACCAGCTTCCAAATGTTCAGCAATGTGACAATGCATCATCCACTCTCCAGGATTCGTAACATCAACCAATATGTCAACAGTAGATCCAATTGGAACGAGAACAGTATCAGTCCAAACCTTATTATCTACAATTTCATCGTCTATTTGCGTTACCAAAAATCGTTGACCATGTAAATGGATTGGATGTTGCATTGGATGCATTGATTCTGGGTCGTTAAAGAGTCTAATTTTGACAACATCGCCAATGTTAGCTTTCATCCCAATATCCATGTTTTGTAATTTACTATTTGCATCTTCAATGATCCAATCAATCATGGCTGCGGATGCTTTCATGTTCATTTCATCCTCCCACTCAATAGTCATTTCTTCGTGCTCTTCAGAGAGTTGTTCTCTTTCTTCATCGGTACAATCCCCCATGATGATTCCACCCATCGAATGGCAAGGCATGTTAGACATTGCATCCATCATTCCCATCATGTCGATAGTTAGATCAAGTTTGTAATCAACTTCTTTGTCAAAGTATTTCTCGAACTTAGAAACGTCTTCAATTACCTCTTGATTAAGCAAATCATTACTGAAGCTTTCAGAGAATGATTGCTCCGTCTGATCTTTCCCCACAATAATCTTGCCAAGAGTATATGATTTGTGTGGATTGACATTCACAAGTGGAAATTCTCCTTCTTGCTCGAAGAGAACATCAACAAAATATCTCATGGCAGGTGCAATGATCAGACTGTCAACAAATTCTTCTTGTTCAAACTGTCCCAGGTCTCCTCCCACTAATTTCATTGTGGCTCCGCTAATACTGAAATTGTAAGGTCTTACATTAGCAACATTTGTGATATAAAATCTCACTACTTCGCCCTTGTCAACTTCTAATGTGTAATCAGTCTCCCCATTAGTCAACATTACATTACCATACCTTCCCATTATAGCAAAATTAGCATGGTTCTTCCCAAAGGGAACCATTTCACCATTTTCATCTACTAAAATGTCATCCAAAACGAGAAGTTCTTCTCTATTAACAGGATTATATTCTGTTTTCGGAATTACTAACATGTTTCCTGCAAGTCCAGAATCTTGCTGGATATCCTCCCTAATATGTGGATGATACCAATAGATTCCATCATCTGGGAAGTACAACTCATAATTGTGCGATTCACCAGGTGCAACTGGACTTTGACTTACTCCTGGAACTCCATCATCTTCAATATCGTGACGAAGTCCATGCCAATGAACTGTTGTATTCATGTCAATATTATTTTCAAACACCACATTAATTGTGGAACCTTGCTTAACTCTTAATGCAGGGCCGGGAATCATTCCATTATATCCATACATGGTAAACTCTTTTCCATTAATCTCCTTAGTTACAATATCTGCACTCATTACAAATGTTTCACCATCTTCAACATCAACAATGGTAGAACTTTTAACCTTATCATATGAGTCTTCTTCAGAATAATCTCCTGCAAGCAGTTCACCTTGATTTCTCATCATCATGCCACCCATCATTCCTGTGTTTGGCATGTCTTCCTCATCCATAATCATCTCATCTGTTTCAGATTCATCACAATCTCCCATCATACTTCCATCAGGCATTTTGTGACAGGGCATTGAACTCATGTCACTACTTTGCATGCCATTCATGGATGAACAACCTACAAGAATGAGCGTTAATAGTGCTAATAGTATTTTATATTTCATAATTTATCCTCCGATTTTACACGTTTTCTCTGTAATCTTTTTAGATAGTGAAGCTATGCTTAACAATAACAATACAATACCTAAAAAACCAATCTCCAAGCCTTTGAAAGGGAGCTGTGCGAGCATTCCTCCGAATCCCAAAAGCATTGCTAACCCAATTCCGCAGGTGCTACATGAAGGTGCAAGAGCTCCTAAAAACGCACCTGCTGAACCTTGTATGGAATCACTAATAAGGTTAAGTTCAATAACACGATATGTGAATAATGAAACAAATACTCCTGTGAGAAGTGAAGTTAATAACAGCAAGAATACGCTCAAGAAACTCAGCATCTGAAGTGTGCCCAACATAGTCTTTGTAATTAGATTTAGACTCGGTGAGTCAAAAAAAAGTTGGTAATTAATAACGCTAACATTAATCAGAATTAATGCCAAAGTTACACAAGAAAGAATCACCAGGTATTTCTTTTTCGCAAAAACTTCAGAACAAGCATGTAACACATGATTCTTTATTTCTTTCAACCTCATTATTTAATCACCCAATGTTTAACTTTTGTCCAAAAATTTTCATATTCATTAAGATTTGGTTCAAATACGACTGGACCTGCACCGTACCCACAACCTACCCCATAAACAACACCAGTAAAAGCATCCACATATAATGGAATTGCTTTACCATTATGAAACTCATTGTCTCCCCGAACTAAAAATGCATAACTAATAGTTCCATGACTATCCTGAAGTTTACCACCAACATGCCCATGATCTTCATGTCCTTTAACATCCGAATGCGCATCATTAACAATTTGTACTTCACCACCGTAAGTTTGTTGCAAATAATCGTGAAGAACTTCTTGAGCGGTGTGTTGAGAAACCTTGATCTGGTCTCTTTCCACTAACACTTGATTATTTTCATCCACATTAACAAGTTGAGATGAACATGACGATCGTTTCATTACTGTATTTTCTTCTTGAAGGTCATTTACTAAGGTAACATCTCTCTCTCCACAAGCAAGGGCAATTGGGATTGTCAATAGCATAACACATAAAGTAATTAAGATCTTATTCATTTTTCACCTCTCTAAGAATCTCTGGATTATCTTTTCCATCTGCGGTAAGAACCCCCCACGCACCTTTGTCTAATCTTGCCAATGCGTGATCTACTAGCACATAATTTCCAGGAACTTCCATTTCGAATTCAGTTACAGTGGCTCCACCTGCAGGAATCAAAGTAGTCTGGACATTTTCGTGAGGTTCAGAAGTTGATCCTTCATGATATACTTTGTCAAAAATTTCCCCAATGACATGGAATGAAGAAACTAAAGAAACTCCACCATTTCCTACGAACAATCTTACACTATCGCCAACTTCTGTTTGTAAGGGATTATCTACAATACCTTTAACTCTCCCATTAAACACCACATAGTCTGGTTGCTCTGCAAGCATTTTCTCACCACTAAACCATTGATGACCTTCCTCGCCAATATGTCCTTTAGTATATAATTCTCCTTGCATGATGTAGAATTCCTTGTCAACCTTACTCATTCCCTCCTTTGGCTCCACAAGAATCATTCCATACATCCCGTTAGCAACGTGTGCTGGAACATTAGGCGTTGCACAATGATATACATATAACCCAGGATTTAAAGCTTTGAACGAGATGCTCTTTTCTTCACCAGGTGCTACTTGAGTAAGTGTAGCTCCACCTCCAGGTCCTGTAACTGCATGCAAATCAATAGAATGATTATGGCTGCTTGAATAATCGTTAAACAAACTTAATTCAACTGTGTCGCCTTCTCTCACGCGTAGAAAAGGACCAGGAACTGTTTCATTAAATGTCCAGTACAAGTAACTAATGTTTTCTGCTATATCTGAAACTACTTCATTTGATGTTAAGGAAATCTTAACTGTTTCTGAATAGTCTCGGTCAATAGGTGGAGGTAAATCTTCTGGATTTTTGGCAATGTCTTTAACAGTGTCGAACTGCATTAAACTTATTGCTAATGAATGAGGACCTAGACCAGGCCCAAAAGTTTTCACATCAGACTCGTGATTATGTTCATCAATATGCTCTTCAGGCATGATTGATGTAAAAAATAAAAAAACCAAAATGCCTATTATCATGCCTGATCCAACAAGGGTTATGCGTTTCATATCTCCATGAATACAGATGTCTCCCCATCCTTAATTGCGTAGATTGTCCAAGTTCCACGTTTTTGGCCCGGCATTCCAGGAGTTCCTGAAGGCATTCCTGGAAGAGCAATTCCATCGATATCTGGTCTTTCTTCAAGCAGTTTCTCCACAGCTTCGATAGGCACATGTCCTTCAACAAAGTAACCTTCTACCTCAGCAGTATGACAGCTTAACATGTTTGCAGGTATGTTATGCTTTTCTTTGATGGAGTCCATATTGCTCATTTGATTTACATCAACATCGAAACCAGATTGCTTGTATGCTGATACATGACCATTACAACACCCACAATTTGGAGATTTGAACACAGTTACATCTCCCGCATCTGCTACTGCAGATCCTGTTGTGGAGGATCCTGAAGTACATCCGACTAAAAGCAATAGGCTAATTGCCAGTATTCCTATAATTGTTTTTTTCATTGTAATGCATCCTCTATTGCTTGTTCAAATACTGAGAAAGGCTGAGCTCCAGAAACAAGTTTACCATTGATGATAAAGCCAGGTGTTCCTCTCACTCCGGCAGCAGTTCCATCTTTCATGTCTTGTTGAACTTCATCTGCATATTTTCCTGAATCAAGACAGGAATTAAATTCAGAAGTGTCTAATCCAAGATCTGCAGCATATTGTTTGAATGAAGTAACTCCGCCTGTTACACCCTTATCGAATAACATATCATGCATTTCCCAGAATTTACCTTGCTCTTCAGCACATTCTGTTGCCTCTCCTGCTTTTTGGGCATTTTGATGGAATCCTAGTGGGAAGTCTCTATAAACAAATTTCACTTTTCCTGTATCGATATATTTTGATTCAATCTGAGGTAATGTTTGTTGATAGAATCTGGCACAGAAAGGACATTCAAAATCACTAAATTCTACAATCGTTACTGGTGCATTATCCTCTCCTTTGAACGCATCATCATCTTCAATATCGCTTAGATCTACTGAAGGTGTTGGCGCTGTAGGGGCTGCTCTTGTCGGAGTTGGTTGAGCATCAGCAACGGCTAGTCCTGTTGGTAAATTGCTGCTTATGGATGCAAGTTGAAATACAACAATTAATAATAAAACTGTTTGCAGTATTGGTATGAAGTTCTTTTTTTCAGTCATTATGATTCCTCCTTATGGCTCATTTCGCCATAATCTTTATAAGTTTCAATGGTTGAAACCATATATAAAAGGTTGTGTAACCAAGTTTCAAAATGCGAAATAAATACATTTTACGTTACAAAAAGGCAGGATTTGCAATATTAGCAATAGTCCTAGTGATTGTTTCTAGTTTAACATTCATAACACACTTTTTTAGAAATACAACCGCTCCAAATTTATGGTTAGTTTTCGCAATAGAATACCATACGTGGATAATGGCAGTTTCAATATTAGCCTCAGTTGGTTTCGGATACTTCTGGGCAGTATTACTATACAAAGAATTAGAAGTAAAAACTAAAGCATCTAAGAATCTTCTTGATGTAGTATTCCTTTTCTTAGGAATTGATGAAAAAAGGATTTTACAATATTTAGTAGACGAAAATGGTAAAACTACTCAAAGCGAAATCTCAAGACTTGAAGGAATGAATAAAGTAAAAGCTTACAGATCATTGAAAAAACTTCAAGAAAAACAAATTGTTCAAATAATTCCACATGGAAAAGTAAGAAAAATAGAATTGCGCCAAGACATCTTACAATTACTTGTTTCAGATCAAGATCAAATTTCTCTCAAAAGAGATTTAGCCAATTAATTTATCTAATTCATTTTCTAAATCAGGATTCTCTCTTACTATTTTCTCAACTATTGCAATCTTAATATAGCTTGAAACTGAAATACAATCAGCAGTCTCTTCTAATAATCGATTCCATAATTTGTTTGGACAAAAGAAACTTCTTCTCTCTCCTCTAAGTTCTGAAAAATCTTCATTCATGTTCATTCACCTTTAATAATGTTGGCTTAAACAGAACACACCGTACATAATCTGACTTTTTCAAGAATCCTGCGGAACGTGCTTTTATTTTTAGTAGTCTATCTTGATCTTCTGAGATTCTAACCACTAACACTTTTGTTTTAGCCATATAAATCTAAAAGTTATGTAAGAATAAGTCACATTAGGAAACAATAAAGTATTCATGGCTGTGGAGATTATTGGGTACGTTTTTGGGTACAGGATTGTAACACAAAGTCACTTACCGTCGAGATGGCATCCAAAAGATAGAAAATACTTCTCAAAAAAGGACGGGAATACACACTAGAAGCGCATGATTTATATAGTCTGGTGCACTTAAAGGAAGTGAATCGGGAAATAAAAAGACTGGTCAGGCTGCCAACATTTTAACCAAAAAACAAGCAATTTTGGACAAAATTCAGCCAAAAAAGAAGTCAAAAAATTAAACAAATCGACCGAAAGATTTCCGGAAAAGAAGGCGTGTAACATATAAATATTGAATAATCACGTTTTCTATGTTTTGGGAAATTCTAATAGCCATAATGCTCGGTGTGTATTCCGGGACATTAACAGGCCTCACACCTGGAATACATGTTAACTTAGTGAGCCTTATTTTGCTTTCACTAGCACCTGTGTTGCCAGTAACATATGCGTTATCTCTTGTGGCATTTATTTTATCACTCTCAGTAACACATACGTTTGTAGATAGCATCCCATCCATCTTTCTTGGAGCACCTGATGCAGCAATGGTACTTGGTGTTCTTCCAGGACATAGATTCTTACTTGAAGGAAAAGGATACACTGCAGTAAAACTTACTGTCATTGGTAGTTTTCTCAGTTTAGTGTGCAGTATTTTACTCATGCCTATTCTGGTGTATGTGGTGCCATTGCTGTATGCACTTCTTAGACCTATTGTTGGGTATCTTATTGTTGCAATGCTCTGTTTTATGATACTAAGAGATAAGAAAAAACTATGGAGTGCGTCCATGGTGTGTGTGTCAGGAGTACTTGGGTATATTGTGCTTAACACACCAAATGTGAAAGACCCACTGTTCCCTATGCTCTCGGGATTATATGGAATCAGTACACTGCTGTTTAGTCTTAAAGAGAACTCATCAATTCCCAAGCAGCTATCTCATCAATCACTTACGGTTTCAAAAAAGGATGTTGGTACTGCCATTTCAGCATCAACGTTTGCCGGATTTCTTACGAGCATGCTTCCAGGAATGGGTGGTGCACAGGGTGCTGTTATTGCCATGCAACTTGCACGCAACTTGGGAACAGAAGGATTTATGATTTTAATGGGCGGTATTAACACGGTAAACTTTGTGCTTAGTACGGTAACTTTGTATACATTAGATAAGGCACGAAATGGTGCTATTATTGCTGTGCGAGAATTACTTTCCAAAACAACAGTGTATCATCTTATTGCATATGGGAGCATTATGCTTGTTGTGGGATCAATTGCTGTGTTTATTACGTTATACCTTGCACGAATATTTGCATCTCTTATTGTTAAAGTAAATTATCAATACTTAGTCATTGGAATCATTCTCTTTATTGTTCTTTTAGTAGTATTGTTGTGTGGATGGTATGGTTGTTTAGTACTGCTTGTTGCAACTGCACTTGGACTGCTTGCACCCCTGGTAGGATTTGGCAGAACACATGCAATGGGGTGTTTGTTAATTCCCGTTGCTATGTATTTTCTGTAGAACACTTTAAAAGATGAAATTTTCACGTACCTTTATAAAGTAACAGGGATTATTTGCTGTATGAATACAATACAAAAACTATTTATTACTTCAGGAGCTATGTATGCATTATGCTCAGCTTATTATCTTAATAGATATTACACATCACCTAAATTGGATGAAATAGATACTTTGCGTAATACTGCAGCTTATATTCAAGCATATGATGGAGAAAATTCAGCTGCATTAATGAAACACCTAAGAACAACTTTAGATGATGTGGCAAATAATTCAGAAGGTGTTCATGTTTCTGGTATTTCAGAATTAGAAGCTGAATTATCTCAGATAAATTCTCAAATTGAAACATCCGAAAGCCCAAAAGGACATATGTCTCAAGTATCTGCATTTAGTGAAAAAGTGGAAGATGTTGCTAAAAAGAATGTTGGAAGTTCAAATTCAGGAAATCCAATTACTCTTCTGAGTGGTTTATTTCTTGGATTATCAAGTATTGTTTCATTTGGAGCTTGTTATAAAGAAAGGGATTGTGGAATTTATAACTAATTCTTTTAATTTTCTTTTTTAATATAATATTAGATGTGAGTGTTCTATAAAACTATTTAAACCAATTTACTCGTATACACACATGCAAAAGGTAACTACCGCAGATATCGTCAATAACAACGTGAAGTTTCTTTCACAGAAACTCTCTTTCAAAAAAGATTTCTTTGGCAATGCACCAGCACCGTTTGTTGGATTTGGCAGAACACATGCAATGGGGTGTTTGTTAATTCCCGTTGCTATGTATTTTCTTGTGTGATGCATAGAGTAACATCGCTACCATGTACACTGCAGAAATGATTGCTAAGGTAAATAATCCCTTTTGCATTGATCCATATTGTACAATAAAACCAAATAGTGTATAGAGAATAATTCGTGAGATACTTTTCCCCATATTATTGATAGAATTAATTGTTGCTCTATGTGATGATGGGATGTGTTTGTTAATATAATCTCCTGAAATAACATTAAAGAATCCATAAATGATGTAGAAGCTTATGAAAATGAGCGCACCCCAATAGGGTATAACTAGTCCACTGAGTATTAATGCAACGATCAGTAGGGGCATTAAGATGTTAAAGCTTGCTTTTTCACCGATGATGTTTTCAAACACATGTGATCGTTTAGATGTAATCCCTCCAGTAAGCGTTGCAATTGCAGCAACTATGCCTATGTAGATGACAGGGATTGAAACACCTTCAAAATATACTGATGAAAAGGCAAAGAGCATAGTACAAAATGGTGCAACACCCATTGAGAAAAGAATGACATATTTTACATATTTGTTTCTGTATGCATATGTTATGCTCTCTTTTAAGTGAAGATATGATTCACTCATTCTTTTTGTAGATTTGGTTGGTTCAATGACAAAGAACATGAGTAAAAATCCAAGAATTGATGTAGGTAGTGTTGCAATTGCAGGAAGTTTTGGATCTATGGTAAACAAAAAACTCCCAATTATAAAGACAATTGCCATGATGACATTATTGAAAAACCAAAAGCTTCCATACACTTTTTTGAATTCTTTTTCTCTCTTTAATTCTTTAAGTGAATCATATAGAAGAGACTGATCGGCACCTGAGACTAAACTTACGCCAACACCGCTAAACACTTTTGCAATAAGAAGAGGCCAAAATCCATTAGTGAATGCAAGTAGTGCAATCTCCACAATGAAAAGTGATTTACCAACAACCATGGTATTTTTTCTTCCAAGAATATCTGCAACAACACCAGAAGGAATTTCAAGGACGAGTATGGTTAATGCAAACGCACTAAATATGATTCCAAATTGGGCAAGATCTACTTGCGATGCAATGTAGAATAGTGCAAAAACTGGCATGAAAAATCTACTCCATCCCATTGCACTGGATATGAAAAGGAGTGGAATATTTCTTTTAATTGTCACAGAAAATAGGTTCTATTCATCTATTTAAAGCTAGTGTTCTATAAAACTATTTAAACCAATTTACTCGTATACACACATGCAAAAGGTAACCACTGCAGATATCGTCAATAATAATGTGAAGTTTCTTTCACAGAAACTCTCGTTTAAAAAAGACTTCTTTGGCAATGCACCAGCACCGTTTGTTGGACGATATGGCTATCCAAATGTGCATGTGGGTGTGCTCAGTGCTATTGAATCACCTGACGTTGATAATCTTGACAACCCAACACAGTGGAGTGCTCAAAATAAAGGGATGAATGATATTATTGACATTAGATCTAGTTTAATCAATTCACGATTTCAATCAAGTATCTATGCAAAACAAGAAAAACTCAATTTACTTGCACAAGAAGTTGGCCTTTCTGCAAAAGCAGCAGAGGTTGAAATTAATCTCAAAGACACACCGGCATTCAAATTACAAACCGATGAGTACTCTGCACCACGTGGACCAAATGCAGAATTACTTAAAGCAAATATTACATCAAATACGTCAGTGCCTACTAAAGTAGAGCGTGTACATTCAGATACCGATCTTAAAGCAAATGAAGCACTAAAGATACTCTACTCAAAAGGTGTTGATGAGAATCATCTTTCTCAAATTCTTAGTGTGGGTGCTGTTGGTGTTGGAAAGAACAGAAAGCTTGTTCCAACACGATGGAGTATTACCGCAACTGATGATGCTCTTGGTAAAGCAAATATTGCAGAAATAAAGGATCTTAAACAAGTTGACCACTATCGTATTTACTTTGGTGGATACTTAGGTAATTATTACTTAATTTGTGTTCTTCCAGAAGTGTGGAGTTTTGAACTCTTTGAAACGCATGTGAATCATCCAACAAGATATGCAACGGATGTAGAACTCTATGGTGGCAGAAAAGAGTATGCTGATTCAACAACGGGGGGGTATTATACAGTACGGCTTGCAGTAACAGAACATTTCAAGCAACTTAAACGACAAGGTCTTGCTGTTGCTTTTCGTTTCATAACACCAGAATACACCGCACCACTTGGGGTGTGGGTAACACGAGAAGCTACTAGAAAAGCACTTCATACGCAACCATTTACATGCTACAAACGAGAAGAGTTCATTGCAGAAGCAAAACGTATCATTTTGGAACAATTCAATATCGATATATCTAACTTTATTGCCAAAAGTCAGCTTATAACACTCTCTAAGCAGCAAACAAAACTCTTTGATTTTTAGTTTACGCTCTTGAGTATGGAAAAGCTTTAAAACACGTTTTTCTCAAAGTAAGGTATGGATTTTAAAAAAGAAGTAGAACGTCTTAAGAATTACACACAGCAACTAAAAGATCAGGAAATTAAGATTACAAAAACCATCATGCCTTCTCTTGATTTTGAAAAAAGCAAGCAAAATCTTGTTCTTCAGGGACTGCAAAATACTATTCGTTCACTTGGTGTTGCTGCAAAGAATCTTAATCTTGAAAGCGGTCAAGAAGAGGAATTACTACAATTGCGAGCAGCCATTCAAAGTCTTGACACAGAAGATAATGAAAAATTCTACTTGAGCGTAAATCAAATACTTCATCTTACACAAAAGCTTCGTATTGAAGAGACGCAAAAGATATCCATTCCGGCATCAATTCCATCAGATGTATTTGGTGACATAGAAGCAGATATTAATGAAATACAAAAATGTATGGCGGCAGGATGTCATAGAAGTGTTGCCATTTTATGTGGACGTATTCTAGAAGTATTGCTCCACAGAAAATACTTTGAAATAACACAAAATGATCTTCTTGAAAAAAGTCCAGGAATTGGTCTTGGAAATCTTATTGCTAAAATGAAAGAAAAAGATATTGCACTTGATCCTGGTCTTACACAGCAAATTCATTTAATTAATCAAGTACGGATCTTTTCTGTACACAAGAAACAGCAAACATTCTATCCTAGTAGAGCGCAAGCACAAGCAATGATTTTGTACATGCAAGATATTATGGAAAAATTATTTTAGATTTTATTCTTGATGCGTTTCGCCCATGTCTTCAGGACTGAGGTGATCTGTGTTATTTGCATAGATGAGTTCAGGTCCTTCATTTGTAACTTTAATCAAGCTTACAGAACAGTTATTGCTTCTGTAGGTTTCATCATTATATGGATTGGTAAATACGTGCCCTAGAAGTACTCTGATGACACCACCATGACAGATGAGACAAATGTTCTTTCCTTTTTTTCCTTCTAGAATCTTGTGAAATTCATCAATTACTCGTTTCTTGAATTGATTCCTAGATTCACCCCCTTCTGGTACAAAGTCATAGTAATCAACACCTGATGTTTCTTGATCTTTGATGAGTGTTTCTGAAGGAGTTCCTGCATACTTTCCAAAAATGATTTCTTGGATGTTTGCATTAAATGAGATATCTGCGCTTGTTTGCATAAAAATAGGTTTTGCAGTTTGGCGTGTTCGTGTTGTCGTGCTAATAATGTATTCATCAATGTCTTCACAGAGCATTCGCTTTGCAGTTTTTTCTGCTTGTTGAATGCCCAGATCAGTAAGCACGCTACGTTCAGGGTGAGAGTGTAAATGATCTCTATTGTCGTTTGTTTGTCCGTGTCGTACTAAGAAAATATTCATTCTAAAATTGCCTTTATTCGTCTAATGCCAGAAGCAGAAGACTCTTCTTTTTTGATCTTAAAATGCCCTAGTTCTTTAGTGTTATGCACGTGAGGTCCCATACAAATTTCTTTGCTTGCATGTCCCATGGTGTAGACTGAAACAGTATCGGGGTATTTTGCACCAAATTCAGATTGTGCCCCACTGTCGAGTGCTTCTGTAAGTGGCATTTCTGTTCGTACTACTTCAATACCTTCTTCAATCCATTGATTGACTTTATCCTCAACAGCTTTTTTCTCTTCATCTGTGAGTTTTCTATCAAAGTTAAAATCAAATCGAAGTCGTTCTTTGGTAATATTAGATCCTTTTTGTTTTACTTCAGGACCAAGTACTTCTCGTAGTGCTTGATTAAGTAAATGTGTTGCAGTGTGCAGTCGTGTTGTTTCTACGCTATCGTCTGCAAGGCCACCTTTGAATTTTTGCTCAGCGCCTGCACGTGATTTTTCTTGATGTGTTTCATATGCTTTAGTAAATCCATCCACATCAACAGTAATGCTTTTTTCTTCTGCAAGTTCTTGAGTCATTTCAAGAGGGAACCCATAACTTTGGAATAATAGGAATGTTTCTTCTCCTGAAAGTGTGTCTTTTCCTTCAGTGAGTTTTTCAAATTCTTTAAGTCCTTGTTGGAGTGTTTTTGAGAATTTTTCTTCTTCATTGCCAAGTTCAGTAATGATGTGATCTTTATGTTCTTCAAGGTGATACTCTGGATAGAGTTTCATCACTTCTTTTGCAATCTCTGCAGTAAAGTTACCTTCAATGCCCAGCATTCTTGCGTGCCTGATTGCTCTTCTAATCAGTCTTCGAAGAATATATCCTTGATCTACATTGCTTGGCACTACGCCTTTGTTCTCTCCAAGTACCATGGTTGCTGCTTTTATGTGATCAGCAATGATTCGCATAGATCGTTTATGTTCATCGTCATATGATTTTCCTGAGAGTGATTCAATCTTTGCAATAATGGATGTGAATAAGTCTGTTTTGTAATTATCGCTATGTCCTTGTAGTACTGCTGCAACACGTTCAAGCCCCATGCCGGTGTCTACATTTTTTTGTTCAAGTGGGGTAAAGTTACCGTCTTTGTCTTTATTGTACTGCATAAATACACAATTCCAAATTTCAACCCATCGTTCATCTTCAGCATCGTGTTTTGCAGGTGCTGGTTCATCTCCGGTCCAATAAAAGATTTCACTGTCAGGTCCACATGGTCCTGTTTGTCCTGCAGGTCCCCACCAGTTATCTTCTCTTCCTAGGTATGAAATGCGTTCTTGTGGAATACCAAGGCCTTTCCAAATCTCAACAGATTCTTCATCTTTTGGAACGGTGTCATCTCCCTCGTATACGGTTACTGCGAGTTTCTCAATTGGAATGTTGAGTTCTTTTGTGAGAAATTCAAATGCCCACTCAAGTGTTTCTTTTTTGAAATAATCGCCAAGACTCCAGTTGCCAAGCATCTCAAAGAAGGTGTGATGTGTGGTGTCACCTACTTCTTCAATGTCACCTGTTCGCATACATTTTTGTGCGTCAACTAGTCGTTTACCTTTTGGATGTGCCTGTCCAAGTAAAAATGGAACGAGTGGTTGCATACCTGCTGTAGTAAAGAGAACAGTAGGATCATTTTGTGGCAGAATGGAAGCTGATGGAATCTCTTCATGTCCTTTTGATGTGAAAAATGCAATGTATTTTTGCTTGAGTTCTTTTGCGCTAATCATGACTCTATGGTTCTGTGAGACTTTATATACTTTTCTGCATGGTTATCGACGATATCTGCAGTAGTTACCTTTTGCATGGATTCATACGAGTAAATTGGTTTAAATAGTTTTATAGAACACTAGCTTTAAATAGATTATTTGGATACCCCGTACATGACAATAGTGGATTATTTGAATGAAGAACAACTCTCTCAATTACGAAATTCAATAGGTAGTTTAGAATCTACAATTTTAACAATTTATTCAACAAGAAAACCAAGAAATATAACTGGAGATGAAGGGATTCTTGTTAGAACTCTGGGTCATAATTATCATGGTCCCAATTTTTTTGAAGCTCAATATTTTGACAAAAGAAAAAGAAAAAAGGTCGATACTGAATTTGCAGAAGTTATTGAAGCTTTAGATAGATATGATCAAAATCCAACTAGAAATAATGAAATTGAATTATTACTTGAAGTAGGTGATATACTTTTTCAAAAAAAAATATTGGAATTAAAACATAAAAATAATGAAGAGTATAACAGGGTAATGGGATCATTTAATATTGCTTTAAGGTATATTACTGAAGAATTAGAAAAAAGAAATTTATCTTTTGATAAAGCAAAAAAACTCGTTGAAATTAAATATGGATCAAGAGCATGGTTGGGTGCTAATGGATATGACCCAAAAGACAAGGATTTAGAAAGACAATTGTATATTGAAGTGTATTAGAAATAGATTTTTCCTTCCATTTTCAATCATGCTTGATGCAGGTTTCATAGAAGTCACACTGGCCGGTTGACCACTTACACAAAGGGGTGATGTTCTTCTTGTAATCACTCATTTCTGTAGAACGTGTAGCAGCAAATACCTTTTTGATTTCTTCTCGTGCATAGTCGATGAAGTTTTGATCCACTTCAAGGTATTGTTCTCCAAATTTAAGAAAGTGAATGCCAACTGCTTTTGGTTGAGTACCATGTTCAACTTGATACAGCAGTGCATAAATGGCAAGTTGGAGTTTGTATGCAGTAGTCATGGTGTCTTTTTTTGATGTTTTGTAATCTAGAATATGCACTCCATCTTCATAATGATGAATGGCATCAATAAATCCTTGCACAGAATCTTGTGTTGAGACATATCGCTTTTCTGTAACGGGCGCAAGATACTTGAATGCTTCTTTAAGTGATCCTCGTTTAGTAATTTGTCCTTGGAGTTTTCGAATAAAATCTTCACACCAGTCTGAGAGCATTTTCTTACTTTCATTGTAGTAGAAAATTTGATCATGTAGGTTCATATCAAGCTTTGCAAGCTCACCTTTACGAGACTGCCATGATTGACCAAAGAAATCAAGAATCATTGTCTTCATTTCGAATGCGTAATTCTCAGTTGATAGGTTTTCTGGATTAATTTCAAAGAATTTCTCAAGTGCGTCATGAACAGCAGAACCACGTACCAAGTGAATACTTGGCTTTGTTGGTAACTTCATGATATATTGATAGAAGTACTTTCTAGGACACTGTTTATACGTGTTAATAGATGATGGGGAAAGTACTTTTAGGGTCATAGTTTATCTTCATCTTAGTTTCTTTTAAATATTGTCGTGATGGTTGTCCAGTGACCACTAAATATTTAAATGAGTAATTAGAGTAGTAAAACTATGTTTTTTACGACGAGTGATGGTGTTCAAATCTCATATTCTAAGACGGGAAAGGGAAAACCGCTCGTATTCTTACATGGCCTTGGAAAAAATGCCTCAGTTTTTGCAGATACGATCTCCTCTTTAGGGAAGAACTATCAAAGTCTTGCACCTGATCTGAGAAATCATGGCAGCAGCGGGCAAGGTGTATTCTCACTCAAGAAACTCCTTGAGGATATTGATAGTTTACTTACAAAACACGGACTAAAGCAAGCAACACTCGTTGGTCATGCCTTTGGCGCATTTCTTGCACTCAAATATGCAGAAACTCGTCCTAAAAAAGTTGAGAAACTTGTTCTACTCAATGATGAACATGAATTCAAAGGAAGCCGAGTGAATAACCCGCTTACGTTTTTATCAATGCCTTCTGTATCTTTACTTTCAAAATTATCTGATGCTTTTTCTTGGCATGCAAATGCAGATTTTTCACGACTTGGTAACGCTCCTCATCCTCACGTAATGCATGAAATGGTGCATGCAAGTTCATCGCAGACATTTGCTCAAGGAGAAAGACTTATGCTTGCTCACAAGATCCATTACAAGAACATCAAAGCCCCAACGCTTATTGTTCAAAATCGATCTGATCAAGTCCTGCCGTATTGGTGCTTTAAGGAACTTGGCGATCACATGAAAGGATCAACGGTGATCAAAACAGATACGGATAGATGCCTGCCTTTTGTGCAACCAAAAACTGTTTCTGATTTACTCAAGCAATTTGCCTAGATTTTTTTAATATCTTCAAGAATACTATCTTCTTTCTTTCCACGGTTATTACGTCCAAAGCGAACTAATGTGTTGTTCACATCAGACCACTTCTCTTGTGGAAATAATGCTTCAAGTTCTTTTTCTATTTTAACCGGATCGTCTCTACTTGTGGTCCATCCAAGTTTATAGGAAACACGTGCAACATGGGTGTCAACACCTATGGCATGATATCCATACTCGCTTAAGAAGACGTTTGCAGTTTTTCTTCCAACGCCAGGCAGCGTAATCATGTCATCTACATTGTGTGGGACCTTTCCATCAAAGTTCTCTACAAGTGCTTTTGCACACATCCTTACATTCTTTGATTTATTTCTAAAAAAATTAATGGACTTAATGGTTTTTTCAATCTCTTCTTGTGATGCATTTGCTATTTGTTCAAGTGTTGGATAGTGTGTGAATAACTTCTCTGCAACAGGAATGGTGACATCATCTCGAGTCCGAGCAGAAAGTAGAATAGAGATGAGTGTTTGCCACTCTTCTTTCCAGTGCTGTGCAGCAAGACGCTCTTCATTATTTCCATGTGTGTATAGTGCATCTAATTGTTTGAGTGCGCGTTTGGTGTTCATAGTGTTTTGTAGAAGTCTTGCATCAGTTTAGCGTCCTTTTCCATGATTGGACTTTCACATACCACCACACCTTTAATGTCAAATTCTTTCCACGTCTTAAGGAGTTCTTTCCATCTAAAATCTGATTCTTCTAGTAGTAAGTGATTTTTCTCACCCTTTTCTCCATAGTTAATACCAGACATGTGAATATGCATGTTCTTAATGATGTCAAGTTCTTTTTCTAAATGTGCAAGGATATCGTGAAATTCTTCAGGTGTGTTCCATTTTTGTTCTCGTGCGTGAATGTGTGCAAAGTCAATACATGGAAGGCATCCTGTTTCTGCGCCAAGTTTGGTCAGTTCTTTGAAGTGTCCAAACTGTGTTCCCTTTCCTGTTGTTTCAGGACGAAGCATAATTTTCATACCCGCATCTTTACACTCATCTCGTACTTGAATGAGATGTTTTTTTGCATTTTTGTAGACTGTTTCAGGATCCATGCCATGATTAAATGCTGGATGAAATGTGATTGAGCGAGCACCTGCTTTATCTGCCATCTTTGCTCCAGAAAAAATACGTTTCTTTGATGCTTCGATCTTTTTTTCTTCCTTGGAATTAAGATTAATATAGTATGATCCATGCGCTGTAAGAGCGATGTCATTTTCTTCTGCAACCTTCTTTACTTCAGGCGCAGACTTATCATTAAGAAAGACATTTTGTACAAACTCAAGTTCTAGATTTTCAAGTCCAAGTCTTTTGAGTTCATGTAGACCTTCGATGGTATTTCGAGAAGGCGTGGACATTGGCGCTCCGCCTGTTCCAAATCGTAATCGCTTTGTCATGACATGCCTCTGGAATGCTACTTAATAAGTATTATGTTCCCTGTTTATCCATTCTTTGAGGTGTTATGGAATAACTTTATAAGGAAAATCTTCATGCCACGCTCATGGCATTTTTAGATGCATTTATGGAAGATAGTACCCCTCGAATCTCAAAAGGATTTATCCCAATTGGCGAGGATGTGATGACTAAACCTATTGAACTTCCATTCATCTATATTCAAGGAGCACTTGCTGGTAAAACTATTGTTCTTACATCAGGAATTCATGGTGATGAACTCAATGGTCAGAAGGTCATTCATGAATTACTCTCGCAGATCGATGTGAATACATTTCCTGGAAGACTTATTTGCTTTCCCGTATGCAATACTCCTGGATATCTATCACAGGATCGTTATTTTAGTGATGGTATAGATCTAAATCACATCATGGGTACTACGAAAAATAAATTACCTTCACACGGGTATCAACAGCAACTCCTCAAGGAAATTCTTCTGCCATGTGATGTGCATATTGATCTACATAGTGAACGAAAACATCTTGATAGTTGTGTATTTGCGTACGCAGATTTATCTCATGCAGATGTAAAGGCTTATGCTATGGCACTTGGAGTTGATGTAGTCATTGATCATCCGCCAACACCAACAACATTGCGTGGTGTATTTGCAAAACATAATTGTCCATCAATCACTGTTGAAATAGGCAATGCGCTTTCTCTACAAAAAGAAAAAGTAGAGCAGTGTTTGAAAGGAATTAAGAACATCATTAATGGTACTACGCCAGAGCACATGCCTCGTGTATGTTCCACAAGTACTTGGCAAATGTGTCCAAGAGGCGGTTATTCGACTCCTTTATACGAGTTGCTTTCAGATGTGAAAAAAGGAGATGTCCTGGGTAGTGTCTCTGATGTACTTGGCAATCACCTAGCAGACTACGTGAATGAACATGATGGCATTCTTCTTGGAGTGAATGTGTTTCCACAAGTTGCACAAGGCGATAAACTTTTTCACATTGGACTTTTAAAGGGAATACTAAAGAAATGACTCTGACGATTGTAGTTACACATACCAGTAGCCCAACGTGTGTTGGAACACTTCATAGTTTGCGAGAAGCATTTGATTGTAGAATCATTGGTATTGATGCATCACATTCGTATGACAAGCACCTTCTTGATGGTGTGTACACAGAAGACCGTAGTGCAGAAGGATATATACAACGTGTGATTGACATTTGCAAAAAAGAATCATCATCTATTGTAATTCCACATAGTATTTCAGAACGTATCCTCTTCATGGAAAACGAATCGTTGTTTGTAGGGCAAGGTATCTCCATTCTTTCTTCAAGTGCAGAATCAATTAAGACATCTGAGTCAAAATTAGCATTTCTTTCACTTTGCAAAGAACTCAATATCCCTGTAGGGGAATATCATGTGGCATCAACGTATAAAGAGCTAAAAGAATTTGTGTATCAACTCGGATATCCTGCAAAAAAAGTGGTAGTAAAGCCAGTTGAAGGATCTGGTTCAAGAGGCTTTAGAATTCTTAACAAACGAGTAAACTTTAGACGTATGTTCTCATCTCATAGACCCGATCATCCCGAAACAACACTCTCAAATCTTCATTCCATTATAGGAGATAAATTCGCACCACTCATTGTATCAGAATTTCTTCCTGGTGAAGAGTATACTGTTGATGGCTTGTGTATCCCAGACCACGAGTTGTATGTTGTTCGTGAACGTGTGGAAACAAAAAATGGTCTTACTACAGTTGGCAAAGTAGTTGAACATAAAGAAATTGAAGAATATTCTAAGAAACTAACACGAGCACTAGGCCTTACTACTGTGTTTGGTTTTCAATTCAAAGCAGATGAGAATGGTCAAGTAAAAGCACTTGAATGTAATCCTCGAATACAGGGAACAATGGTGATGAGCACTATGGCAGGTGCAAATATTATTGCAGCATGTATTGCACAAAAACTAGCTCTTCCCATGCCTTCTCTTACTATAGATAAAGGCATGATTTTTTACCGATTATATGGTGGAATGAGTGTTGGTAAAACCATTAAACGATTAGATTACTAGAATTTCCTCCTTGTGCATTAGAACAATATTTTTATACCCCTAATTTTAGTAAAAATTATGAAATTTAGTAAGGACATCAAGACGGCAGATAAGATCTTCCATGATGCCTCACGAATTCTTCAATTTCATTTACTCAACCCGATAAATGCATCTTCTGTGACAAGACAAGTGCTTTTAGGAAAAGTGAAAAATCCTGTGTTCAAATATGCAGATCCACACATTGATTTATTGAAAATGAGGCGTGAAGTGTCTTCAATTAAATTTGAAGATAAAGAAATCATTGAAACGGTGATGCAAGAAAAACAAATGGACATGATACATAAAATTGACTTACTTTCACTTGTTGGATGTTTTGATTTCACGCAAGTAAGTAAGAAAGCATATCCTTTGCCTGATCGAAAGCTTGTAAATAAAGCATATGAAATTGTTCAAGAAAAGTTGCCTCAAGTAAAACAGAAGAATACCTATGTTCCTGATAAAAAAGTTCGTCAACTCTTTAAGAAAAATTTTGATCATCTTGGATTTAAGTATAAAATCAAACGTGCAGATCTTGTTAATAGCGCAAGCGTTTCAGGCCCGCACCAAGAAATTGTGCTAAAAAAGAATCAACGCTATACAAAGGCATTTCTTAATCGTCTTATTGTTCACGAAGTAGGAACACATCTCTTTAGATATGAAAATGCCATTAAACATCCGCTCAAAGTATTTGGCCATGGTGTTGCCAACTATATTACTACAGAAGAAGGACTTGCAGCCTATAATGAAATGCGATTTGGTTTACTCACGCAACTTCGTTTGAAAAACTATGCAGGACGTGTGATTGCCGTGCATGTTGCGCAAACATCGAGTTTTGATAAGACGTATCGTGAATTAAAACGATTTTTTCCAGATAAAGAAGCCCTTAGTCTTACTATGCGAGCAAAACGTGGACTTTCCCACACACAATGTGAAGGTGGCTTTACCAAAGATGCGGTATATCTCAAAGGGTACTATGAAGTGACTAATTACATGAAGAAAGGTGGAACACTTGAAGATCTGTATGTTGGTAAAATAAGTCTTAAAGAAACACCTTATCTCAAACAGCTTGGATTTAAGAAACCACAATTTATGCCAAAGAAATTTTTCTTATTTAATGACAAACTCGAATTCGAGGAGAGAACACCAGAACTTCGAGAATTAAACAGCAACATTTAAATAGTATAAAACTGGGGTTTTATTACCGTATCTGCGGGAAAAAGGGGTGAATGTTGTATGAGAAAACGGTCAAATAGATATATTCTATGGTTTAACGAACTTGGCATTGAGGATGTGCCGCTTGTTGGAGGAAAAAATGCATCACTTGGAGAGATGTATCGTAACCTTACCAAGAAAAAAGTTGCTGTACCCAATGGATTTGCTGTTACTGCATTTGCATACCGATATTTACTTGAAACTTCTGGCGCAGAAGAAAAAATCAAAAAAATTCTCAAAGATCTTAACACCCATAATATTCGAAATCTACAAGAACGTGGTAAAAAAGTACGAACTCTTATTCGAAGTCTTGAATTTCCTGCTGATCTTCGTGCTGAAATTGAAAAAGCATACAAGAAAATGGAAAAGGAATACGGGAAGGGTGTTGATGTTGCTGTTCGTTCAAGTGCAACCGCAGAAGACTTACCAACCGCTTCTTTTGCAGGACAGCAAGAAACCTATTTGAACATTCATGGCGTTGATAATCTTATTGATGCATGTAAGAATTGTTTTGCATCATTATTTACGAATAGAGCAATTTCCTATCGTCAGGATAAAGGATTTGATCACTTTAAAGTGTATTTGTCTATTGGTGTACAAAAAATGGTTCGATCAGACCTTGCTTGTTCTGGTGTGATGTTTAGTATCGATACTGAATCTGGATTTAAGGATGCAGCATTTATTACTGCAGCGTATGGTCTTGGTGAAAATGTAGTACAGGGTGCTGTAAACCCAGATGAGTATTATGTATTCAAGCCAACACTCAAGAAAGGATTCAAACCCATCATTAAGAAAAGTGTGGGTGAGAAAAAGATCAAGATGATTTATTCTCATGATGGTAAATCATTTACGAAAAATGTTCCAGTTCCACAAGCACAGCGAGAACAATTTGCACTTACTGAAGATGAAGTATTAACACTTGCAAAATGGGCTGCAATTATTGAAGATCATTACACTGCTAAACGAAAAAAGTACACACCTATGGATATGGAGTGGGCAAAAGATGGAAAAACAGGCAAACTCTTTATTGTACAAGCACGTCCTGAAACGGTTGCCTCTCAAAAAGATATGAATGTACTTGAAACCTACAAACTTGCAAAGCGAGGTAAGGTGCTCATTCAAGGTAAATCAGTTGGTGCTAGAATTGGAAAAGGAAAAGCACACGTTATCAAAGATTCAAAAGATATTCACAAATTCAAGAAAGGGGAAGTGCTGGTTACAGATATGACTGATCCTGACTGGGAACCGATCATGAAGATTGCTTCTGCAATTGTAACTAACAGAGGTGGTCGTACGTGCCACGCTGCTATTATTTCACGTGAACTTGGTATTCCTTGTGTAGTTGGAACCAATAGTGCAACTGAAGTTGTTAAGACGGGAAAGAAAGTTACGGTTTCTTGCGCTGAAGGAGAAGATGGATTTGTGTATGATGGCGCACTTAGTTTTAAGATTGAAACTACCAATCTAAAGAAGCTTCCTAAGACAAAAACAAAAGTTATGATGATTGTTGGAAACCCTGATGAAGCATTTAACTTTAGTTTTATTCCAAACCAAGGTGTTGGTCTTGCACGTGAAGAGTTCATCATCAATTCATATATTAGAATACACCCAAGAGCGCTTATTGAATACAATACGCTGAAAGATAAAAAAGCTAAAAAAGAAATTGATCAGCTTACTAAAGGATATAAAGATAAAAAACAATTCTTTGTAGATCAACTTGCACGAGGCGTTGGTACCTTGGCAGCTGCATTCTATCCAAAACCTGTGATTGTTCGTATGAGTGATTTCAAGTCTAACGAATACGCATCACTTATTGGTGGTCAAGCATTTGAACCAACTGAAGACAATCCAATGATTGGGTGGAGAGGTGCTTCACGATACTACGATCCAAATTACAAGAAAGCATTTGCGCTTGAATGTCAAGCAATGAAAAAAGTGCGAAATGAATTTGGTCTTGATAATGTTAAACTCATGATTCCATTCTGCCGAACGGTGGAAGAAGGTAAGAAAGTACAGAAAGTAATGGCAGAAAATGGTATTAAACGTGGCGGGAAGAATGGTTGGGAAATATACGTGATGTGTGAAATCCCATCTAATGTGATTCTTGCTGATGAATTTTCTAAAATCTTTGATGGCTTTAGTATTGGATCAAACGATTTAACGCAGCTAACACTTGGTGTTGATCGTGATTCACAGCTGGTTGCTCACGTGTATGATGAGCGAAATGAAGCAGTAAAAGAACTGGTGCGAACCGTGATCAAGAAAGCGCACAAGAATGGTAAATATATTGGGATCTGCGGTCAAGCGCCATCAGATCACCCTGAGTTTGCAGAATTCTTAGTACGTGAAGGTATTGATACGATTAGTTTGAATCCGGATACTGTTTTAAAGACGTGGCTTCGTATTGCTGAGCAGGAAAAGAAGCTGAAAGGTAGAAAGAAGAAGTAGGAAATATTTTTATTCTTCATTTATTTTATTATTTTATGTATGGTGGCTTAGATGATTTGGTGGACTATTGTAATCCGTTAAAAGACTTAGAAGGCATAGAATTTAAACCTACATTTACTGTATCTGCAGGAGAGCATTTACGTAATGGAATATATAATAGTTTAAAGTGTTGGAGTCGTGTTCCTAAACATTTGACAAGAGGAGCGATTGTTGGATCTATATGTTCTAGTGCATATTATTATGTATCGGGTGGTGATGTCTTAGAAGGTGCAACAGTTGGTTTTGTGTTAGGTGCTTTAACTGATATGCATATTTATGGTGTTCGTTGTTTAAATCATTTTTTCTACCATAACACACAAGAAATAATTAAGCGTTTTTCCTAATCAACACAATCTTTCTATCAAATTTCTGATGCAGATAGATGGTGAACTCTTTTTCAATGATAATGCCATACTTCTTGAGCATCTTTTTGTAGTCATAGAATGAAGGAAAGCCAACGGCTGCTCGTGTAAACTTCAAATCTTTGAAAAATGCATTGGCAAGTAGATCTAAATTCACATCATGCGTGTTTTTACCGTAAGGAAAGTCCATGGCAAAGTACGGCATGTGCTTTACCCGTGTTGCATCTCTTTGCGTCACTTCAAAGTCTTTTACACCATAATGCTTGAGATTAATTCTACTTCTATTGCGCATCTTCCAATCAATGTCATAGCCCACCACTTTATGACCCATGAGACCTGCTTCAAGAAGAATGCCGCCTGCACCACACATAGGATCATACACTGTTCCTTTTGTGCCAAGCATATTCACCATTGCTCGTGCGAGTTTTGGTTGCAGTGCCGTAGGATGGTGTTCAGGTCTATTGTGTGACTTTCGTGCATTGAAATCATGTTGCACGTCAGCAAGCAGAAGTGTCATGAATGCTTCATCTTTGCTAAAGTATAATTCAAATTGTGTTGTTGCTTTTTTTAGATTGGTTTTTGGATTCTGCAAACGATCGTATATCTTTCCACCCAGTGGTACTTCTAAACGAGTAAGTTGCGGAACTCTTAGAGAAAAGTCTTTTTTGTAGTGTTTGTTGAAATTGAATCGTTTTATTTCTGCTTCAACATCTTTTTTCTTACATCGAAACAGAAGTTTGCATATTTTTCGCGTATATGCCAGTTCCTTCATGCGATTACTGTATCGTTTATTGGTTAAGAGAAAGTGATCTTTGATCTCTGCATCTTCTAGGTGCAGATATCTGATGATTTCGGTTGAGGCAAGATCAATATCTTCTTGTGATACTACGAATAATAACATCTCATTTTGGGCTGTAATAAAGTATATATAGCTATTGGATTTCATACACGTATGAAGAAGGAATCACGAGGGCGGCCAACGAAGTCAGTTATCAGAGAACGTATTCTCCAACTACTGAAAATGAAGCCTGAATCGTATGGATATGAGATTTACAAGAACTATGTAGGCATCTTTGGTGCTGTGCACATGCGTTCCATCTATTATCATCTCAAAAAAGGTGTTGCCCTTGGTGAAATTGAACTTACTGAAATAAAAGATGAGAAGGGCGACTATTCCTGGGGCGATAAGGCAGAACGTATCTATTACTGTCTTGGTCCACAAGGACGTGCATCTATTTCGCCTGAAGTGAAAACCTATTACTCAAAGCTTTCTAAAAAATCCAAGTAGCGTGTTTGCTTCACGTTTGGTTAAGAATGATGAACCAATGATCTTTTTCCAAATGAGCCGTTGATTTTCTTTACGCTTCTCATTTACTGCAGGAGTTTTATCAATAAGTGCATTCACGCTTTTTTGCAGTTGTTCTTTTTCCTTTGCGCCAGCTGGTGTGAATTGAGTAGTGGAATCCTTTTTTTTGCTGAGTTCATACAATAAAATGGTAACTGCATGTGAAAGGTTCATGATGGGATACGCTTTATTTGCAGGAATAGTTACAAGAAAATCACACTTATCTATTTCATCATTGGTAAGACCTGAGCTTTCTCTTCCAAACACAAGTCCAATTTTTCCTTTTGTGGGAAGTGCTGATCGAAGTTGATCTGGTGTGTAGGGTGTTCGCGCAATATTGTAGTCTCCACCTAGTTTACCTGTTGTGCCAATATAATGGTCCATCTTTGGCCAGGTTTTGAGTACTTTTGCTTTCTTTAGTACATCTTGTGCATGCTTTGCTCTGTTTTTTGCTTCTTGACCAATCTTGCATTGTGGATTGACAATCACAAGATTACCAAATCCAAAATTTTTCATGGAACGTGCAATAGCACCAATATTTCCTTCAATGCTAGGTTCAATAAGAATTACGGTAATCATTCTTTTAATTTAAGTTGCATGAGCATCTCTTCCATTCGAATCATGATGTATTTGAGACTGTCGAATTTCTTTCGCATCTCTCCTCTCATGCTAATATCAAGCAGTCCCGTATACACTTGCTCAACATCTTTGTAGATTTTTTTAATCTCATCAGTGTTGCCTGCTGCAATTTGCATCACTGCTCTTCGTTGAAGTTCTCCAACCACATCACATAGTCCCATGATGTAATTACTTGGTGAACAATCAAATTTCGTGTGAGGAAGAAGTTTTCCTGTTGCCACGTATTCAAGATACAAAATTGCTTCAACATATTCTTGCATTGCAACATCAAATGAACCAGTTTGCGAAATGCCATAGCTTTTGGTAATTTCTTTAATACTCTTCTCAATTGCAGGAACGAGCTTTCGTGCAGCATCGATTTCTTGTTTGTGTACATGTGAAATAATTTTTTTACTTTGTTTGATAATATCTCTTGAGAGCAAGATCACTGATTCTCTTGCTTTGTCTTCCTTTTCATATGCTGTTTGGAGTGATTTCATGTGTGTTCTTGATATTTGAGAGTTTATATAAGTTCCCATCCTCTCTACGAATGATTAGAAATAGAGGAAGACAAACGAAATGTTTAAATACTCAATTGTCGGTTTGTAACTATGGCTGAGACAGTGTTTGGCGTTGCAATTGAGTTTTTAGATAAACTAGGACTCTATGATGTACTTCTTCCATTTTTACTGGTATTTACAATAGTGTTCGCAATTCTTGATAAAACCAAGGTACTAGGTACTGAAACAATTAATGGCGAAGTGATGCCACGACGTAATTTGAATGCCATGGTTGCATTTGTACTTGGGTTTCTTGTGGTTGCAAGTGCAAATCTTGTTGCAACCATTAATGAGGCAGCTGCAAATATTGTACTATTACTCTTCCTTGCAATTTCATTCCTTATGCTTCTTGGAAGTTTTACGAATCCAGAAGATATGAAAAATGGAATTTTCCTTAAAGATAAAAGTTTCTTTAAGGTGGTTTTTATGATTATTATGTTCCTTGGTGTGTGCTTGATTTTCCTAAATGCACTCAAATCATCGGATGCGGACGTGTGTCCAGATGAAACGCCATGTTCATGGCTTGAAATCGTGTTTGATTTTATTACAAATAATTACGATAGTGCCTTTGTTGGCTCTGTAATCCTACTCCTTGTTCTTGGTGGACTGGTGGTCTATATTACCAAAGAACCTAAAAGTGATAGTGGAGATGATTCGTCTTAGCGACGAATAGAATGAAAAAGTTTAAATACTAAAAAAAGCGAGGATACCTACTATGGCACTACAAGATGCAATTATCCGTCTAGATTCCCTAGGCGTCACAGATGTTTTATTACCATTTGCACTACTGTTTACAATTATATATGCAGTAAGTAATTTTGTCCCACAAATCAAGGGCAAAGAGGGAAAGAAGTTCAGAATCGTTATTTCTGCTGTTCTTTCCTTGATGGCGGTTATTCCGCACGTAACGGGTTCATACCCACCGGGAGCGGACGTTGTTGAAATTATCAATAATTCAGTTCCACAAATTGTTATGCTTATCGTTGCAGTGTTTTTGACGATTGTACTGATCTCATCAACATCACACAACAAGGACACAACCTTTTCACGATATGTGAGTTGGATTAGATGGATTGCACTTATTATCGTAGGTGCTATCTTCCTTGACAATGTGAACTTTGGATATGGCACAGGCTTTTTAGCAAACTTCCCAATTTTAAGTTGGTTTGCTGATCCTGATATTCAAGCACTATTGGTCATTATCATTGTCTTTGGGCTCATCATTGCGTATGTAACCGGAGATGAAGAGAAGAAGAAAATGCCATCATATGGACAACTTGAACGTATGGGTCTTTCCGATGACGAAATCAAGGATGTCTTGAAGGGTAATCTGAACAAATAGATTACCATGGCTTCCATACTCGATATAGGGCTGTTTGAACACTTTGGCCCACTCTTTGTTTTTCTTTTAGTATTTGTTTTCGTGTATGGGATTTTACTTAAAGCACAGCCATTTGGTGATCAAAAAAGTTTGTATGGTGTAGCGGCTCTTGCATGTGCATTCCTTGTCTTGTTTGTGCCAAACTTGACTGCGTTTGTAACTATTGCAGCACCATTCTTTGTTGTTTTTGCAATTCTTTTATTCTTGTTCTTATTTGGCTTTATGGCAATTGGTCATGGCGAGAATATGCTTGATTACATTAAGGGTGATAAGGTTATTAACTGGGGTGTGTTTGTCATTGCTATTTTCATTGTGATGTTTGTATTTTCTCAAGTATTTGGTGAAGATATTGCAGATAGAGGCAGTGGAGAAGGTGAGGATCTTGATAGTAGTATTCGAGATGTTATCTTTCACCCAAAAGTCTTAGGTGTATTCTTTGTACTGGTGATTAGCGCATTTGCAGTGCTTCTGATAACGCAGGGGCCAAAGGCCAGTTAGCTAATACGTTATTTCAATTAATTATTGAAAGTTGTAAATTTACACTTACTTCTTAGAAATTCTACTCAGTCTATTTACACTCTCATTAAGCTCAGGAAGTACTTCTTTCATCACTTTGTCCATTGCTTTAATGGAACTGCCTACGTCCTGTAAATTAGTATCATATTCGCTGATTTTGCCAAGTACGCCTTCGTGTAATTTGTCAAAGTTTTCTTTAATACCAGTAATTTCTTGCTCAATTCGTGTAATTCTAATGTCTGCTTTTTCTTTCCACTCAAGAAGCGGTCGCAGTTTTGTTTCAAGTTCTTTCCATTTTTCTTCAACAACTGATTCAGCAATCGCTTCTGTATTGTCTCGTCCAGAATACGTATCCTGAGTAGGTGCTTCCATGCCGCCAACCGTTGAGGCAAGAGCAGCTCCAGGACTTGCGTCAGCTTGATTAAAACCGTCAAAAATTTGTTGTGAGGTGTAGCCTGCTTGAGATAGTGCCTGCTTAATGGATTCGTCAGGATATCCTTGTTGTCTATATTGTATGATAAGATCTTTTGGCGTATCTGCTATGGTAATCACCTCTACTCTTTTTTTGGTAATTTAGTTTATATATCTTTCTTTTTTACAGACGTGAGAACAATCCCTGACGTCCATAATCTATAGCTTTATATAGGGCTACTTTATCCTAGTAGTATGAGTTCCGGATTATATATCAGACTACGAAATAAGGCTGTAAGACGGCCAAGAGTTAGACCTAAGACGTTCAAAACAGAAGAACTTGCTAAGGCATATGCAAAAAAGCATGACATCAAAGCTGATGTGAAGCCAAAAGGTAAGAAATTTATTCTTGCATAAACAATTCTTCTATTGTTTTTTACTTCTTCTTTGGTCCATTTCCTATCATGACAGTAGAACAAGACGCTCTTGCGCAACTAAAACCATCATCTGATGCACAACAAGCACTTCTTAACGTAGCACATGCTTTTGTAAAAGAACTACAAGAACGTATTGATTGCGCTTCAATTCATCTTGGTGGGTCTGTTGGTAAAGGAACATGGCTTGCAGATAATGCTGATATTGATGTATTTGTCTCCTTTGAGAAAGGAACAGAAGCACTTTCTGAAATTCTTGAAGAATCACTAGAATCCTATGCACCTGAACGCATTCATGGAAGCAGAGATTACTTTAGAATTACGCGAGAAGGATATATCTTTGAAGTTGTACCTATTATTGCTATTACAGATCCAAAGGATGCAGAAAATATTACAGATATTTCTCCCTTGCATGTCACATGGGTAACAACCAATGCAGATGAGGACATGAAAGATCAAATTCGTCTTGCAAAAGCATTCTTTAAAGCGCAACGTATCTATGGTGCTGAATCACATATCAAAGGATTCTCCGGTTATGTACTTGAAATTCTTACTATTCACTATGGTTCCTTTACTCAACTGCTTAAAGCAATTACCAAATGGAAAGAGAAAACCGTTGTAGATCCAGCAAAGTATCACAAAGATGTCTTTTTTGATGTTAATGCATCAAAACTCGTATCTCCACTGATAGTTATTGATCCTGTGCAAGCAGGAAGAAATGCAGCAGCTGCACTTTCCATGAAACGATTCACACAATGCATTGACGCTGCAAAAGCATATCTCAAATCACCTGAAATTACATACTTTACACCACAAGAAATTACTCTTCCAGAAGGTGCAATTGTACTTGACATCACTCTTCCAGAAGGTCGTCCTGATGTTGCAGGGTGTGCTGTTGAAAAAGTATACAAGCATATCCTTCATGCACTCAAACAGCATGAGTTTGTAGTAGAAGATACTGATCTTGTGTTTGATCAAGATAAAGCAACAATGTATGTGGTGTTAAAAGAAGTAACACTATCTGACATGCAAGAAAAACAAGGCCCTCCAGCAGATATTGCAGCACACGCACAAAGCTTTAGAGAAACCTACGACAATGTGCAAGAAAAAGATGGTGTGCTCTATGCAACCATTCCACGTGTGTATGTGAATGCAAAAGATCTTATACTAGAACGTATCAAAGATGACTATGTCACTGAGAAAGTGGTGAACATAACGCTTCGATGAATCCAATCCTTGAAACATTTATACTCAGTCTCCTTCCTGTAATAGAACTACGAGGAGGAATACCCTATGGAATTCTTATGGGACTCCACCCATTGCTTGTATTCATTGTTGCAGTAGTTGCAAATCTCTTAGTCATTCCAATTGTGTATTTCTTTTTAGAATATCTTCATCATATTTTCTATAAACTCTCATGGTATCAGAAACTTTTTCATATTCTTGTAGAACGAAGTAGAGAAAAACTAGAAAAACATCTTGGAACAAAAAAAGAAGCTATTGCATTATTCTTACTTGTAGCAATACCACTTCCAGGAACAGGTGCTTATACTGGTACACTACTCGCATGGTTTTTTGGTATAAAGAAAAAGTTGGCATGCAAGATGCTTTCTCTTGGAGTAGTACTCGCAGGAGTTCTTGTCACGCTATTTGTTTTGATCGGAAAAAAAGGTTTCTTGTTACTATCGTAAGCAATTACGCAGCAAGTGTTTCAGTAACCGGAGTTGCAGAACGCTTTAATTTTGTTGTGCTTGTCTTGATTTCTTCTTTAGCTGCGTATCTGTATTCATTTCTGTTGCCAGTCATTTCGTAACTGATGGTATCAGTTTTTCGAAGCTTCTTGAGGCAAGCAGTAATGCTACCGATAGAAATATCAAGTGCATCAGAGATTTGTTTAGATGTAAACCAGTCTCCTTTTTTCTCGTTCAAAAAGTCATATACTTCTTGTTGTCCCATGGTATGTAGGGGTATTGCCTTCTATATAAAAGTATCGGCGAAAGGTTTAAATAGCCTCAAAGCATCTTTTAAGCCATCGTGACGCTTTCATCTCATTCTAAGATCAGATTACTCAGGATTTCTCTTTACTCTATTATCTTTGTCGTCTTTGTATCATTGTTTAACACCTATGGTACCATGGACGTGAGAGGGCAGGAATATTTTTCAGCACCCTCTGATCAAATGATGATATTTATTCTTGTGGTGAGTATTATTGGGCTTGCGGTGGTTACATATTTTATACGGCGAATACATAAAAATCAGTTAGAACGTCTTGACGAAAAGACAGAGCTTCTTGCTTCTGTTAAACAAAAGAAAAAATCTCTGAAGAAAAAAGCAGTAAAGAAAACATCCAAAAAGACTTCTAAACGATCATCTCGTAAGTAATTATACTAGTGGTATAGGGATACTTTTATAAACGCACCTTTCATTCTACTCACCTATGAAAATTCCACAAGACAAGCTCCTTGGCGGGGATGTATATCCTTCAATCCTTGGACAAAATGACATCAAAAAGCAGCTCACTTCAGCATTACTTTCAGAACGACATGTACTTATTCTTGGAGCACCAGGTGTTGGTAAAACCACCCTTGCAAAAGATGTAGCAAAACTTCTTCCTGAAGTTGATGGAACTCAAGGAGAAGATCGATTTGTTCGTGTACAAGGAAGTCCTGATCTTACCGTTGAAGATTTACTTGGTGATATTGATCCAATTAAAGCACTTGAATTTGGTCCAACCAGCAAAGAAGCATTTACTCCTGGGAAAATTTTCAAAGCAAATAACGGTGTGCTCTTCTTTGATGAGCTTAACCGTGCACCAGAAAAACTACAAAACGCACTCCTTCAAGTACTCCAAGAAGGGTATGCAACCATTGGTAGCTATGATGTAGACTTCCCAACGAACTTTGTGTTCATTGCAACGATGAACCCAGAAGATAGTTCTACTGAAAAAGTAAGTGAAGTTCTGCTTGATCGATTTGATGTTATTTATATGGGCTATCCAGAAGATATGAGTGTAGAATCCCAAATTGTAAGAAGTAGTGGAAAACAACTTGTTACTGTTGAAGATAATTTACTCACTCTTATGGTTGGTTTTGTACGATTACTTAGACAAGATAAACGGATTGAAAAGAAACCATCCGTTCGAGCATCAATTGGACTTTATGAACGATCACAAGCACAAGCACTCATTGAAGGAAGAAGTGTAGTAAACATTGAAGATGTAAAAGCAGTATACCATAGTGTTCTTGCACATCGAATTAGTCTAAAACCAAGTATGAAATATTCTACTGATCCAAATGAATTACTTGCAGCATCATTTAGGGACTTAATGGAGTCCGAAGGACGACATCTAGACGACTCGAAGGAGGGTCCCTAATTCCCAGGACCGAAAACGACCTGACGAAGTAATTGAAGAACTGCAAGGAAACCTTGGGTTTCAACATCTTGAAGATAAATTAATGCACTCTGTGCTTGAAGCAGATAAAGAGAATGTTGATGATGCAAAACTCTTAGAATCAAGTATGGATATGGGTGTTGGCAGTTTCCATCCAGATCTTATGATGGAAAAGCTTGTCCAAAACTATCAAATGGCAAAAGAGCTTACAGGTGAAACTATCTTGCAACTCTTATCCTCATATAATCCTGATTATATTGAAAAAAATATTCACATTCCTGAATTTCAGCGAGAACTTCGCCAACAAATAGAAAGAAAAATTGAAGATCTTAAAGCAAAAGGTCTTCTTGACAAAGGAGGATCTATTTCTGAAAAAGGAAGAGAGCTTGCTCTGCTACATTTATTCGTACAAGAATTAGATAAACTTGAAAGTCAAGGATTTAGTGGCGAGCGTGTACATAAAAAACGAGCAGTGTATGGTGAAAAAGGAGATATACGACCCTTTAGAAAAGGGGATCGTTATGGTGATGTAAATATCAAAAAATCCATTCATACGGCAATTCGCCGAGGTCATAAACATCTTGATATTAAAGATCTTAAAACCGTTGAGAGAAAACGAAAAGGATCCATTTATGTAATCTATGCACTTGACGCATCAGGTTCTATGAAAGGAAGAAAAATTGCAGCTGCAAAAAAAGCAGGACTTGCACTTGCCTATAAAGCATTGCAATCAAAAGATAAAGTGGGACTCGTTGTGTATGAAACAGAACTTAAAGCAAAAGTGGTTCCAACAGATAATTTTCCACTGCTTGCACGAACCATTGTTGATGTTACTGCAACACAACAAACAGATATGAAACAAATGATTGAAACGTCATTTGATCTCTTTCCAGATAAAACTGCAACAAAACATTTGATCTTACTTACCGATGGACTTCCAACCGTGGGAAAAGATCCTAAAAAAGAAACCTTGCAAGCAGTTGCCATGGCAAAAGAACAAGGCATTACTACCTCGGTAGTAGGCCTTGGTATGGATGATGAAGGAGAAACACTTGCTCTACAGATGATTGAAATAGGGCAAGGGAAGTTTTATAGTGTAAAAGATCTTGACATGGTAGATGCCGTAGTTCTTGAGGATTACTATAGCTATTACTAGAAACACTTTTAAATTCTTTTTCTTATCATCTTTACATGAACATCCTTGTCTTTACTGATCTACACGGAAGTGACTCTGCATACAAAGAGCTTAAGAAAAAAGCACAAGAAGTAGATTTTATCATTTGCTGTGGAGATATGACTATTTTTGAGAATGATATTGAAAAAATCATGAAGAAAATAGCACAACTAGGAAAAGATGTCTTTGTCATTCATGGCAATCATGAAGATGAAGAAACGGTTGCGTATTTATGTGAACAATATCCCAATCTACATTTTCTACATTTATCAGTATTGCATGTTGAAGGCGTTACGCTTGTAGGGTATGGTGGTGGAGGATTTTCCTATACTGATCCTATGTGCGAGCAATTCTTAAAAGAAGCAAAAGAGCACCTTAGTAAGGATAAGAATGTACTTGTCACACATCAGCCACCCTATGGGACAGATATTGATGTTGTGTATGGAGAACACGCAGGCAGTAAATCCATTAAGAAATATATCAAGCAATATGATTATGTTTTCTCAGGTCACATTCATGAGACTGCAGGAATAACGCAAAAAATTGGTAAAACTGTGCTAAGAAATTGTGGTCCTAAGGGATACATATTAAGACTCTAAACATTTTTAAACAATCCCTTCTTTTCAAACCATATGGAATTTACGCAAGCAGTAGAAACAATTGAAGCAAGCGATGTCTTCAAAGAATGGAAAAAAGATCACGAAAACTGGCACCTAGCACACGGATTTCTTATGCCAGAAGACAGTCTTGATTGGCAAGTAGGCTATAGTGATGGGGAGCAAGTAGTGACCTTTACACAAAATCCGATTCAAATGATTCCTGCACAAGAAGTCAACAAAATGCCTGGAACATCTATTCCTGCACTTGCAGCTGATGCAGTAACATTGTCACTTGCAGATGCACAAGACGCATTTGAAAAGATTCACAAAGAAAAATACAAAGCAGAAGATCTCTTCAAGAAAATCTATCTCATTCAAGTTATTGATGGGACGCCAGTATACAATGTCACAGGACTTACAAGATCATTTAAGACACTGAACATGAAGATCGCAATGGATGGATCTATTCTGTCTGAGTCTCTTTCTGCACTTGTTGAGCAGATGTCTTAGCAAACGTTCCAGCAACCAGCAGTGGGAATGTAAGTGTAAAATCAGCAACCACTTTTACACTTGGTGCTGCAACTTTTATTTTTGCCCATGACTTTGCTTCCTCTTGATTACCGCCTGAATCAGATCCATCAAACTCATGTGCAGTAGTTAGATACACAGCATAATCAAGACCTTCTCGTAAAATGCATGAATTCAGCAGGAAATGCTTTGGCGTTCCACCACCCAGAATGATCCCGCCTATTTTACCTTCTTCATTTACTGTTGCATCAACAAATTCTTTAGTATCTGCTACAATGTCTATTACAAAATCAGCATGTGATTGTTTGAAGAAATAGAACAAATCTCCAAGAGCGCCATCTTGAATGGCAGGACAATACACAGGAATGTCATGTTTTGCAGCCCAATACAAGAAGGATTCTTCATTGTTAATTGCAAGACCTAGTTCTTTAGTAATAATTCTTGCAGTAATGGTCTTTCCTTTGTATTGTTCATGAAGACTTTTTAGAAATGGGTCTATGAATTCTTCAAAATGTAAATACCGATCAAACGGTGCAAGTATATTTCCAATTCTTCCAACACCCTTTTCAAATAATGTTCGTCCAGGAATAGAAAAGTCGCCCACAACAAACGGCTTAAAACATTTGATGATATCTTCTTCAACACCTGCAGATGAGGTGATGATGCCTGCAATCTTTTTTTCTTTAACCAGATGTGTGATGATATCTCTAATGCCTGAGGAAATAGCATTTCCTGTCATTGCAATATAGATCTTTGCATCATCAGCAATCATTTGATTTACCAGTTGGATTGCCATGCCAAGATTTGTTCCTTGAAAGCCCATCTGGAATAGTTGCTCTGTAAAAGACTCTAGTGTAATGGTTTTAGAAAAATCAGGACCCTTAATTGGGGGATGATTATCTAGTGTTTCTGTGTTTCGCATGAAACTGCAATGTTTTGTATATTTCGAATTAAATACCATTGTAAAATACCTCTCTAAAGAAAAGACTGCTAGCTATGTTTATCTTCCACTGTGCGATACGGTGTTAAATTGTGTTGCTAACATGTTGTCTATGAGTGTAGTAACGTATAAAAAGCTTTGGGGTACAGGAGGTTGATAATATTCATAAATACCCTTTTGTTAGCCTAGTCTATGAAAGCTCCTCAAATTATGGTTAATGGATTGCCGGGCAGTATGGCAAGTGGCGTGGCACAACGGGTATATCAAAGTGAAGATCTTAAATTGCATTTACATGGTATAGGAAGTCCTAATCGTTCTGGATCTCATTTTCATAATGCTGATCCAACTTTACAAGATGGTATTGCACCACATGTGCTTGTTCTACCTCCTAAAGAATACCCTCTAGCTGATCTTCCAACTCTTGCAGTAGATTATACGTCTCCTAAAACAATTCATGACATGGTAGACTTTTATTGTGAAAATACTATTCCATTTGTCATGGGAACAACGGGAGGAGATAGAGAAGCACTCGAACAGCGTGTACGAGATTCCAATACCGTTGCAGTTATTGCACCCAACATGGCAAAAAATATCGTTGGTATACAAGATGTGATGCAGCGATTTGCTGATTTGTATGAGGGTTCTTTTGAAGGGGTACGACTTAGAATTCATGAGAGTCATCAAAAAACAAAAAAAGATACGAGCGGTACTGCAAAAGCATTTGTAAACTATTTTAATCAACTGGGGATTGATTTTTCTGTTGATGAAATTCATAAAACGAGAACTGAAGAGGGTTACAAACTTTTTTGCATCCCTGAAGAACATTGGGATGGTCATGGGTGGCATTCATATGAATTGAGTGCAAATATACCTCATCATCCTGGTTTTATTGCTCTTCATTCTGCTTTATCTTTATTTATAGGTAGGATTCGTGGAGAATATAATTTACGTTCAAATTCTACTATGGTTAGATTTAGAGGTGTCAATCAAGATTATAGTACAACTCTTCTCAAAAAAGGAAAGGGCTTATTTATCACACACAACGTTAACGGACGAGAACCATACTTTGATGGAACTATGGATGCAATCCGATTCCTTCTGCCAAAAATTGCAGCTGGTGAAAAAGGTAACGTATACAGTATGATTGATGTGCTTAAGGGAAATTAATTTTTCTTTTCATGTATCTTCTCCAATACATATATTCCAAAGTATTCACATTTATATAACGGTTTCTCTAGTAGTAAAATACATGGGAATTAGCTTTAACACAATCAAAAAAAATTCTACACTTACTGGCTATTTCGACGACAACGACGAAGAAGAATAACTATAATATTGATTTTATTTTTTCATATACTTTTTCATGCACTTGCTCAATACTATCACTTGCATCAATGACATGGATTCTACTATAGATCTCAGCTTCCTTAAGATATCCTTCTCGTACTTGCGTATGAAAGTCTTTGTCCATGTCTTGGAAACGATCACCATGATCACCATCACGAGCGTGCATACGTTGCAAAGTAAGACTTACAGGAATGTCAAGAAGAACAGTCATATCAATGTGTAAATCATCAAGAATAGCTTCGTTAATATTTCTAATCAGTGGGATGAGGGTCTTTTTCTGTGCATGACCTTGGTATACGGTTGTTGAATCAACAGATCTATTGAGGAGTACAATCTTTCCTTTCTGAGCTTCTGGTTTGACCAGTTTATCATATACTTCGGCTCTTGAAGCAAAGAATAATGACATTTGTGTAAGTGGCGTAATGTCGTGATCCTTTATGTGTTCTGCAACATTTTTGAACGGTTCAAGATGTGCTTTATCGATAGTATTTTTTACAAGAATTCGGCACATATCCCCTACAGGAGTAGATCCTGGTTCTGAAACCTTGATGTCAGACACATTATATCCTTCTCTTCGAAGTCTATTTGCAAGAAGCTCAATCTGGGTATCTTTACCCACACATTCGCCCCCTTCAAACGTTATAACCACCATATAGAAAAATCTGTAGAAGTGCTATATAACTATTTCTACACAACACTATTGCTTTGCGTGTTTCCACATAAAATCAAAATAGGTCTTAAATGCCTTAGCAGCAGTTTTATTCTCAATAATAATTGCTTCAGGATCATCTGTCCATATCACTAGTGCAATTTTATCACCATAGATATTTACAGCAACGTTACTTTTTGTAGCATCATCCACAAATCGATATGATGTTCCTTTAGAATATGATACATCTCTTTTTCGTGTGATGAGTCGTGTTTTTGTTTTATGTTCATTTTGATCACGAATAAATTGTTCTGAGAAGATAGGCATTCGTTTACCAAAGTTTCCATCATCTCCCCACACATCGTTATCATGTCGTGACCGTGCAATGTCCTTAAACACTGCTTTTACTCCTCTTGTTCCCTTAAACAATCGAACTTGTCCTTCCGTTTTATTTGCACCGTGTCGTGCAGTAAGTTCAGGTAACATATCAGTAACAAGATCTTGCTGTTCTTTCATGTATTCTTTGAGTCGTTTTGGACCTGTTGCCTGAAATATCTTTACTTTTCCTTCAAGTGCATATCCAATAAGTCCTTTATGTACAAGACCATTAATTGCACCATAGCTACTGCTTCGTTGAATTTGTGTACCCTTTGCAATTTTTCCTGCTTTTGACACCCCATTATCAACCAAATAGAGGTATACTTTTGCCTCATTTCGTGTAAGACCAATACCTTCAAGACGTTCTTGCATATCCATATGAAACCTATATGTTTTAGAGGTTATAAATGTTGTCTATTTGAGTACAACACTCATTAATATATCTACTTTGTTTCATCAATCTGATGGCAGGAGTTGAATTAGACCAAATAGTGAAAGGTGGAAGAGAATTTCTGGAATTAGATCCAGCATTTCTTAAATCACTTGGTAGATTGAGAACAAATGAAGACAGACTACAGTCTCTTGCAACAAGAGGGATAGTGCCTAATGGACATCCAATACATCTTGGACAGTACAGAGGGATGGATGACTGTGGATCATACACCGTAGATGTCTTTGTCGAACAAGGTGTTGTAAAAGCATCAAGCGACTACGACGGAAGATAACTCTGGCTCAACTACTTCTCATAGATACTTCTCTTTTCTACACATCATTTTACACATCATTTGTAATATTTGATACAAACTACTTACTATGTGTTGTCTTTTTTTGGACAACGCTTCTTATTATGTCTACCTGTATTTCAACAGACTATGACACAACAAAACCTCGAATATAGCCTTGGAATGTTGCGTGATCGCTGGACCTCAAGACCACTGTTTCGTTCACACATACGAAGCATAGGGGAAATCTTAGGACAGAGGATTGCAAAAACCATGCCAAGAGTAAGTAGAAATGTGACTGCTGCTATTGCAGGTCCACAGTTCATGTACCTTCCAAGAGAACAACCAGTACTCGTGTATGTTGAACGTGCGGGAAGAGAACTGTACTTTGGACTGCAACGAGCATTCCCTGACGCAACCTCAGGAGTGATCGCAGCAGCAAGAGATGAAGAGACACTAGAAAGTGCCATCACCTACGCAGCACTCCCTGAACTCAAAGATCAGGAAGTCATAGTAGCAGACACCATGATAGCAACAGGTGGCTCAATGGTGCAAGCACTCGATCTCATCAGGCAACACGACCCAAAAAGAATCCAAGTCGCAGGAGTAATAGCAAGCAAACACGCAATGCAAGTCTTAGCAGACTACGATCGCAACCTCAGAGTACATGTTGCAGCAGTAGACCCAGAGCTAGACGAACACGGCTACATACAACCAGGCCTTGGTGATGCAGGCGATAGATGCTACGGAAAGAAACTATGAACAGATACATCTTAACAGGAGCACCAGGTGCTGGAAAAACAGCAGTTGTCCTAGAACTTGAAACAAGAGGATACCCGATTGTAAGAGAAGCTGCAGAAGATGTTATCCGCCTTGAGCAAGCAAAAGGAGTAGAAAAACCTTGGGAAACTCCAGGCTTTCAGGACAGAGTACTGGCACTACAAATCTTAAGAAACGACTACGCTCCAGAAGAAACTGCCTTCATTGACAGAGGATACCTGGATGGTCTTGCTTACACTGCAAAAGATGACACAACAAGTAGATCCATCCTTGAAGTAGCACAAGAAGAGCAAATAGATCACATCTTCTTCATAGACCTTCTTACACACACGGATCAAAATACAATAAGAAGAGAAAATCGAACGGGCGCACTAACACTAGACGAATCACTACTAAATATCTACCAAAATAGAGCACCCATAACATGAGTACCACCAATAGCAGTTGAAGAAAGAGCAAACTTCATACTACACACCATAGAGAACTTAGGAAAATAACATGAAAGAAATAGAATACAAATTCATCACCACACTCCCAGTACCTGAGATTAAACACATTGTTGAATGTATTGCAAGAAACACAAACTTTTCTCTAACACCCTGGAAAGAAAGTGATAGAGTCTTTACTTACTACGATACGCCAACACGTGATCTCTTACGAACAGGACGAACACTACGAGAAGTAAGTGGATTTGAAAAAGGAGTTCGCTACGACTACAAATCAGGACCAATAGTTGACAGAAACGAATCATCAGTGTGGACAGAAGGAAAAGACATAGCACCCATGCTCACTGCACTTGGAAGACCGGAATTAAAAGATATACCCATGCACTATGACAAATGTATCATGCACAAAGATGGAACAACAATAGAATGTGGAATAGATACTACGCCTCATTTTACAGAAGTAGAATTCGAACTAGAAGATGGGAACAGACACATTCTTGACACCTTCTCAAAAGTCTTTGCAACAACACAGGGGTTTACACCAAGCGATGTGCAAAAGTATCTAAGAACATGGGTGATGCAAGAGAAACAACTACGAGATCTGCAACAGATACAGCAACAGTGTAGATGGCACACAGACACGGTACTAGAACACACACTGCAAACAGTACTAGAATTACAAACAGTGTTACAACAATTCCCTCTAGATCATTCATACGAACTCTTTCTTGCAACCGTGTATCATGATGTAGGAAAACAACATCCACAACACATCGATGGATACATTAAATTCCCCGGACATGAGTTTGTAGGATCGCACATGGCACATCTTGATCGCTATGATCTCTCAAGTACACAAGAAGAAAAAGTTAGAGGAATCATAAAAGAACATGGACTACTTGGAAAAGTACTCTTAAGAGATGATGTAACAGGAATATCGCATCTTCAAGAACAAGCAAGACTGAGTCTTGCAGATCTAAGAGCAAGTAATCTTCAAAGAGATTATCCTGCAGAATATGCAAATAGAGAACACAAACTCATAGACCTTATGAAATAAGAAAAATTAATCGTAATCTCGCCATGAATGATTACATTTAGTACACCTTAGGAATTTAGTTGGTGGTTCGTCTGCAGCACGAGTTTGCTTAATGAAGTAATATGCTTCATCATTACCACACTTTGGGCAATCATCCTTGCTTGTAGGAAGTGTTTCCTCTCGTTTTTCAATCACTTCAATCTTTTTTTCTTCTTTTGTATTCTTTTCAGAAATTTTTGTACTCATATTACTTGCGCTATATCCGCATGAACACTCTGTAACTGTAACGCCATCAATCTTTTTTGGCATAATTAAACTTCCACATTTAGGACAAAACATACTTCTTAACCTCCAATGAAGACACTGATTAGTTGAACAAACCAGATCTTAATCCATCCAAGGTAAGGAACTCTAAATAAAGCTTTTCCTATCACTTGATTTTCAGGAACAACGCCATCTTCTCTTGCATTATGATCGCCCTTAGTTACATATCCATTGTCATCCATTTGTACTATTCGATGAATAATTGGTTCTGTTCGTCCAGACCAGAAGACCAAAATGTCTCCTACTTCTGCATCATCATGTGATTGGAGAATGATCAGATCTCCTTTATTGAACCCATTACTCATGGGAAAGGTATCAAATTCATCCTGGGTGATGTTAATATTCTCATACCAGGGTCCACACACCTCCCAATATCCATCAAAATTGATGCGTTTATCTTCAGAAAAGAGCTGATTACACAAGAAATAGTTTCCAGTCCATTCTTTTGGTCCAGTTACGGGATTACCAAAATATTGGTATTGTTTAGTAATATCATGCTCCATGCTCCCTGAAACCACAGCAACAATGGGATGTGATGTGCCAAGAACAAGGCTCATACCAGGAAAAACCAAGAATTTAATGATTACAAAGGCTAAAATAACGTTAACAATCCATGATGCGGCGCTATCTTCGTGCCATATGAAGTTCCATATCCGTTTAAAATCGAGTTTCATTGAGAATAATAATAAAATAAAAGAATAAAAATGTTACTATCTACCGCTTTTTACGTGATGCTTTTTTTCTAGTAGCTTTTTTCTTTGATGCTTTCTTCTTAGCTACCTTCTTTTTAGCAGTTTTTTTCTTAGCAGCCTTTTTCTTGGTTGCTTTCTTTTTAGTTGCTTTTTTCTTTGTAGCCTTTTTCTTAGTTGCCTTCTTTTTAGAAGCCTTCTTCTTTGCTACCTTTCTTTTAGCAGTTTTCTTAGCAGCCTTTTTCTTGGTTGCTTTTTTAGCGGTTTTTCTTTTTGCAGCTTTTTTCTTAGTTGCTTTTTTAGCAGTTTTTTTCTTTGCTACTTTTTTCTTAGCAACTTTTCTTTTAGCTGATTTTCGAACAGTTTTTTTCTTTGCTGTTCTTTTAGCAGTTTTTCTAGCCATGATCATGTACCTCCTTTTTTCGCAATGACAAAGCTTTAAATAAAAAATCGTTTTTATAGTATTTAAATGTTGCTATTTATGCAAGGAAAACACAATGAAACCGAATAATTATTTTGAAGGAATGTTGCAACTTCGTGATTGCACACAAGAAGTATATGATTACGTTGAAGAACGAATGAAAGAAGAAAAAGTTACCATTGCAGATACAAAAGAATTTCCAAATGGTGTTAATCATAAAGTGAGTAGTAATCCATTTTTGATCAAATTATCGACGGAACTTCCCAAAAAATTCAGTGGTGAAGTAAAAATCAGTCGTAAATTATATTCAAGAGATCATCTTACACAAAAAGAAATTTGGAGAATAACACTTCTCTTTAAGCAATATCCATTTAAAATAGGAGAAGTTATTGATCACAGAGGAGATAAAGTAAAAGTAATGTCTATTTCAAAATCAAAAGTTACGGTTAAAGATATGAAAACAGGAAAAAAAAGTTTTCTTACATTATAACGAGTATCACATCAGTAGGAACATAGTATGTTAGAGATTAATGGATCATATGCAGAAGGAGGGGGACAAATTGTAAGAACAGCGCTCGCACTCTCATGTATTACCAATAAACCATGTAAAATTACTAACATACGAAAAGGACGATCAACACCAGGCCTTAAACAACAACATCTTACTGCAATTCGTTTTCTTGAACAAGTAACGAATGCATATGTGAGTGATATTGCACTTGGAACAGAAGAACTTACCTTTTATCCAAGAACATACAAACTCAAATCGCACTATGAAATAGATATTGGCACTGCAGGATCAATAACACTACTTTTACAATCAATATTACCATTCTTTTCATCACAGCAAAAGAAGATCAAACTATCAATCAAAGGAGGAACGGATGTATCTTGGAGTATGCCAATAAGTTATTTCATGCATATCTTTCTTCCAGCAGTAAAACCACTCTATGATTGTGATTGTAATTTACTTAGAAGAGGGTACTATCCAAAAGGACAAGGCGAAGTTGAGTTACTCATTCAACCAAAGGACCAACAAAAACCTCTTTTAATTCTTGAACGTGGAGAATTACAATACATCAAGTGCATTTCACACGCATCACAATCACTACAAAAAGATCACATTGCAGAAAAACAAGTAGAGCCTGCACAATTTTTACTTAAGGAAAAAGCACCCGTGAGTGTTAATGTAAATTATGGAGAGACTGCATCACAAGGATCTGGACTGTTATTGTATGCACAATACGAGCAATCTCGTCTTGGTGTGAGTTTTCTTGCACAAAAAGAAGAAAAAATACAACATATTGGTTCTACGCTTGCACATGACTTATTTTCTTTAATAGATAAAAGAGGTGCTGTAGATGAGCACTTGGCAGATAATCTCATACCATATCTTGCATTATATGGTGGTTCAATAACAACAACAAAGATCACAGACCACACTCGTGCAAATATCTATGTGTGTGAACAATTTTTACCTGTTACATTTACTATAGAAGGAAATAGAATTACAGCTGAGCCAGTTGCATCTCAGTCTTAAGTTCCATGATGCCATAGTGTAGACGACGTTTATTTTGTTCATCAACTAAATTACCTGATAATGCTTCTGCTTCTTTGATCTTTGAATTTGCTTCACTAAATCGTCCTTGCATAATCAGTTGTCTTGTTGATTGAATCGCTGCATGCACTTTATCTATTTCAGTAGTGTGCATATGTTCGTTAAGAAGAGGATGTGGATTTCCTGCAAGGTCTTGCGTCACATATTCTTTTGTGAGTGGATCTATTGTTCCTGCACTACTGTATTGTTCTTCTTGGTGTTGCAATACTGCGGATTTACTATCAATTTCATGTATTTTTGTATTGAGTAGTGATTCAAAGTCTTTGAGGTACTCTCGTTTTGCAAGGAATGCTCGTTCTGCACCCTTACGTTCTGCTTTTTCTCTGTTAATGAGTGTTACCCAGTTATCATATACGGTCTCAAGGTGTTCAATATCTGCTTTAAGCTCTTTTGCACGAGCAACTTTACGTTCTCGTTTCTCAACACCTTTAATCGTTTCTTGAAGATCTTTTTCTCTTGAGGTGAGTTCTTTATCTTTTTCTTCAAGTAGAGCCGCATGTTCTGCAATTTCTACTTTTGTATCATGTAAATTATCTACTGCTTTGACAATAGTATCTTCTTGATGAATGAGATGTCGTTTATCTTCTTCTATTTTATCAACAATCTTGATTAGTGCATCCTCTTTTGCTTTAATTAATGCCATGTCATCAAGTACTTGTCTTGAATGAATGTCGAATGATTCACTAATGCCACTTAGATCTTGTGTTGCAATGCCAAGTTTTTCACTTCTCTCTTCCCATGCAAGTGCGTGTTTAGTGAGTTCTTCTTGCATTCTTGGAATTCGTCCAACCATTGACCGAACTTCTTTGATTTCTTTGAGTGCTTTCTTTACCTTTTCTTGACGTTTGAGTATGTCTTTTCTTGCACGATCTACTTGATTTTCTTTTTGTATGAGATCGGTTTCTCGTTTCTTGAATGCTTTGATCTGGGCTTTGCCCATTTCTTCAAGGAATTTTTCTTTACGATCAATTTCTTTTGTGAGTTTATTAATTTGATATGTTGATTCTGCAATTTCTTTATTGAGTTGTGTTCTATTTTTTTGTAGAGATTCAATTTGTTCAACACGTCTTCTTATGGTATCTTCCATCTTAGTATATTGTGCAGTAATGGATTTGATTTTACGATTCCAATTATTTTCATCTCTTGCAAGTATTTTTTCTCTTTTATCTAGTTGTTTTTGTCTTAAATGTACTGCCTTATTTTCAATTGAGATAATGCTTTCTTTATCTTTTAATTTAGCACGTTGTGATGCGATTTGTTCTTTTTGCGCCTTGAGTTTTGCCTCAAGTTCCTTTGCATTAGTCAGTCTTGCATCAACATCTTCAAGTTCTTTGAATTCTTTTGCAAGTTCACTTCTTTCCATTTGAATAACTTCGAGTAGACGTTTGTGTTCTTCTTGACGATCAACCCAATCTTTTTCTTCTAGAAGTACTCGTTTTTCCCGTAATTCGAGCTGTTCTTGCTCTTTAATGATTTCTTTTTGATCTTGTATTATTTTTGCTCTTGCCGCAAGAATTTGTTCTTTTGCTTCTTCAAGAGCATGCGTGTCTTCTCTTATTTTTTCTTCAAGTTGTGCAATCTTTTTTTGTTTTGCTTCAACTTCTGAGAATTCTCTTTGTAGTCCTTTTAGCCGCTGTTCATCTTGTCTTACTTGTTGCGCAGTTGCTTTAATCTCTTGTTCTTTTTGTAATACGTTTTCTTGCCGTAGTGCAATGTTTTGTTCTCTTTTTCTAAGCCCGCTACGTTCTGCATTTATTGCTCGTTTAAGGGCATGAATCTCTTTTTCAAGTGATCTTAAATCTTGTTCTTTAATACGAAGTTTATCTTGTGTGATCTCGTTTTCTTTAATGATTTTTTCTGCCTTTCGTGCAAGGAGAATTTCTCTCTTGTAGATTTTTTTATCTTGTTTTAATTTTGCTTGTTCAAGAAGCAGATTTTTTCGTTTCTTAAGATCTTTATGAACCTGTTCTTCTCTTTGCTGTATAAGTCTTCGCTCTTTTGCAATGATGATCTCTTCATTAGCAAGTTCGTTTGCAATTTCTCTAATCTTATCTTCTTTTTCTTTAAGTAATTGTTCTCTTGCTTTAAGATCTGCTTTTGCTCTTGCAATAGCATTTTCTCTTTTCTTGAACTCACCATCTCTTTTTTCATATGCTTTAATGTCTGCTTTTGCCTTTCTGATAATTGATGCAGTAGCTGCTTGCTTTTCAGCGAGTGCCTTTTCAGCTTCTTTGATCTTCTTTTTATTATTTTCAAGTGTTTTTATTGATCCTAATTGTTTTTTGAGTTCATTTCTTTCTTTAGTAAGTAGTGCAATTTGTTGTGTTGCTTCTTTTGCTTCAAGAATGCCTGCTTTTTGTTTGTTGATTTCTTTTTGTGATCGTGCAAGTAAACTTCGTTCTTTATTGAGTGCCAGTACACGGAGCTTAAGTTTTCCTTCTGTTGCAGTTATTTCTTTTGCACGTCGTTGTAATTCATTTCTCAATTCAAGAATTGGTTTTTCACGCTCATTCTTTTTCTTTGCAAGTTGTGATTGAATAGTCTTTAATCGATGTTCAATATCTTCAAGTTCAAGTGCTTTTTCTCTAAGATGTTTTGCGTGCATACTTAGTGATGACTTCTCTTTTTCAACACGCTTTTTGGTTTTTTCAAATGATTTTTGATCCTCAGCAAGAGTTTTTTCTGCCTCTTTGAGTTTTTCTGTATTTTTCTTTAATTGCTCAAGTTGCTGTGTAAGACTTCCCTCTCTTTTTTGTAGATTTGATTGTGTAATTGCTGCTTGTTTGAGCATTTTTTCAGCATCTGCTTGTTTTTTCTTTTGCTCTTGAATTTCTTTTTGTTTTCCTTTAATGAGTTCTTCTGCTTTACTTAACTCATCGATGGTATGTACAATCCGTTTTTTCTCTTTAGATAATGTTTCTGCTTCAACACTGAGTTTTTTCTCTGTTTTACTGATCTTTTCTTCACGTTTTGCAAGGTCTTTTAAGAGCGATCTATTCTCTTTAATTTCTTTTACAACACTTTTCTTTTCATTAACTAATTCAAGAACTTTTGTTTTAAGGTATGCTACTTCTTTTTCTAATTTTTGTTTTTCCTTAAGTGACTTGGCAACCCCTTTGGTTCCTTTTAGTTTCTCTGCTTGTGCAAGCAGTTCTGCAACTTTCTTTCTTTGATTTGCAAGTTCTGCTCTTTCAATGGCATTATTCTCTCTTTCTTCAGTTAATTTTTCTTTAAGCTTACTTACTTCTTTTTCTTTTGATGCAAGTGATTTAATGAGTTTTTTATTTTCTTTAATTTCTTTATCTACTGCCTTTTTTTGTTGATTAAGTGCAAGAATCTCTTTTTTTCTTTGAGCAATGGTAGTTTCAAGTTCTTCTTGTTTTTTAAGATCAGATTTGATCTTTTTATTTTTCTTGAGTTGATTTACTTTGTCAATGAGTGTTTTGAGTTTTTCTTTCTCAATTTTAAGAGATGCTCGTTCTTTAGTGAGTTTTTCTTCTTCATTTGCAACCTTTTCTTCACGCGTAGCAAGTTCTTTGATTAATTTCTTTTTAGATGATGCTTTTGATTTGATCTCTTCACGAATGTCAGTAAGTCTATCCACTTCTTTTCGTAGTTCTTCTGCTTTAACCTTTGTTTCAAGATATGCTTTATTTTTTGCATCAAGTTCTCTTGCTTTTCGTCTAATTTCTGCTGCTTTTTTTGTTGCAATTTCCTTGATTTTTTCAAGATCTGATTCTGCTTGTTTGAACTCTTGTTCTCTTCGCTCAAGTGCTCGCTGTTTTCTATTAAGATGGTGAGCTTCATCAATATCTCGCTCTAGGAGTTTCTTCTTTTCTAGAAGTTCATTGTATGAATTGAATACCGTATCGTATTCAAGTTGAATTTTATTGATTTCTTTTTGCTTTTGTCCAAGAATCTCTTCACGTTCGCTGAGTTCTTGACTGAAGTTTTCTTTAGAACCAAGGGTTGTTTCCAACTTATTTGTTTTGGCCTCTCTTTTTTCAAGAGCCTTCTCTCTACTTTCGAGTGCCTTCTTTTTCTTAAGAAGTTCTGATGATAACAAATCTAGCTCGCGCAGTTTTGCACTTGCTGTATTTTCCCCCATACGTCGATTTTTGCTTTTCTAGTATATATATGTTTCGTTCTGCTCTCCTCTATAACTCTTCAATGATAACTTTTATAAATCGCCAGCCTTCCCAGAAACTATGGTATCAGAATTTATCACAGAACAAAAACTCGTAAATGATTCATCAGGCGTAAGCTTTCCTTGCCCAAAATGCAAGAATGCAACAATTGATCGAACACTTCACGAAAGAAAACTATGCGCAAAGTACTCTTGTAGTGCTTGCGGATTTGAGGGACCTAACTAACAATGGCAAGCGTAATCTTAACATTAAAAATTATGCCTGAGTCACCTGAAACTGACCTTGCAGCAGTAACTGAGCAAGCATCCAAGCTTGTTGAAGCATTTGGTGCACAAGTTGGTAAGGTAGAAGAGCAACCTGTTGCTTTTGGACTTAAGGCAATCATGCTAACCATCATCTACGATGAAGACAAAGGTGCAAGTGATGCACTGGAGGAAGACATCGCAAAGGTTGAAGGTGTAAATAGCGTTGATGTAGCATCTGTTACACGAGCGCTAGGTTAGAATTTTTCTTTTTTAATTCATTTCTTAGAATTTTTTATGATCTATTAAACAAAAACGAATAGAAAATGAAGGTAATAAAAAAATTAGAATCCAATGGATCGTGTTTTCATTCTCATGAATAACTTACCGTCTCTACCTTCAATTTGTTTCCATTGCATTTTTCCGTTTTGTACTTTCATATAATTCAATTTCATCTGTTTGCCCCCCTTTATAACAACTAAATGCTGTCTCGCACTTTTTTTCTGATTTTGGTTTTGATCGCTTGATCAAGTGTGAGTGTAATTTTTCGTGATTTTTTCTTGAGATCTGCAACCCATCCAACTTCTGTGTGAATAAGTCCAAGTTCGTGGAAGAATACCAGGAAACTTCTGATTCTTCTTTCAGATAGTGCAGATAATTTAAATGATTTACATTCCTTAACATAGTCCAAATAAATTTGCGGACCAAGTGAATTTGCCTTGCTTTTGAGTAGTGCAAGATAGAGTACTTTTTGATGCTTGGTAAGTCCCATTAATCGTTTAACGAGTGAATCTTGTTCTAGATATCTATCTGCTTTATCCACGGTGTCGAGTGTGATTTTATTCTTTCCTTGTGCAAGTGCGATCTTTGCACATGCATCAAGAAGTTCAAGACCTTTACGTGCATCTCCGCCACGTTCAGCTTCAATATCGGCAATGCGTTCAACAACGCTTCGAGAAATACTCTTTGGAAGAAATGATGCCTTTGCTCTTGCAGCAAGAATGTTTGCAAGTTCATCGGTATTGTATGGCGAGAAAATGATTTTTACTCGCCCAAAAGAAGAATTGGTTCTGGGCGTTAGATAGTCATACACTCTTACGTCATTGGAGATGACGATGGTTGACAATTTTGACTTTGCAGAGGTGTTTATTCTACTGAGCCAGTATAGGATGTCATCCCCACTTTCACGCAAGAGATAGTCTATCTCGTCCAGAACCACCAATACATTCGCAGTATTGCTAAGGGTTGATTTTATTGTGGCTAGTACCTTTTTAGTGGACCAGCCTGTTCTTGGCACATCGGTGTCTGAGAGTTGAGCAAGCAGTTCAGTAAGTACTGCATACTCTGTTCTATTCTCGGAACAATTAATGTATATTTTGTGCAATTCAATGCTGTGTTTTTCTGCTTCTTTTTGCAGCTCTTTGCACACTTCGGTAGTAAGGCCAGTTTTACCTGTACCGGGTGTACCGTAAATAAAAATGGAAGAAACCGGAGAACCGAGAAGAATTGGTGACAGTTCCATTACGAGGTCATTGCGTTCTTGAATGCGTCCAACGAACCCTTCCGGAGGTGTAAGGTCGTACAAGGCGTTTCTATTTTTGTAGATTGCCTTTCGCATTACATTATCGAATGTAAGTTTTTTGATCCCTGCCACCTTTTCTCTAAATCCCCGATAAAAGAGACACCCCCCAACGCGTGTTTCTTCTGAGAGTGGTATGGTTGCCCTACTATATAAATGTTTCCTTTTTTTCCGTTATTTCCGTAGTTTCCGCTGTTTCCGATACTCGAATTCAGCATCAAAATCCTATTGTTGTCTCTATATTTGACCTACAGAATCTTTTTATACGTAATTTCGCTTCAACTGGCATGCTTAGAAAACTCCTCTCACATCCGTCTGCAATTAACGTGCTAAAGCAGCTCTATGATGTCAAGAAACCAGTGTCTGTTTCAAACTATGCAGATGGACCAATTCACATCTTAACATCAATAGGTCTTGTCTATGTGGATGATGGTCAGGTCGTTATTGCACTTAAAGGAAAGCAATTCATCTCTCTTTTTGATGAAATTAGAGGGCTGATCAATGGAAATAGCAATTCGACCATTAAAATGAGCTTTTCTCTTACACATGTTGAGCAAGACATTCTTTTACTGATGACGCGAGAGGGCGGCGAGCTCCCTTTTGATGTGCTTCTGAAGTTATCTAAGGAAAAGGACGTGGTTGAAGATAGAAAAGAGCTCCTTGCTGTGCTCAAATCACTGCAAGATATCAAACTGATTGCTGTTGAAAAGAATTTGGTCTCAATAACTTCTCTTGGTAAGCGAACGATTACCGAAACACTCCTTGAGTCATTTAATTTACGGTAATTTTCAACAATTCTAAGAATTCTTCTTTTGGCATGGTGCTTTTTAGTCCAAGTGGAGTAAAGTGTGTTTTAGATACATTGTATCCTTTCTCTTTTATGTGCTCAACAAGCATGTTAAATTTAGGCACATTGATCTTGAGTTCTTCACACAAATCATGCACATGAAAAAAGCCAATGGTATCAATTTCTGCTTCTTGTGCAATGGTTTGTAAGAATGCATTCTCTTCATCTTGCTTTGCAACTTCTTTTGCAAGATCTATATCCCACATTTTTCCAAGCCATAGTGGTCCAACTTCTTCATTTCCTCTAGTGATGCTTCCAAATTGCTTAAACACATCGGCAGCTTTTTCTTTTTGCTGCTCCACTCTAAAGAATACTCTCATGTAATGATCCTTACTAAAAGAGTAGATGGGTGTAAGTGCCTTGTCATACGTAAGTCCTGCAATCTGACATCTTCTTATTAAAATTCGAAGACCGGTTTCATGCATATTTCCATCTTTTTTTGGCACTGCAAGATATTTTCTCATGCATGCTTTTTTGTATGTGCCAGCAAGTGCAGAAGTATCAGTTGCAGTAACTGCAAGAATGCCGCCATGCTTTACTCGTTTTACTGCAGCATCAAGAAATGGACCAGGATATCCAAATGGATCGATGTCAATGTAATCAAACGGTGGGTTACTGAGCATAAATACGCTCGCTTCTGTTTGTGAAAATGACAGTAATCCTAGTCGTTTTATTGCTCTCCACTTGAGCTTATTGAATTTGAATTGTTTTTTGATATGTTGTATTGCATCTTTTGAAAGATCGTTGATTGCAATGTGGCTTATTTTTCCCTCGTTTAATTCTTTGATAAATCGCAGAGGTCTAATGCCTGTTCCAGCCATGGGAAATGCCATACTCAGATCCATATCTTCAACACTATTGAGTACGTGAATGGACACATCTCTGTTGAACTTCATGTCTGGATTGTAAAATACAGGAAGATCCTTTGAAACCGTCCCTTCATATTGTTGTAGTGATATTTTCCCTTCTTGAATGACATTCATTGTGGTGGTGAACTCTTAGGAGTATATAATAGTGTCGTGTTATGTTGTCTCTAAAAAGTAGTGAAAAAAGAGAAAGCTTTTTAAACATACAAATCATGCTTATTCTATGAATCTCAAGCAATCTATACAAACATTGGGACTTAGTGCACTGCTTTTTGCAACAGGATGTGCTACAAGTGATCTGGACCGTAAAATAATGGGGTCTAAGCATGAAGTTGAAAAGAAATCTCACAGGCAAGACCTTGGATATAGACAATCTGTAGTACCTGCAGAAGTTATTTCTCTCTATCTACAAAATCCTAATGGTGCAAGACTTCGTGCATGGAATCTTCTTGATGAGGATGGTGCAGTAGTTGGTATCTATGCAGAAGGGAGATCGTATGGCCTTCACTTCAGAGAACTCACTACTGATAAATACATGCTTGATGGTAACGTTCAAAATGGTCCAAGTAGAGCAAAAGAATTAGGTTACCAAGTAAAACAGATACAATAATTGGAATGATGAAACGAAAACACCTCTATCTACTATTGATGACACTTCTTGCCTTTGCAGGAAGTATTCTACTTGGTAATGTGCTAGAGCCTGGCGCATTTGAAGTCCTTGGTTTTCATGTGATAATGAGTACATTGCTCGTGTTTGGTATGCTTTACATTGCACTTACCTCTGCACTTTTCTTCACTTTATTTCTTAGACGTCGATGGCGTATTGATGATCTTTTTCACCTGCTGGTTGCAGGAGGATATGTACTCCTTGGGATATTGCTTGTGTTTACTACAGATGCATACACAAAAGGTATTGGCGTACTTATTGTCTTTTGTATGACGATGTTTGCACAATTTCTTGAACTCACAAGAAAACCACGAAGAATTAAACGAGTAAGAAAGCGACTCATCAAGCATTAAATTTTTAAACATCTTTTCATACGTCATCTGGTATGGCAAAAACCTTCTCAACGACTAAGGATCTTAATGTACCTAATACTATCATCGATCAGGTACTTGGACAAGAAGAAGCAGTCGAAGTAGTAAAGCGTGCTGCAAAACGTCGAAGACACGTTCTACTCATAGGAGAGCCAGGAACGGGTAAATCTATGCTTGGTCTTGCACTTGCACAACTCCTTCCTAAAGAAAAACTGCAGGATGTTATTGCTTTTCCAAATCCTAATGATGAAAACATGCCACTTATTCGTGTCGTTGGCGCAGGGCAAGGACGAACACTTATTGAAAAGTCAAAAGTACAAAGTTTGAGTTCATCAAAATCACAAAATATCTTTTTACTCATCTTACTCATCTTTGCAATGATTAGTCCGTGGTGGGCATTTAATTACTATCAATCCTATGGTGCAACGGTTGCAGCAATTATGTTTGTTGCATTCTTCATAGGTAGTATCTTTTTTATCGGTGTGTTTGCACTTGTCATGAATCTTGGCAAACGAATGATGATGCAAGGAAAATCAAACAAACCAAAAGTCCTTGTTGATAACTTTAACAAAAAACAAGCACCATTTATTGACGCAACCGGTGCGCACGCAGGTGCATTACTGGGTGATGTTCTTCACGATCCATTCCAATCGGGTGGTCTTGGAACTCCTGCAAATGAACGTGTAGTTGCAGGTATGATTCACAAAGCACACATGGGTGTACTATTTGTAGATGAAATTGCAACATTGCAACCACACACGCAGCAAGAACTTTTAACTGCACTTCAGGAAGGAAAGTATCCCATCACTGGTCAATCAGAACGAAGTGCTGGTGCAATGGTTCGAACAGAAGCAGTACCGTGTAACTTCATTCTTGTTGCAGCAGGTAATCTTGATACGATCAAACACATGCACCCTGCACTGCGAAGTAGAATTCGTGGATACGGATATGAGGTATTCATGAAAGAAACAATGGAAGACACTGCTGCAAACAGACAAAAACTCTATCAATTCATGGCACAGGAAATCAAAAAAGATGGAAAGATTCCTCATTTTACTAAAGCTGCTTGTGATGCAATTATAGAACAAGCACGAAAACGTGCAAACAGAAAAGGACACTTGACACTTAGACTTCGAAGTCTTGGTGGACTCATAAGAGCTGCAGGTGATCTTGCACTTGAAGAAAAAGCAAAGCTGGTTGAACCAAAACATATTACCCAAGCAATGCGTGTTGCACGCCCACTTGAAACACAAATCTCAGATCGATACATTGAACGTAAAAAAGAATACGAAGTGATTAGAACTGAAGGAAAAATTCGTGGTCGTGTAAATGGTCTTGCAGTCATGGGTGGAGGAGAAACCTACTCAGGAATTATCCTCCCTATTGAAGCAGAAGTTACACCTGGTGGAAAGCAAGGTGAAGTTATTGCAACCGGTAAACTTGGCGAGATTGCAAAAGAAGCTGTAAAAAATGTAACGGCAATTGTTAAGCGATACTTTGGTGAAGACATTCGTGAAACAAAAGATATCTATGTACAATTCCTGCAAACGTATGAAGGTGTTGAAGGAGATAGCGCAAGTATTGCTGTTGCAACCGCAATCATTTCTGCACTCAAAGACATTCCAGTAAAACAAAATGTTGCGATGACAGGATCACTCTCTGTAAAAGGCGAAGTACTTCCTGTTGGCGGTGTAAGTGATAAGGTGGAAGCTGCAATTGCAACAGGCATTAAAACCATCATTGTACCAAAATCAAATTTGAATGACATTGTACTTGACAAGAAAACACTTGCAAAAGTAACCATCGTTCCTGTAGAGCGTCTTGAAGAAGTACTCGAACAAGCACTTGACTGGAAAGGTAAGAAAAACATTCTTGAAAAAATGAAGAAAAAGAAGTAGGTTGTACCAATCTGCCTTCTAAGACGCTCTAACTCTACATCTCACCATAACCTTTATAAATCGATCCTGGTTTTCGTGAGGTAAATGGCTGCATAATTTTCTCTACACATACAAAAAAGATGTAGAGTGAGCTATGTTCCATCAACGTTGCCCTAGTGGTGTAGTGGTTATCATGAGGCCCTGTCGAGGCCTCGACCCGGGTTCGACTCCCGGCTAGGGCGTGTCCATTACGGACCGGTAGCTCAGCCTGGAGTGAAGATAAGCGATTATCTTTGCGGGAAATAGAGCACTTGGCTTTTAGCCAAGGGAGGTTTATCCGACCTGGTAAGTCACCAAGTTGTCGCGAGTTCAAATCTCGTCCGGTCCGTTCATATTCACGCAGGGGGTCCCACACATGCCAACAAAAAAAGTAACCATATCCAATCACGTTTTGATTCCAAAACACACCAAGTTGAGTGAATCAGAGAAAAAAGCAGTACTAGAACAGTACGGTGTAACAGAAAAAGAACTACCATTAATTTCTTCAACTGATCCAGCAATCATTGACATGACTGTTAAGCATGGTGATGTTATCAAAATCGAAAGAAAAAGTCCAACCGCAGGCGTTGCAGTATTCTATAGGAGTGTTGTTCAATAATGAAGCAGACCGAAATTTTACTAAAAAAATTCTTTGAAGAAAACTCTCTAGTTACTTCAGACATCGAAAGCTTTGATCACTTTTGTGAAAAAGGCATGCAAAATATCATTGATGAGAATAAAGAACTTATTCCACCAATCGTACCACCAAACGTAGAAGATTTCAAAATCAGACTTGATAAAATCTGGATTGAAAAACCTGAAATCACTGAAGCAGATGGAAGTAAACGAGAAATCATGCCAGTTGAAGCACGACTTCGAAAACTTACCTATGCAGCACCAGTATTCCTGAGCATTAGTGCACACATTAATGGTGTACAGCGAGAAAGCATTACTGCACAAATTGCAAACATTCCAATTATGCTCAAAAGTAAGAAATGTTTCCTACACGGACTTTCACGAGAAGAACTGATTGCAAAAGGCGAAGACCCAGCAGACCCAGGTGGTTACTTTATTGTAAACGGTACAGAAAAAGTACTTATCTCTGTTGAAGATCTTATGCCAAACAACTTTATTGTTGAGCAAGAATCAGTAACCAACAACTATGTAGGTAAAATCTACTCAGAAGCAGGACCTCTTCGAATCCCACACAGCATGGTGAAGAAAAAAGATGGCCTATTCTACATTACATTCACACGTGTACAAGATGTACCGCTTGTTGTTGTACTAAAAGCACTTGGTCTTACTAAAGACGAAGATATCGTAAAAGCAATTTCAACTGATAGACAATTTGATGAAGTACTCGTAAACCTATACGAATTCATTAACATCAAAACTGATGAAGATGCACTTGATTTCATCTCCAAAAAGATGAACATCACACAAACAAAAGAAATCAGACTTGAACGTGTACAAGAAGTAATCGATAAATATCTTCTACCGCACATTGGTGGAAGCAGAGATGATAGACTTGCAAAAGCACAAAATCTGTGTAAAATGTTAAAACACTATCTACGTGCAGCAAATGGTGAAATCTCACTCTCTGATAAAGACCACTACAAAAATAAGAAACTTAAACTCTCTGGTGATCTTCTAGCAGATCTTTTCCGAGTAAACCTACGTGTACTTGTAGGTGATATGCTTTACAACTTCCAAAGAATTGTAAAACGTGGAAAAGTTCCAAGCATTAGAGTAATTATTAGAGAAAAATTACTTACCAGTAGAATCTACAGTAGTATGGCAACAGGAAACTGGGTTGGAGGTAGAAAGGGTATTGCCCAAAGACTATCTCGAATCAACTTCCTTGATATGCTCTCACACCTACAAAGAGTAGTAAGTCCACTATCTACAACACAAGAAAACTTCAGAGCGCGTGAGTTACACTCAACTCACCTTGGCAGACTATGTCCTGCTGAAACACCTGAAGGTACAAACATTGGTCTAAGAAAGAACCTGAGTCTTCTTGCAAAACTTTCCACTGAAGGAGATAATGAAGAAGTAATTGGGAAATTAAAGGACCTTGGTCTTAATGAGGTGAAAGCATGAGTGAAGTATTCATTAACGGAAAGTACCTTGGTACAGTTGAAAACGCAGACACCTTTGTTGCAAGTATCAAAGATGAGCGAAGAAAACAATCACTTACCAGCAACGTAAACGTAAGTTATGATGCTGATGCTGATGAAGTATACATTTTCAATCAAGGTGGACGACTTCGACGACCACTAATCGTAGTAAAAGAAGGAAAATCACTTTTTACAGAACAACATGCAAAGCAACTTGAGAAAAATGAAATCTCCTGGAGCGATCTTGAAAAACAAGGTGTTATTGAATATGTTGATGCAGCAGAAGAAGAAAATGCATACGTTGCATTTATTCCAGAAGAACTTTCTGCAGAACACACACACCTTGAAATCAGTCCACTTGGTATGTTTGGTCTTTGTACGAGTCTATTTCCATTTGCAAACTTCACACAGGGAACACGTGTTTCCATTGGTTCTAAAAACCAGAAGCAAGCACTTGGCTTGTATGCAACCAACTACATGAACAGACTTGACATGGATGTGAGTTTACTACACACACCACAAACACCAATTGTAAAATCTGTAATGCACGATATCTCACAATACGACACACACCCATCTGGTCAAAACGTTGTTGTTGCTGTAATGGCATACGATGGATACAACATGGATGACGCACTGGTAATTAACAGAGCAAGTATTGACAGAGGTCTTGCACGAAGTACCTACTTTAGACCTGTTGTTTCTGAAGAACTTAGATACTCAGGTGGTCTTACTGATGAAATTAGTATTCCTGACAAAGACACAAAAGGATACAAATCAGAACACGATTACCGATTCCTAGAAGAAGATGGTATTATCAGTGCTGAATCAAAAGTACGAGAAGGCGATGTGATCATTGGTAAAACATCACCTCCACGATTCTTATCAGGACTTGATGAATACAATCTTGCAAATGCAACACGAAGAGAATCAAGTAGTGCACTAAAACACGGTGAGCGAGGAATTGTTGACTTTGTTCTTGTTACAGAAAATCAAAATGGTAACAGAATGATTGAAGTAAGACTTCGTGAACAACGAGTCCCTGAAGTAGGTGATAAGTTCACCTCACGACACGGTCAAAAAGGTGTTCTTGGTCTTATTGTAAACCCTGGTGACATGCCATTTAGTGCAACAGGAATTACACCTGATTTAATTTTCAGTCCACACGGTATTCCAAGTCGTATGACTGTTTCCCACTTGCTTGAACTGCTTGGTGGTAAGCTTGGTAGTATGGCTGGTCGATTTGTTGATGGAACCTGCTTTGAGAGTGAAGGCGAAGCTGATCTTCGAAAAGAACTTCTCGAACTTGGTTTTAGAGATGATGGAGTTGAAACACTCTACAACGGAATGACTGGACAAAAAATGCGAGCAAATATTTTTGTTGGTAGCATGTACTATCTTAAACTAAAACACATGGTAGCAAACAAAATGCACGCAAGAGCACGTGGTCCAATTCAATTACTCACACGTCAACCTACAGAAGGTAGAGCAAAAGAAGGTGGTCTACGTCTTGGGGAGATGGAGAAAGATACTTTTGTTGCACACGGTGCATCGCTTCTTCTAAAAGAGCGATTCGACAGCGACAAAGTAATTGTTCCTGTTTGTCAAAAATCAGGATTAGTTGGTTACTATGATGCTTGGAAAGATAAACCAATGTCTCCAGTATATGGGGATGATTCCGACATGGCTTATGTTGAAATCAGTTACGCTTTCAAGCTATTTTTAGATGAGTTAAAATCACTTGGAGTATATCCAAAGTTAAACTTGGTGAACAAGTACTAGAGGTCAAAATGGGAGAAGCAGAAAAATACGTATACAAAAAAGTAGCAAGTATTGATTTTGGAGTATTTTCACCTAAATTAATCAAATCCATGTCCGCAGCAAAAATCGTAACACCTGAATTATACGATAAAGAAGGATATCCAGTAGATGGTGGTCTAATGGACACACGTCTTGGAGTAATTGACCCTGGTCTTGTATGTAAAACAGATGGTTTGAGACTAAAAGACACACTAGGACACTTTGGTTACATTGAACTTGCAAGACCGCTTATTCACATTAAGTTTGTACCAAATATTCTAGATCTACTCAAAGGTACCTGTAGAGATTGTGGTCATGCACTATTTGCAAAAGCAAAAATCAATCAAGAACTTGCAGAAGTTGCAACACTTGAAAAAAGTAATACTGCAGCAGCACTTAATACCTACATTAAATCTCTTAAGCTTAAAATGAAAGGACAAAAAACCTGTCCTCATTGTAAAACTGAGCAACAAAAGATTTCTCTTGAAAAACCAAGTACCTACTTCGAAAATGAAAAACGGATCACACCAATTGAAATTCGAACACGACTTGAACGAATTCCTGATGAACATCTTCCACTCTTTGGACTTAATCCAAAAGTAATCAGACCTGAATGGATGGTAATTACACTATTATCTATCCCTCCAGTAACCATGAGACCATCAATTACTCTTGAAACAGGTGAGCGTTCAGAAGATGATCTCACACACAAACTGGGTGATATTGTTCGTATCAATCAGCGACTTTTCGAAAACATCAACGCTGGTGCACCAGAAATTATCATCGAAGACCTCTGGGATCTTCTACAGTATCACGTAACAACCTTCTTTGACAACGCAGTAGCACAACTACCTCCTGCACGTCACCGATCAGGTCAACCACTAAAAACATTGACCGAACGTATCAAAAGTAAAGAAGGTCGTATCAGAAACAACCTTGCAGGTAAACGTACTAACTTTAGTGCACGTACTGCAATTAGTCCTGATGCACGTATTGCAATTAACGAAGTTGGAGTGCCTGAAATTATCGCACGAAAACTTACCGTACCTGAACGAGTAACTGAATGGAACATGGATAGAATGAAGAAATTCATCGAAAATGGTCCAAAAGGATACCCTGGTGCAAACTACATCGAACGACCTGATGGTAAAAAGAAACGTATTACTGCTGAAACAAAAGAAGCAGCACTAGAAGAACTTCAACCAGGCTACGTAGTAGAACGACACCTTATGGATGGAGACATTGCAATCTTTAACCGTCAACCATCTCTACACAGAATGAGTATGATGTGTCACAAAGTACGTGTACTTCCATACAAAACATTCAGACTTAATCCATGTGTAAACAACCCATATAACGCAGACTTTGATGGGGATGAGATGAACCTACACATTCCACAAACTGAAGAAGCACGAGCAGAAGCTGAGATTCTTATGCAAGTACAAACGCAAATTATCTCTCCAAGATATGGGAGTTCTGTAATTGGATGTATCCAAGATGCAATCAGTGGTTGCTTTGTACTCACCAGTGGCATGAGTATGACCAAACAAGAAGCAACTGATCTTCTTTATGCAGTGGGCGTTGATGACATTAAACTATCAAAAGAAGTTGTTGATGGAAAAGAAGTGGTAAGTCACCTCTTCCCTAAAGACTTTGATTTCAAAGGATTTTCCAAAACAAAAGAACCAGTACTCATCAAAAAAGGTGTACTCAAAGAAGGATCTCTTGACAGTGCAAACCTAGGTGGTGGCGGTGGTCTTCTTCTTCGAAGTGTTCACTCAAAATACGGTCAAGATGAAGCAGCAGATTTACTCTACAAACTCTTTAGACTAGGTATTGAAGTACTTACACGATTTGGTTTCACATCTAAAATCAGTGACCTTGATCTTCCAATTGACATTCAACGAAAGATCACAGAAACACTTGAAGGTGCAGAACAAGAAACAAAAGACCTTATCAAACAGTACGAAGATGAAGTCCTAGAAATTCTTCCTGGTAGATCCATGAAAGAAACACTAGAAACACGAATTCTTGAAGTACTTAACAAAGCACGTGACGCAGCAGGTAAGCTTGTTGCAGATAATGCAAAAACTGACTCACACACCATGACCATGGCAATCTGTGGTGCAAAGGGTAAAATGATTAACTTTACCCAGATGTGTGGTAGTGTAGGTCAGCAAGCGCTTCGTGGTGGTCGTCTTGAAGGTGGCTTTAAGAACAGAACGCTCTCCTCATTTAAACCAGGAGAACTTACTGCAAAAGCACACGGTTTCATTCGAGCAGGATTTAAGAACGGTCTAGATCCAGCAGAATTCTACTTCCAGGCAATGGTAGGTAGAGATAGTCTGATGGATACTGCTCTTCGAACACCAAAATCCGGTTACCTATACCGAAGACTTGCAAACGCAATGCAGGATCTAAAAGTAGAGTACGATAGCACCGTACGTGATGCATCAAGAAAAATTATTCAGTTTACTTATGGTGAAGATAGTATTGATGTTTCAAAATCTGAACAAGGTACAGTAAATGTTAAGAGAATTGTGGAGGAACTTACACAATGAGTATGAAAATTCCAGCAGAATATGAATCACTTCCAGGAAAACTACTAGAGGAAATTAAACTCTATGCAGGAGATCTTTCTGCAGCAAAGCAAAAAGAAGTTTTGGAAACCGTAAAAGCAGAATACGAAAAAGCACAAGTTGCAGCAGGTGAATCTGTAGGATTAATCTCAGCTGAAAGTATTGGTGAACCAGGTACACAGATGACCCTAAACACCTTCCACTTCGCAGGGGTATCCGAGATGAATGTAACCATGGGTCTTCCACGTATTATTGAAATTCTTGATGGTAGAAAAACCATCAAAACACCAACGATGTGGGTATATCTAAAAGAACCACACAACAAAGGCGAAAACATCAAAGAACTTGCAATGAAAATCAAACAATCCGTTCTTGAAAGCATTGTTGATGAATTTAATCTTGACATTGCAGAACTCACCATTGAAATGGTTCTGAAAATGGATAAAATGCAAGAACTAGGTTTAACCCCTGCAAAAATTGCAAGTGCGGTTAAAAAATCAATCAAATCAGCTGATGTTGAAAAAGATCAATACACGGTAACCGTAAAATTAACAGGTAAAGATTCATCCCTTAACAAACTCTACAAGGTGAAAGAAAAACTCAAAGACGTAACCATTGGTGGCGTAAAGGGAGTAACAGAAGTACTACCTATCAAAAGAGATGACGAATACCTTATTGTTACTGCAGGTTCAAACCTAAAGGAAATCATGAAACAAGATTTTGTTGACACAACAAGAACGGTAAGTAATGATCTCTATGAAGTTGAAGCAGTACTGGGTATCGAAGCTACCCGTCAAATGATTATTGATGAAGTAATGAGTGTTCTTGACAATCAAGGACTTGATGTTGATGTACGTCACATCATGCTTGTTGCAGACACCATGACCGTAAATGGTATCCTAAAAGGTATCACACGATATGGTGTAGTAAGTCAAAAATCATCAACACTTGCACGAGCAAGTTTTGAAACTCCAATCAAACACATCTTATCTGCAGCTGTAACAGGGCAAGTCGACGAATTGAACTCCGTTGTAGAAAACGTAATGCTAAACCAACCAGTTCCAGTAGGTACAGGGCTACCAGGACTTGTAACAGAGGTTAGAAAGTAGAGGTATAACATGGCAAAAGAACAAAACGAACAGATCGTTATTATCAAAAAAGCAATTGAAGAAAATAAACTGATCATTGGATACAAGGAAGTTATGCAGGCAGTACGAAGCGGCGAAGTTGCAAAAGTAATTGTTGCACGAAACGTTGAAGAAACACGTATGGCTGACCTAAAAGATCTTGTAACAGTTTCAGGCGTTGAACTTGTGGAACTTTCCCAAGCAAACGATGAACTAGGTGTGATCTGTAAAAAACCGTTTTCTATTTCAGTTCTTGCAATAAAAAATGAATAAAAAACTTGACATTGAAGCAATGCAGACCACTACGCTCTTTGAGCGTGTGACTCGTGCACACGTAAAAGATTGTATTCGTGGTACTGATCAAGTCACTTTTATTGTAGCACCTGGTGAAATGGCAAAAGCTATTGGAAAAGGTGGCGCAAATGTAAAAAAAGTGACAGCTATGCTCAAAAAACCAGTAGTGCTTATTGAGTATAATGAAGATCCAGTTGCATTTGTTACATCACTTGTCAAGGTAAAAAATACAGATATTAGTAGAGATGAGAACACTATTAGAATTCAGTGTGCTGATACCAGAACCAAGGGCCAAGTATACGGGCGTGAAAGAGAAAATCTCAAACACATCCAATCCCTTGTAGATAGGTGTTATAACGGCATAACTGTTGTTGTGGAGTAACCACAACCTTTTTAAACGATCCGAGGTTTTTCAAAGACTATGAGCAAAAAAACAAATGGTATGAATGCAGCTTCAAAATTAAAGAAGCGAAGAGAAAACTCTAATTGGCTTTCTCGTAAATACAAGAATAAAATTCTCAATCTTAAAGTGAAAGCTGACCCTCTTGAAGGCAGTTCACAAGCAAAAGGTATCGTACTTGAAAAAGTACAAATTGAAGCTAAGCAGCCTAACTCTGCAATGAGAAAATGTGTAAGAGTACAACTGGTAAAGAACGGTAAACAAATTACTGCATTTTGCCCAGGCGATGGTGCTTCAAAACTTATTGACGATCACGACGAAGTTGTTGTTGAATGTATCGGTGGTAAAATGGGTAAAACCAAAGGTGATCTTTCTGGTATAAGATGGCACGTTATCAAAGTAAACGATCAAAGTCTTAATGCTTTGCTTCGTGGTAAAGTGGAGAAAGCAAGAAGATGAGCTTAAAATTCTTTAACCGATGGGATACTGAAGGCATTAAAATTAATGACCCTGGTCTTGTTAATTACATTTCACTTGATCCTGTAGTAGTACCAAAAACAGGTGCTCGATTTGCTAAATTTCGATTTCACAAAAGTAAAGCATCCATTGTTGAACGACTTGTAAACAAGGTAATGATTCCTGGACACAAAGCAAAGAAACACAAACAAAGTTCAGGTCACATGACAGGTATGGGCGTTCAAGCACTTCATATCGTTGAAACCTGCCTTGAAGAAATTGAAGCAAAGACAAAGCAAAATCCTATTGCAGTTCTTGTAAAAGCAATTGAAAACGCAGCTCCAAGAGAAGAAATTGTAGCTATCGAATACGGTGGTGCACGATACCCTAAAGCTGTTGAATGTGCTCCACAACGAAGAATTGACCTTGCTCTAAGATACATGACACAAGGTGCATATCAAAAAGCATTCCGATCTAAAAAAACTATTAGTATTGCACTTGCAAATGAAATTATGCTAGCAGCAGATTCCAAGCAAGAAAGTAACGCTATTGGTAAAAAATACGAGCTTGAACGTCAAGCTGATGCAAGTAGATAAACTTGCTGATTTCTTTTTCTTTTAGTAACATTTTTATACCTTCTTTACGATTATTTCTTCTATGCTAGAAATTGTTCTTGTCGGTATTGTGCTCTTTATTGCAAGTATTATTGACATCAAAACAGAAGAGGTTCCAGACTGGCTGAGTTTTGGTCTCATGGGTGTTGGTATTGTCTATTCCATTTACCTCAGTTTCATGCAGCAAACCTTTACTCCGCTCATCAATAGTCTTATTGCACTTGCTATTCTCTTTGTAGGTGGATACATTCTCTATAGAACAGGACAGTGGGGTGGTGGAGATACGAAGCTTATTGCAGGCGTTGGTGCACTCTTTGGCATTACAAATTCTTTCCTACATGCATTCTTACTCAACATCCTTATTGCCGGAGGAATCTGGGGAATACTCTTTACACTCTATATCATGATAAAGAAACGTTACACCTACAAGAAACCTATTGGATTTTATCCAACTGCAATCGTGTTTCTTGTTGCATCCATTTATTTACTGGTAAAAGAAACCATCTTGGGTATTTTCTTGCTGCTGATCTTTTTTATTTACTTAATGATTCCACTATTAAGAGATACGCATAATCTTATGAGAAAAGATCAACCGGTAAGCAAACTCGTTGAAGGTGATTGGCTACTTAAACCTGTGGTGGTAAAAGGAAAAACTATTGTCTCAGTAAAAAAAATTGGTCTTACTGCAGAAGACATTGCAGCTCTTAAGAAACACCGGGTGAAAAAAGTAGTACTCAAGCAAGGGATGCCATTTGTACCAAGTTTCTTTATTGCGTATGTACTTACGGTATCTGTAGGTAATATTTTTTTAGTACTTGCAACACTTTAAGGAATTCTAAGCAGTGCATCTTCAATCCATTTGGTATTCGTTGGTGTTTCAGATTGCTCTTGCACATCACTCATCACTTCTTTTTTCTTATCGTCTTTTAGTACTATCTTAGTAGAACATTCATTGAGCTTAATCATGGCAACTTCTGCCTTTTCTTTATCTTCAGTTGGTTTCCACAGAAAGTTGAGTCCATCGTTTTCTTTTCGTGGAATAACGTGTAATTGTACCTGTGCTTCTTTTTGACCAGCAGCAGTTCCGTTTTGAATAAGTAAATTCGTACCATGAGCGCCAAGTGTCTCAAAAAGCACACCTGCCATTCTATTTGCAACCACAAATAAATGTCCGCACAAGAGTTCAGGAAGTTCTTCGATAACCGTATACTTCTCTTTTGGCGTAATGACTACATGACCTGGTGATGCAGGCGTTGCATGTAAGTATGCTACACATTCCTCGTCTTCGTATATCAAATTCATCCAAATAACCTACTAATTCTATCTAAGTCTGAAGGCCCCTCATCTACAATGGCTTGTTCAAGTTCAGATGGTTCTTCCTCTTCTTCCTTCTTTTTTGCTTTTTTCTTCTTAGTATTTTTCTTTGCTGTCTTTTTTGCAGCTTTTTTCTTTGTTGATTTTTTTCGCTTTGGCTTTGCAGGACTCTCAAGCGGCCCAAGTTCAGTGATAATTACTTTTTCTTGTGGTGTTCCTTTAGGCGCTCTCATAGGTAGCCGCGCTATGTCTCCGTCTTTGTCTACAAAATATAAGTATCCAGCTTCTTTTTTGATGTGTTTTTTTACCATCTCTTTTTCTACAATCTCATTTTCTTCAGGTGTAGGTGTTGGCAGTGATTCACTAAAGGTAATCCCAAATTTCTTTTTATTATATTCTCTTAGATGTTCTGCAACCTTAGCTAGCTGTCCTTGATCGATAGTGTTTTGAGGCAGTGCAAGAGATGGTACATCTCCTTCTTCATATCGTGGAATGACATGAATCATAAAATGTTGTGATTGTTGCCCTGCAGGGCCACCATTTGCTGCAAAAATAGTTGTTCCTTGTGCGTCAAGTGTTCGAAGCATACATTGAGAAATACGTTTTACCACGCGTCCTATATGTAGTGTGGTAGGTTCTGGAACTTGTGGTCCTACCATATGGTGTGCTTTTGGAAGCAGGAGTACATGGCCAGGTGTTGCAGGATTAATGTCAAATACCCCAACACACTGTTCATCTTCATAAGATTTTTTAGAATCTATCTTACCATCAATTATCTGACAAAATACACAACGCTGTCTAAAGAATTGTTCACGTTCCTCTGGAGACATCTTAGCAAGGTGTTCTTGCAATGCCTTCATTTGTTCTTCTTGGTCAGTCATTTCAATCGTGTGTGTACCACAGCGTAAGTGGATCGGTGGAGTCAACTCTACAAAACCCAAACCTCTCTAATTGAATGACATCATCACTATTTAAGTCTTTCAGTCGAACCTCGCCAAGACCCTCTATGCTGCTACTATCTGGCATAATTACTTTAACAGGAATAGTTTCTTCTTTTGGAAGCCAATGAATAATTGCACTTCCTTTCTCTTTGTAATCTTCATATGATGTGCTCGCAAAAGTATATCCATTTTCAATAGTGAAATTAAGACAATCCATGAGTCGAATGAGCTGTCCATCTTTAAACTGATCAACATCCTCTTTGTCTAGCACAAATTGATCTTTTGTATGGAAAATTCTTTTTCCTCTATCAATTTCAGGGTGCAGATCGAGTGCAACTTCTTGTTCAGGTGCATGGTTAATGGTAACTTCAATTGGTTGTTTGATAAAGAAGTACCTATCTGCTTTCTTATCAAGAATATCTTTGTTAAATGCAGCAACCGTCTCAAGTGATACATTCACATTATTTTTGTTAAGTCCAACGCTCTTTACAAATTCATGAATAGATTCAGGCGTGTATCCTCGTCGTCTAAGCGTCATAAGTGTTCCAAGACGAATATCGTCCCATCCTGTGAGTTCACCTACTTCGATAAGTTTTCGTGATTCTGATGTGGACTTGATGCCTTCAATAAGGAGTTTGCCTGTGTATCGTGTTTGTGGATATTCCCATCCTAAATGCTCATAAAGTATTTTTTGTCGCTCATCACTTACACTTAAGTCAATTCCTCGAATGATGTGGGTAACACCTAGTTCGTGATCATCAATTGCAGATGAGAAATTAAGCAGTGGCCATACCTTTGCTTGTTTAAGTGGGTGCTTTCCATCTGTAATGATTCTAAATGCAGGCCAGTCTCGTACAGCAGGATTTTTGTGTTTGATATCTGTTTTAATTCTTAGAACTGCCTCTCCATCTTGGTATCCGCCCTGTGGATTGTGCATACTATGCCACCGTTTAAGATGTTCTTCTGCAGGAAGATCTCTATCTTCTGATGCTTCTCCTTTTCTTAAAAGCTCACGCATTACTTCAGGATCCTGGATGTCCACATATGCTTTACCCTGTTTGATGAGTTCTTCTGCATATCCGTAGTAGGTGTCAAAACGATCTGATTGCTTTACAACTTCATGTGGATGAATGCCAAGCCAATTCATATCTTCTGCAAACCACTCATATGCTTCCTTCATAGGAATTTTTGTTCGAGGATCCGTATCATCAAATCTGAGAATAAATTTACCATCGTATTTTTGTACATACCACCAATTCAGCAGTGCTTGCCGACAATGACCAAAAGACATAGGACCATTGGGATTTGGTGCAAATCGCATAACCACTGGTTTATCATTGGTTTGTAAATCAGGAAGAGTGAATTCTCGTTTTTCTTTTTTCTTCTTTTCAAGTGATTCTGGACTAAGTTTTTGAAGTCTGTTTTTTTGTTCTTTAATATCGAGTGCATTAATTTCACTAACTATAGCTTGGATTTTTGGCATAACTTCCTTCATCTGGGTTTTAATACTTGGATCCATTCCCATCAGCTTTCCAATAATCGCACCAGGATTTGCTTTTCCATTAAATTTCGTTGAATTTTCAAGAGCTGCTACAGTTATTTCATGATCGATGTCCATAGCCATTTCAAAGAAATCACTCTATATAAAGATTTTTAAAGACCATCCTTCTCCTGGCAATATGAAAAAGATTCTATATGCAATACTGTGTATGGCTTTTCTCATTGGCTGTACAGCGGAGGTAGATACAATGGAACAAGAAAATACAATTGTCGTAATGGAAACAACTATGGGAGATATTACCATCAGACTATATGATGATTTCGTACCAGCAACAGCTGGTAATTTTAAGAAACTCGTAAGTGAAGGATTTTATGATGGCATCATTTTCCACAGAGTTATTCCAAACTTTATGATTCAAGGTGGAGATCCAGAAGGTAGAGGAACAGGTGGACCTGGCTATACTATTCCAGACGAGTTTCACAAAGAAGCACGAAACGTAAGAGGAACGATTAGTATGGCAAACTCAGGACCAAACTCTGGTGGAAGTCAATTCTTCATTAACATCGCAGATAATAGTTACCTTGATTTTGATGACATGCGAGCACCACAATCAAAGCACGCAGTATTTGGTGAAGTAATCGAGGGCATGGACGTTGTTGACGCAATTAGTCAAGTACAAAGAAATGGTCAAGACAAACCATCTGAAGATGTTATCATGAAAAAAGTGTACATCAAAGAATAATTTCTCTCTTTTTTCTTTTCATTATTTTGGGCTCTTAGTATATCGGCTATTATTCCGGGCTGGCAGTCTGGAGAGGCGGGTTCGACTCCCGCAGAGTCCATATTACTCATCTAGATTTGAAGTTCATGATACTTTTAAAGAACCATTCTTTTTTCATTGCATGAAAAAAGTAGTCGTTATTGGTGGTGGCACAGGAACATACACCGTGCTCAGTGGACTTAAACACTATCCCGTAGACCTCACTGGAATTCCTTCCATGTTTGATAATGGTGGGCATACAGGAGAGCTACGTGATGAATATGGTGTGCTTCCAACCGGTGATGTACGAAGATGTCTTGTTGCACTTGCAGAAGATGATTCTGATATTAGACATCTTTTTAATTTTAGAACAAAAGATAATAGAAGTCTTGGTAACTATTTACTTACAGCATTAAAAGAAATTCATGGAAGTGATGCAGTAGCTATACAAAAAGCAGCACAACTTATTGATGCAAAAGGTAGCGTTATTCCTATTTCTATTGATGATGCACACCTCTGTGCAACATATGAAGATGGCACAGTAGTTAATGGTGAGACAAATATAGATATTCCAAAACACGATGGTACAACAGCAATCACTTCTGTATCTCTTTTTCCAAAAGCATACCTTTATCGAGGTGCACATGAAGCAATCATGGATGCAGATCTTATTGTTCTAGGACCGGGAGATTTATACACATCAGTGGTTCCTAATCTAGTAGTTGAAGGGGCAGCTGATGCCATAAATGCAAGTACTGCAAAAAAAGTGTATGTATGTAATCTCATGACCAAACTAGGAGAGACTGTTGGTTTTAGCGCATCAGATCACGCACGTATTATTTCTAACTATGTTTCACTTGATGCTATTATCTGTAATTCTACTGTGCCATCACAAGAGCGACTTGATGCATACAAAAAAGAACACTCACATCCCGTTGTTGTTGATGATCAAATTCATCAATATGCAAAAGAAGTTATTCGTGCAGATCTTATGTCAGATACATCGCTGGTACGGCATGATTCAAAGAAGCTCGCACACTCTTTGATGGGCGTAATATATGCATGAAATAAATGCTTCTTGATGTGACGAATGTCACCACAGTATTTCTTATTGTTCTCTTGATTCCCAAATGGTATGACAATAGACATACCATATCACACACACATTAAAAGTAAGAAACCAAAGGATCATTTCCTTGATAACACTCATCCTGACTTTGATAAGCCAGTTGCTATGGGCAACACGTGGATTGAGAAAAAGAGTGATGGCTATCGTGTAACCGTAAGTTATGATCGATCAAACACGCACGAACCCATTAAGTTATTCTCAAACAATGGCATTGAGTGGAATCCCGAATGTTTTCCAGAAATAGTTAGTCAAATTAAAACGTTTGATAGAAGTTTTGTAATGCCTTGTGAGCTTCGAGGATATCCAACACATGATCACTTTACAAAAACTGATGAATATGCAGCAATAAGTAACCGACCATTACATGATGCATCTGTATTAACCAAAGAAGATCTCATCAAACGTCCACTTATGCTTGATGCATTTGATATTCTTCGTATAGAAGGAACAACATTTGCAGAAAGACCACTCTCTGATCGGCGAAGTGTGCTTGAAAGTCTTATTAGGTATGACACCTGGAATGTGCAGCCCATAGAACACTGGGACGTAACTAGTCCTGAAGAACTTGGTGTATTATACTCATCAGTCGTGAGTCAAGGAGGAGAAGGTCTTATTGCAAAACATCCTAATTCTCTGTATTTCCCTGGAACAAGAAATAAAGATTGGTTAAAACTCAAGGATTTTACAACACTTGATCTTGCCGTACTTGGATTTCACACCACGCCAGACACTACTGCAAAAGGACTTCATTTTGCGTGTGCTCTTGTGGGTAGTTATAATCCAAAAACTGAGCAATTAGAAACACTCTCCAAAATAAATATTCCTCAACTTGCAGACCAAGAAAAAATACTTTCTTATTGTTCTATGATTCCAACAGGAAGAGACTTTTCTGTTGTGCAAGAACAAGCAGATTTTTTGGTAAATCCTCGAATGGGAAAGGTGGAAGAGAAAAAGATTCCTGACTATCTTGCAGAAGGGCTCTGTATTCTTGAAATACGAACAATGGGCATAACACACAGTGTGAATTACCACAGCTGTGGATTAAATGGAAAAGCACACTCGCTTCGAATACCCTCATTTACGCAAGTACGTGATGATAAACGTTCTTTAGAAGATGTCACAACGACACAACAAATCCAAGAGTTATACCTTGGATGATCTTTTCTTTTTAGTTTTCTTCTTATTCTTTTTTTCTATAGAAAGTAAAAAACACGTTGCAATAAGGGAACATACAGAACTAATGAACATAATGTAGAATAATGTATAAAATCCAAATTTCATTGCTATAAAACTACCTACAAAAGCACCAACGCCCGTTACAATTCCCGCCATGGATTCCCAAAGGCCCCACTCTGATGCAAATTTACCTTTATCAAGAGATTTTGAATATGAACTGTCAAATGCTGGTGATCCTATTGCAGAAGAAATTCCAAGAATAATTTGTACGATAAATAAATCAATTGGATTGTTTATTGCAAGATATCCTGCAAACCCAATAACACCAAGTATTCTTCCTGTGATCAGTAACTTTTCTTGATGTTTAACCCTATCTTCCCACATGCTGATAAGGTAAATGAGTAGGCCTGAAACTATTGCAAATGCAGCATATGCTGATCCTGCGGTAAGAATGTCTCCTCCTATCTCTTCAACAAAGATAGCGTAGATGGGAGTGAAAAACCCTCCTGCAAGTGTAATAAAGAATGATGACGTAAGTAATATCTTGATTGATTTATTCATGATCTTTATGTACAGAACTTGCTTAAATACCTTTCTTTCCATAACCCTTAAATACTCTTTTTCTTTCGTATTTGTGTGAAGATCCTCTACTCAATCTCAGGAGAAGGCCTAGGACATGCAGTTCGAAGCAGTATTGTCATACAGCACCTCAAAAAGAAGCACAAAGTCATTGCTATGAGCTATGATGGTGGGTATGAATTCTTACAAGGAAAAGTAAAAGATCTTCGAGAAATAGATGGGTTTAGACTTGTTATCAAGAAAAATAAAGTACGATATATAGGAACGGCATTTGCATTCTTTAAAAAACTTCCAAAGATGATTAAAACCATTAAAACTATGGAGCAGTTTATTCTTTCTGAAAAACCAGATGTCATTATTTCTGATTTTGAACCTGCGGCAGCATATCTTGGAAAACTTCATCGTATTCCGGTGATTGCCTTGGATAACATACAAATTACTACACGGACTAAAGTTAAAGCACCAACCTCTGGTTCACGATTTCTTAACAAACTTGCAACACGTTTATTTACACCGTTTGCAAATGAATATATTTTACCAAATTTTTTCCCTGTGCTTCCTATAAGAAAGAGAACTATTGTTGTTCCTCCTGTCATTAGAGAAAAATTACCAAAAGTTTCATCTGGCGATTACATTGTTGCGTATCAAAAACCAGAAAATGCACCAAATCTTCTTGAAGTGTTTCAACAATTTCCCAATCAAAAATTTATTGTCTTTGGATATGGCATAGAACGTGATGTAGGTAATGTTTCTTTTAGAAGTATTAACGATAAAGCATTCATGAAAGCGCTTGCCGGTTGCAAAGCAGTGATTGCACGTGCTGGATTCACACTCATCTCAGAGTCTCTTGCCATGCAAAAACCTATGTTTGTGATACCAATCAAGTCACAATATGAGCAGAATATGAATGCATTTTTTATCAAGAAATTAGGGTATGGTAACTATGCACGAACATTGCGTTATAGGGAGCTTCAAGAATTTATAGAAAACATCCCTGCCTATCAGAAAAACCTTAAACAATATAAATCAAAAGGCAACAAAGAACTATTCTCGGTGCTTGATAAGACACTAAGAACACTATGATGAGAGAAACTATACTTGTGCTGTGTGCACATCCGGATGATGAAGTGTTTGGCATGGGTGGAACTATTGCCAAATATGTAAACGAAGGTAAGAAAGTAGTTACGGTTATTTTTTCCTATGGTGAAATGGCAATGCCGTGGTTAAAACCTGAGGAAGTACAAAAAGTACGTCAAAAAGAAAGTAATGCTGCAGCAAAAATCATAGGTACGCATAAAACTATGTTCCTTGGGCTCAAAGAAGGGCAAATGGACAACGTATCTGAAGCAACAAAAACATTTCTTGCTGAACTTATAAAAAAACACCAGCCTGAAAAAATCTTTACTCATTCAGATGATGATCCGCATCTTGATCACAGAGCAGTTCACAGACTTGTTTGTGATGTAGTTAAAAAAGTAAAATATAAAGGAGATTTCTACGCATTTGATGTGTGGAATCCCGTAACGCTAAAAAGACGTCACGCTCCAAAACTCTACGTCGATATTACTTCTACATTTAAAGATAAATTAAAAGCATCTGAAGTCTTTGAAACACAAAAAATGCAAGGTCGCTGGCCACTTATTCCTGCTCTTACCATTCGTGCAGTGATGTATGGGTGGTTTAATAAATGCAAATATGCAGAGCGATTTAGGAAGATTGACCAGTAGAAACATTTAATAACTCAAATTCCTTATTTTCCTCTATGAAACTAGTTGCATGGGGGCTGCTTGTTATCGTATGTATGTCATTTTCAGTATTGGCAGCAGACGAACCTGGAATATTAAACCAATTATTTGGTTCTTCAAGCAGTACTGATACTATAACTATTGGATCTGGAAAAGTAGTAAGCAGTACAGGTAAAGCATATGCTCCTTCATCTGGCTCATCTGTAGTATCTGAGCCACCCGAACCACCTATGGAAGAAGACATGGGAGATACCATGGAGGGCGATATGGATCTTCCTCCTGAACTTCTTGAAGAAGAAGTGGGCGCTTTGTTTGATGTAGATGAAGTAGAAGAAGAGCTATTGCCATCATATGATGAAGATTCACCGGAATCTTTATCTCTTTCTGAAGAAGAAGTAGTGAGTATCATCATGCAAGAGCTTGCATCACAGGATAATGCTTTGTCAGAAGAAGACATTAGAACAATTATTCGTGAAGAAATTGCGCAACAAGAACAATTTGCTTCATCTACTAAAGGGACACCCTTTATGATCATAGCACTTCTTATGGTTGGCGGTATTATGGTGGGTTATGTAGCAAAATCAATGAAAAAACCATCTCTTCCTAAAATACAACACATTTCTTCTGTTTCACCACAGCTTATTTCTTACATCAAGCAAAATAGACACTATGGAAAAGTTGCGCTAAGAAACACACTGAAACGTGCTGGATGGTCACAAAAAGACATTCAAACAGCCTTTGAAGAACTCAAACTTTAAGAGACGTAATCTTACTCATGCCGTGCTCATCCATACTAATACCATACAGATTATCGGCTTCTGAGATCACTGCATCATTGTGAGAAATTACAATGTATTGTGCATCTTTACAATATGACCGCACGAGTTGTGCAAGTTTTTCAGAATTGTGCTTATCAAGCGCTGCATCAACCTCATCAAGAATGTAGAAGCTTCCTGGTTCGTGTTCTTGGATAGCAAAGATGAATGCAAGAGCCGTCATGGTTTTCTCTCCACCAGAAAGCCCTCTGATGTCCATATGTTTCTTTCCTGAGAGTTTTACTTTAATATCAACGCCGCCCTCAAATGGATTTTCTGGGTTTTCTAGCTCAAGATAGGCACTTCCTTTTTTAGATAATGATAGGAATTTATTTTGGAAGTTTTGATTAATCACATCAAAGGTATTCATGAAGAGTTCTTTTTTCTTCTTCTCTATTTCTTCCATCATAGCAAGTACTTGATCTTTTTCTACGCCAAGCTTATCTTTCTTTTCAACAAGTTTATTGTATTCTTCTTCAACCTGTTCGTAGATCTCAAGTGCACGCATATTAATACTACCTAGATTTTCCTGTAGTTTTTCGAATTCTCTAATTTCTTTCTTAAGATCTTCTTCATTCTTTGTTACTTTCACATCAAGATCACTATACTGTGCAAAATCTTCCTGAAGTCCTGCATACTCTGCATTTACACGTGCCTCCTCAAGACCAATGGTATTAAGTTTATGTTCTGCTTTACGAGCATGCTCTGAGAGTCCTTCCATTTTTTCATCATTTTTATCAACGGTTTCTTGGAATTTCTTTCTATTAGCAAATAATTCTTTGAATTGTGAATAGTATTTCTTCTCTTGCTCTTCTTTGCCCTTGATCTCTTCTTGCTGTTGTTTAATGAGCTCTTTGAGTGTATCAATTTCTGAAGAGAATGTTTCTGTTTCTTTATCGTGCTGTTTGAGGATTTTACCGATATTTTCTTGCTCAGGCATAAAGATTGACTTCACTTGCATATCGACACCTTTAATCTCTGTGTTGAGTTCTGCAATTTCTTGCATGAGTTGTTTATTTTTATCTTCAAGTGTATTAAGTTCTGCAAGCACGGTTGGATTTCTCAGTTGCATCAGTTTTGACTTGAGCATCTGTCTGCTTACTTTTAATTGTGCAAGTTCTCTGTTCTTATCGGAGATCTCATCTTGCACCTCATCAATTTTCTTTTCAATATCCTTGCTTTGTTTAAGCATGGTTTCTTTATCTTTCATGGTAGAACCAAGATCATCTCCACCTAAATGTAGGCTCTTTTCTTGTTTAATGATTTCACCCTCAAGTTCTGCCTTATATGATCGTAATCGGTGTACTTCTTCCTCGTTCTTTTCTTTCTTTGACATGAGTGCTGCCATATCAGAACGCAGTGTTGCAATTTCATTGCTGAGTTTATCAATGCCTTTAGTGAGTTCATCCTCAGAGAAACCAATCCCTTTACGTTTTTGTCTAAAACCACCCTGCATAGCACCAGATGCATCCATCACATCACCTTGTGTGGTAACCATACGGCCACTTCCAATACCTATCTTTCGTGCAGAAGCCACATCTTGTACAATAAGGGTGCTCCCAAGTACATAGGAAAATGCTTTTTTGTATGCAGGATCAAACTTCACTAAGTTAATTGCAAGATCAATTGCCCCATTTTTCCCTTTCATCTGTTTCATTTCAGCAGAAATATGTGCTTCTCTAATCTTGTTGAGTGGTAAAAATGTTGCAATACCTAGTTTATTTTCTTTAAGATACTTGATACACTTAGCAGCAGTTGCATCATCATCAACAATAATGCTTTGAATACGAGATCCTGCAGCAACTTCAAGCGCAAGTGCATGTTTACTTGACACATTACCAAGGCTTGCTACAGTCCCGTGCACACCGCCAAATGTTTTTCGTTTAGAAAGAATCATTTCTACTGCTTTATTTTGCATAGACACTTCTTTTTGAGATTCAGCTCGCACTTGCAATCGTGCAAGTTCTTCTTCTTGTTCTCTGACCTCTTTTCGCATTCCTGCAACCTGTGTTGCAATCTTTGCATCATCGTTAAGCAATTGTGTAAGTTCTTTTGTTGCTGTTTTGAATGCTTCTCGTTTCTTTTTGAGCTCTTCAAGTTCTTTTTTATGCCCTTTTTCGAGCTCTGCAACCTTGTTGATACGCTCTTCTAGCGTTCCAATCATAAACTCGAGCTTATCTTTCTCTCTAATGAGTTCTTGTTGCTGTTCTCTTAGGGTTTGAATGTTCTTTTGCAACTCTTCAGAATCTGTATCAATCTTTTCCACTTCAGTGTCGATTTTTTCTACATCTTCGCCAAGTTTGTTCTTTTGTTTGAATTTCTCAATTGCCGCATCAACTTGTGCTTTTTCTTTTTCCTTTGAGTTTTTGTTGAGCTGAATGTCTTTCTTTTGTTTTTCAAATGAATCTATCTTTTCTTGCAGCTCTTTTTGAGAATTGTCAAGTTGTCCTCGACGTTGATTAATACGATCTATTTCGTTTTCACATGTTTTAATACGATCTTTGTTCTTTGCAATTTCAACACGTAAATTTTCAAGATCCTTGGAAAGTGCAATTTGTTCCTTTTCCCCTCTTTTTTCGATCTCTGCTTGAATGGCCTCAAGCTCTTTTTTCATCTTTGCATTTTCTTCTTTGAATGCTTTAATTTGTGAATCATACTTATCAAATGCCTCTTGTGCTTTTGCTTTTCGCTCATTGAGTTCTTCTTTAGTTGCTTCCTTCTTTTCCATTTGGATCTTCAGATAGGATGCTTTATTGTGACGAATTTGATCGTTAAGATTTTTGTATTTGAGTGCTTGATCTCGATCTTTTTGAAGTTCAGTAAGGTGTGTTTTCTTTTCTTTGAGAATAATGGTTGCTCCATTGAGCTGTTCTTCTACTTTATTGAGCTCAAGCATTGCTTTGTGCTTTTTTTCTTCATATTGATTAATGCCTGCAATCTCTTCAATGATTTTTCGTCGTCGTTCTGTTGGCATTTCAGTAAATCGAATAACGTCACCCTGCAAGATGATATTATATCCGTCTGGATTAATTTTTGCAACACTGAGTGTGTCAAGAATTTGACTTCTTGTAGATGTTTTATCATTGATGTAGTATTTTGATTGACCTGTTGGTTTAATGACTCGAGTAATTTTTACCTCATCTTCATCATGTGGGAACAGTCGTGATTTATTATCAAAGTAAATAGACACTTCACCTTGTGTTGCAGGCTTTTTTGTCTTTCCGCCGTTGTAGATTAAATTAGCAGTTTTTTCTGCTCGCATAGCTTTTGAAGACCCTTTTCCCAGAACAAAGCACAGACTATCTAGGATATTTGACTTACCTGAACCATTTGGACCAAGAACACAATTAAAGTCATTACCAAAGACGAGTTCGGTCTTTTTGGCAAAGGACTTAAAACCCTTCATTTCTAACTTATTGATCTTTGTCACGACCTTTTTTGGTCATTATTTTGGTTTATAAACTTTGTTATTGTGTGGGCTTGTATAGCGAGATTTGGGGTATTTTAGTTTAAGAAAAAGAAAGTAAATAAAAAAAGAAAAGTAGGTCTATTTACCTCTTCCCATGTTAGCTGCAATACTTGGTCGTAGCTTTTCAGCACCTTTACCTTTATTGCTTCTAAGACCTCTGGATTTTCTACCCGCAGAGGTAAGACTTCTATGAGTTCTTCCTTGCTTAAGACTAATCCAGTTGTATTTTGGATCTTTGAGGATTCCAGGATGTGTTCTGTCAACAAGAATGATTTCAAACCATTTGTTTTTACCATCTTCTGCAACCCAGTAGGAACCAAGTACTTCACAGTTAGGATATTTTTTGTTACATCGCATTTCAGCAATGTGCTGGTAATTCATCTTAACGATCTTTTTTCGTCTATTAGCTTTAGGTCGTCGACCTGCCATAGTGTTTGGTCGTTGACGTTTGTTACGCATAACTTTCTGCCTTACGACTAGAATTCCAGGTTTTGCTTTATAACCAAGTGATCTTGCTCTATCAAGTCTGGTTGGTTTTTCAACTCTTACAGTAACGCCTTCTTTACGCCACTCAATGAGTCGTTCTTTGTAATAATCGCCTAGGTTTTTCTTAGGCTGTTTGTATAGTTCTCTTAGGTATTTGTATACTCCCATTTTTTGCCTCCAAGTTTTACTTTTTCATAAGGATTCACCAAAGCAATTTAGCACATCTCCTTATCCTATGACTACCTGTAGTCCCTTTAAAAAGCTTGTGGGTTCTTTTGCATAAATGGTGCTAAAACAGCCGCTTCTCGACGATCATTGATAACCAATCTTACCTTCATGTTAGAAATGCAATACCTTTAAATAGATCAAATTCCTAATAAAATTACATGGAAGATAGGGTTAAACTCACACTCAATTTACCGATGGTGAAGCTTGAATTAACAGGCGATCCAAAGAAGCATATTTCTGAATTACGTAAGCTGTTTGCAGAACTTCGGCAGCTTTCTTCAGTTGCCATTGATGCAGAACTTTTAGAGGATGCGCTCCCTAGTCTTACGCTTCCATTCTGGAAACTCTCAAAAGATGTGCAAAAAGATGAGCAAACGATGTTGATGCTCAACAAACTCTCTCAACTAGAAGATGGTATTGCACTTCGAAAAATGACCACTGAGAACATTAGTGAACTCACCGATAGTGGATCCATCTCAAAAGTAAATGTACAATCTGTAAAAAATAACGTGCAAGGCATGCTTGCAGATGTTGAACTTGACAAAGTAAACACTGTCTTTGTTCACGTAGCAGGCGATGTAGAACAAGAAGGCTTTAGTATTATTCTTGATCAAATTGTGAAGTACTTACCGCATGCACGATTTGAATCCATGCACACAAGAAAAGACATGATGGGCAAAACCCTTGTAGAGTGTGTACTCTTTGGTAATCTACCTAGCGAAGAAGAGTATTAGAATTTTTTTTGTAAGAAAAATATTTGAAAAAAAAGAAAACTTAAGCAACTGCTTTCTTGAGTGCTTTGTTAAGATGTTTCTTGATACCAAGCTTTTCTGAGAATTCTTTGTATCTGTTTCTAATGGTCACTTCGGTAACATTACTTACCATTGCAACTTTTTCCTGTGTTCTCTTCTCGCCATTCATAATAGCTGCAAGGTAGAGAGCGCCAGCTGCAATTGCCTTAGGTGATTTACCACTGTTAAGACCATTTTTCTTAATATCATCAATAAGCTTGAGTGCTTTTGTTTGCGTAACTGGACTCAGGTCAAGTTTGCTTGCAAATTTGTGTACATAATTCACAGGGTCTGCTGGCATAAGCTTGATGTCAAGTTTTCGCATAATGAATCGGTAGTTTTTACCCAGTTCTTTCTTATCAAGACCGCCTGCTCTGCAGACATCGTCCATAGTAAGTGAACTATCATTAAGTCGTGAGCTAATGTATACTGCTCCTGCAACAATGTGTTCAAGACCACGTCCTTTTACTAGGCCTTTTTGTACAGCCATAGTGTAGATTCGTGCAGCTTCTTCTTCAACTGCAGGTGCAAGGTGAAGTACAGAGCTAATTCTCTTTAATTCAGAAAGAGCGAGTTGTAGGTTTCTTTCAATTGCAGTAGAAACTCTTCGCTGCCATCTTCGTAGTCGGTAAAATTTATCTTTATTGCCTAGTCTGTAAAAATCAGCAGAATTACCAATTTCAGTACCTAGACCTTGATCGTGTTGTGTGTAGGTAAGGGGTGCGCCAGTTCTTCGTTTTGACTGATCTTCAGCATCGTGTTCAGTCCACTCTGGGCTAAAATCTACTAGTTTGTCTTCTAGAACGAGACCACAGTCTTTACAGACAATTTCTCCAGCCTCTTTGTTTTGGTTTAGTCTTGTACTTTGACATTCAGGACATCGTTTCATAGTAGTACTCCTGCTCATTAGTTACCCCCCAATAGAAGTGAAAACTGGCATCATTTATAAAGCTTTGCCTTTTTTCCACTTTTATTTATAAAGCTTCACGAATATCTTTATAATGACAACCAGTATTTAAGGATAATCTTTAAGTAGTCATCTAGCGTCGATAACCCATGGGAAGAAACGTTTCTGTAATTATATTGTATCAGGATGATAAACTCTTGGTGCAACATCGAGCACCTGATGTTAAACGAAGTCCTAACAAATGGGGCTTATTTGGTGGTGGTATTGAAGAGGGAGAAACACCCCTTGAAGCACTTTATCGTGAAGTAAAAGAGGAGCTAGGGTATGATTTGCAAGATCCAGCGCCTGCGTGGACCCAGGAATATCCAGAAGGTTCATTCAAGTATGTTTTCATGGAAGCATATGATGGCAAACAAGAACTTGTACTTGGTGAAGGTCAAGGCATGGAGTGGCTTACCATTGAAGAAATAAAGCAACTAGATCTGATTCCTCATGACCTTCCTGTCTTTGAGAAAGTTGCAGAGTTACTTGGGTTATAGTTATTTAACACCAAGGTGTTTTTTAGCTTCTTCTAGAGTGTATGTTTTGCCTGGATTTTCTTTCCTTTTTCTAAGTTCTTCTAGAAATTCTTGTTTAAAATAGGCTTTTTCGTCAGGATCATATACTCTTTTCATACTTTTCAAATACTTCTTTAAGTTTAAAATACTTTTCATATATATTCCTCCTATGTCCTACTGCTTTTATAGTAATTATTTCATTATTGATTTCTGCAATTATTCGTATGTCTCCTATTCTTAGTTTGTATTCTTTTTTTCCTTTTAACCTTTTGAAAAATCTATATGGTTCTTTTTCAGATTCTTCTAATTTAGAAAATATTCTTTCCTTATTTGATAATTTTTCAATATCTTTTAGTGCATCCTCTTCGATAATAATGTTCACAATATGTTACAAAAAATACTTTTAATATGTTCTATCATAAAAAAACCGAAAAATTTTCGAATTATTTTTCACTAAACAAATCAGTAAACACACTCGCATTAGGAATATGTTCTACAATCTTTGCCGGACAGGAACTTAGTTGTGTCTCAGGATTCATAAACAGATCAAGTGCCTTTCGTTTTCCTTCTCCAAAGAATAAGAGTACGCCATATTGTGCATCAAGAAGCGTTTCTTTACTTGCACTCATACGCTGTGCAGGTGGTTTTGGTGAGTCTGCAAAGGTAATAAAACAACTGCTTTCATTTTCCACCGTGTGATCAGGAAATAGTCCTGCAATGTGCCCATCTTCTCCTGCACTTAAGATGAGAATATCAAATCGTCCACCTTGTTGTTTAAATGCAGTGCAATATTCTTCAACAGGTTTATCATGCATGTACCAATGAAAGTTTTCTTCGGGCATATCGCCACGTTCAATCAGCTCTTTTGCAAGATGATCATATACCAACTTACCATTACTTCGATCATCTGTGATTGCAACTTGTCTATCATCAGCAAGAAACATATGCACTTGTGACCACACACGAATAGGCAGTGTCTTAAGATGTTCATAAATACCTGCAACACTCGTGCCACCAACAAGACCCATTACCACTGTGTCTTGTGTTTCTGCAATATCATGGAGCATGTTTGCAATTTCTTTTGCTGCCAGCTCCTCAGCATCCTCTCTTTTTGTTCTATATACTCTCATTTTTCTACTGCATGTCCACCAAATTCATTTCTTACTGCAGCAATAGTTCTCTTGCCCAGTGTAAACTTATCTGTGTCATCCTCTCTTATTTGTGTTGCCACATCAAATGCAGGAGCGTATCCTTCAACTGCTTCTTTTGTGTCTTTGAGTTCTTTAATTGTAACGCTCCCAATCTTTGGTGCAATCTCATCAAAGTCATTTCTATTGAGTGCTTTTGTAGTAAGATCTAGCAACCAGCTTTTCACCACTGATGCAGGTCCCCACACTTCAGTTGCTTTTGCCATGTCGATGCCTCTTTTGTTTAGGAGTTCAACACCTTCTGCAAGACCCTGTAAATAGACATACTCAACAATGTTGTGTACACTCTTTACATAGAACCCTTTTCCCACTTCTCCAAAAAGACCATATCCTTTTTCAGGAGCAAGTGCTCTGCAAAATGGTTCAATGTGTGCAAACTCTTCTTTGTTGCCACCAACCATTAATGTGTAGCCATTTTGCAATCCCCAAATGCCACCAGAAACACCACAGTCAAATAAGTGCACACCTTTTTCTTTGCACCATTCTTTCTGTCGTTCTGCATCTTTGTAAAATGAGTTAGCGCCATTGACAATAATGTCGCCAGGTGAGAGTTTTTCAAGCAGTGTTTTAATCATATTCTCGGTAGGATCGCCTGTTGGCAACATAATCCACACTATCTTTTTTTCAGGAGTGAGTTTCCCAAGTAATTCATCAAGGTCATATGCAACTTCAATGCCCTTTTCTTTGAGTTTGTCTGTTTTCTCTGGGCTTCTATTATATCCCACAACTTCCATGTTGTTTTGGTGCAGACGTTCTGCCATTCCAAAACCCATTCGTCCAAGTCCAATAATACCTACTTTCATGATATGTTCTTTTTGTGTATGTGTTATTTAAACTTTTAGATGGATCTGTTGCTTACCTTTGCTTTCATAACACTTTTAAATCACTCCAAGACGCATACAATAATGCATACTATTAAGCACATATTTCTTGTACGTCACGGGCATATAGATCGCTATCGTCTTTTATCAGAAGAAGGAAAGAAACAAATTTCAGACCTGTGCTATCACATCGCAGATAGAGCAGAAGGTGACACAAGAATCATTACCTCAACTGCTCCTCGCGCAATTGATTCAGCACAAATAATTAAACGACGTCTTGGACTTATGAATCACATTCTAGAACCATTTTTGTGGAGTTATGATGGACCACGAGATGAGAACAATTACACCACCAACCAAAATAAAACAGAACTGCTGAACATCGTAAAAAAACATGATGATGTAGACACATTAATTGTCGTTGGACATGTGGAGATTCTAAGAGACCTCCCTGGTCTTATTTTACAAGAATACTGGGATCAGTTTGAACATACCTGGGATATACAAACGGGTGGATGTATCCATATTCGCGTCAAAGAGAACCTGTGGAAGGTATTGGAATAATGACACTACTTCAAAGTAGTCAAAATAGAAAGATTTAAATAGGAGAAATACATACTTATTCTATGGGAATCGTACCAGATCATATCAAAAAACCAAAAGCAATTCCAAAAGAGCAAAAGAAAGCTATGCAAGACACAGTGACTGCTCGCCTGGAAGATTCTGGTAAATTTACAATTCTAGAAAGTGAACTTGATCACGTATTAATTAGAGGAAAGCCAGGACACGATGGAAAAGAAAAAGCACCAGTGTATGTGTGTTTACATACAACACCTCAACACAAGCTTAAAGATTATGGACGATTAGTAGATGAAAATACCGTTAAAGGCGTATATACTGCTGATGTGTTCTTTGGTGATGAATCACATTATCGTGTTCGTCCATCTATAACCATAGATAACCCAAGTGATATTACGCGACATGGTAAGACACTATATCGAACAAATGAAACTACTCTTCGTGGATATACGCAAGAAGAAGTTGATCGTATGATTAGGCTACGAGGTCTTGAGAAGTCTGCACTTGAAAGACAAACGGATCAAAAACTCGTATTCTATAACCCACATACACAACATCTAGAACTTACTTCACTTGGAAGAGTTGTTTTTGATTATAGATACATCCCTCCCGAACGAAGAGAAGATCATTGGGAAGCTCAAAAAGAAAGTATTGATTTCAAGCTTCAATCTATTGACGCAATTATCACTTCAGATGATGCAGCAATTCTAAGAAATGTTAGCGATAAACGAAGAAAAGCAATTATTATTCCTGGAAAAAGAGTAACTCCAAGAAGATTTGTATTTGATTCATCTGGCGAGTGGCCTGCATGCTATCGTAGAGAATAATTACATCTTCTTCAGTAATTTCTTAGTCTCAATCTTATATTGTTCAACGGCAGGTTGACCAAAAGGATCGACTCCCATTAAATGTCCAAGAATAATCATTTCCATCATTTTCATTTGAATGAATGCACCCATTTCATATGCTGATTTTTCTTCAAGAATAATTTCCATGTATGGCCTTTTACCATTTCTGTATGCTTTTTGTGTTCCTTTGTAGATCGCATCAAGAACGGTCTCAATTGACTTTCCTTGCAGATCATCTACAAGTGTTTCGTATCCTTTCATTTTTGGAACATTGATCCTTTGGTGTGGATCTACATTTACAAACGTATGAATTTTATCATAAGGACCGCCAAGGAATAATTGTCCAATGGAATGCAGATCAGTACTTCCAACAGATACCAGCGGTGTTAAACCAAGACACTTTTTGTGCTTAAGGCTACATCCTTTTCCCACACTCTCTCCAAGCAGCTGTCTATACCAGAGCCCAAGACCTTCAAGGTCAGGACAGAACACAAACGTATTGTGAATATTAACGCCCTTTTTTGCATGAGCAAAGAGCACTGCAGCACTTTTTGCAGCAGGACCATTTGGCAATAAGCATGATTTTCTCATTGCCTTTGCACCTTTTAGTAATGCAACAATATCAATACCAATCATCCCAAGTGGAAATAAACCAACTGCTGAGAATACACTAAACCTGCCACCTACTTTTGTTGGAATAGGCAGCGTAGAAAATCCTTCCTGTGTTGCCACATTCCAGAATTTACTATTTTCTCCTGTAATGATCATAACATGTTTTTGATAGTCTTTTTTGTGCTTCTTAAGCACACTGAGAAGAAATTCAAAGTTTGCAATAGTTTCTGTAGTACCGCCTGATTTTGAAATACCAACAAGCATTATGTTTTTCTTTTTCTTGAGTGTTTGCTCCATTACTCGTTTAAGATCAAAGAGCTTATCTGCACACACCGTGTCTGCATAATAGATCTTGGGTGTGCCGTGTGCATTATACATTTTACCAAGTACTGCTTCTTGAATAGCAAGTGTACCTAGATTACTTCCTCCAATGCCTACAACAATAATCATCTCTGGTTTGAGCTTTTTCTTTTCAGCAACAGCTTTTTGTACTTGCTTTAGCATATCACCGTCATCGCACAAATGAACACAATATCGATCATCATTACGGTCGACCTTTGCCATCCTTTTTAGCTCTGCTCCAACAGAAGCTTTGCCCGTTACCAATGCGTGTGTTGTTGAGAATTTCATTTTCGTGTTACCTTTCCAGATCTACCATTTAATAACGCTTCATATTCTGTAGGAGTATCTTTTACAAATTTCTCCATTCCTTCATGTGTTTTAGGATGCGAAGAGAGTTGTTGTAGTATGCTGTAACTAATAGTTGCAACATCGGCTCCAGCAAGTGCAACTTCTCTTACTTGCCTAGGACTTCTAATTGATGCTGCAAGTACTTTTGTCTTGTATGGTTTTAAGATTTCAACACATTTCTTAACTAAATCAACGCCTGAAATAATGCCATTGTCTTCAAGGATGTGTCCATTATCGTTCCACCCATATGATGGAAAGTAATCTGTTTTCTCAAATGCAATGTTATGGTCTTTTCTTATTTTATCATCAAGTCGTCCACAAAACGGACTGACATAAGTAGCGCCTGCCTTTGCTGCAAGTAGTGCTTGCTCTGGCGTAAAAATCAGTGTTACATTAACAGGAATGCCCTCATCTGCTAGTTTTCGAATTACCTTAAGACCTTCAAACTCAAGTTCTTGATCATTAATGGAAGGATCAATGGGAATCTTAATCACAACATTATTTGTTTTTTTAGAAAAGCGCTTCCATAAATTCTTTGCTTGTTTGTACATATCAACAGCAGTGCAGCACTCAACCTCAAGACTAACTGGTCGTTTTCCTGCAACACTTAAGATTGTATCAATATACTCATCAATCTTAATCCCTTTGTGTTTTTCAGCAGCTTTTTTAATCAAACTCGGATTACTCGTAATTCCATCAATAAGATTATAGTTTACCGCCTTTTGAATCTCTTCAATTTGTGCTGAATCAAGGAATAGTTCCATAGAAGAATTTGAGCAGAAGTACTATTTAAATGATGTGATTGAATCATCTGTTTTAACCCTTTCTTTATTTCTTTTAATACGTAGGAAAATCTTATAGTACAGTACTAGAAAAAATAATCCACCTACGCTCAGGCTAATTATTTGGTACGTAATGGGTACAGAGCCAATATACGAGAGAACAATAGCAAAAGGAATCATCCCTATAAATGTAGCAAGTGTATATGTTGAAAGTCTAATTGTAGATACCATACCAAGCGCATAGCTAAGAAAGTCAACAGGAAGGAAGATTCGTACAAGAATTATCCCAAGAAAAATATCTTTTTTAGGAATAAAAGCTTCATATACTCTTATCTTGTCCATGCTTGCAAACCGTTCAATAATCCTTACACCATATCTTCTTGCAAGAAGAAATGCAATGACCGATCCAATAGTCCATCCAACTATACTCAATAATGCAGTTATCTTCCATCCCCACAGTACCACGGCAACAGGAAGTATGGGAAGTGCACTAATTGGACCAAGAACTGTTGCAACTGTTGTGATAAGTAAATACAATATAATGCCCCATATCCCAATATCAAGATAATTTTTGATGACATCAATATTACTTTGTAACACGTATGATATGAGCAGAAAAGAAACAATTACGATAATACCGCTAATGATTGTTTTGGTATTGTTTTTCATAATTTTTACAATCATTTTCTGTTTAAATACTTATGTTTCTTCCATTTAAAGACAAGCTATATAAATTACTAACTCCATAGCCCTTTTATGAATAAATACACGCTGCACCTTCGCTTATTGATATCAGATAAGAAACCATTATCACTAGCAATTATTGCAGCATTAGCACTTGGTTGGTTACTATTTTACTTTACAGACTATCCAACAACGCTTGGTAATTTTGGTATAGTATATGGATCAATTCATATTGGTATTCAAATACTCCTTGCAATTCTCTTTGGTATCGACGTAGGATTCTTAGTACACAAAGTAAAGCACGCATCAAAAAAACAAGGAGGCGTATTTGCAGCAGGATCTGTACTTGCAGCAATGACGGGTGGATGTGCTGCCTGTGGTGTTACTCTTGCATCATATTTGGGTCTTGGAAGTGTATTTGCAGCACTGCCGTTTTATGGACTTGAAATAAAAGTGGCAAGTCTTGGACTTCTACTCTATAGTACCCACACACTCTGTAGTGACAAATGTGTTCTTCCACAGAAAACTAAAAGAAAAACCAAGAACTAAGGGACATAAATCCTTAAAAACCCAATTTCTCATAATTTTCTCATGGACGTCATAACTGCTACTGAACAGTTCCCACAATTCTTGCGTGAAGCAAAAGACATTGTATGGAATGAGAAGCCTAATTTTAAAAACGTCCTTCTTTGGGGTGTTGGAGACGAGGCAATTGTCGTCCATCTTGCAAAACGTTTTCTCACTCATGTCCCTGTTTTTACCATAACTGATGGAAGTTTTCCAGAATTTATCAGAGAAGATACCTTAGTAATTCTTCTCTCATACTCAGGAAACACTGATGCAGTATGCAGAGCATATGATCGAGCAAAAATAAAGAACTGTCCGCTCTTTGTGCTCACTGCTGGTGGAAAACTTCGAGAAAAATGTCTTAAAGATAACACGCCACGAGTAAGAATACCATCAAACCTGCCAACACAAGCAGCATTTCCATATCTTTTCTTACCAATTATCAATTACTTCTCACGCCTAGGCGGACAAGACATTGGACCTCACGTTGACAAAGCAAGAGAATCACTTAATCACTATAAACTTGCAGAAAAAGCAAAAGAACTTGCAAAATCTATGCAAGGAAAAACACCGCTCATCTATGCAACACCCTCAATGATTGCCATTGCAAACCGGTGGAAATCGCAAATTAACAAACACGCAAAAGTACATGCATACACCGCATCTCTTCCTCAATTCATCACAGCAGACATTGAAAGTTTTAATGAAAAAAGTGACAACTATTATGTTCTGCTCATGCAGGATGAACAAGATCACATTCAAACAAAGCAGACTATTACTGCAATAAAAACATTTATTAGGGAAAGAGGTGTTGATTCAACAGAGATTGCAGTCAGTGGAAAAAGTCTTATCGTTCGTGTTTTAACGGCATTGTATCTTGGAGACTTAGTATCACTTGAACTTGCAAAAATCAATCAAACTGACCCAATAACCACGCCAATGCGTGCAAAATTACATAGCGAAATAAAATGGATGTCGAACAACTAAGAAAAATCAACGAAATGAGTAAGACCTTGCAAAAACACGGCCTTGCAACTACTTCTGAAGAAGGCAGTAGGCTTGCAGGCACAGTAATTGAAGAAGGACTTCCTGAAGAGAATAAAGTTCCACAGCAACCAGTGTCTACACCAACACAAAATACTGACAAAGCAGAACTACTTATCGAGCGTCACACCCGAAAAGTACAACAAGTACTTGAAGCACTTTCTGAAAAGATTACGCAACTTGAAGCTAGAATTGATATGCAAGAACAACAACTACGTGCTCCTAAAATGACAGAACGAGTGGTAATTAATGATGTACCACCACAGCAGTCAATGCCACCACAAGAGCAACACATGCACATTCAAGAACAATCACAACCACAGGCTCCTGCAATGCAACAAGCACAGCCTGCAGCACAACAAAAAACACGACCAGAAGGCTCAAAACCACAGCTCAGATCAGATCCTGATAACTTTGATGTGAGTGAACTTTCTGTTGAGAAAATGTTTTACTACGGAAATAAGTAATTTCCACTTTTTTCTTCTATATCATGCTTCTAGGGCAATAATCTATAAAAACCTCATATACAATAATTTCGTATGCTTCTAAAAAAACTCACGCTACACAATGTGAGAACGTACACGAACCAGACAATAGACTTTCCTGCATCGAGTATTATGCTCTCAGGAGACATTGGCTCTGGCAAGTCATCCATCCTTCTTGCAATAGAATTTGCACTCTTTGGTATTATGAGAGGAGAGCTCTCTGGTGATAGTATTCTAAGAAAAGGTGCTAATGAAGGTAGTGTTGAATTGCATTTTCATCTCAACGGAAAGCTTATTGCTCTAAAACGATCTCTTAAGCGAAGTCAGCGAGGCATTACCCAAACAGCAGGATATTGTAGTATTGATGGCATAAAAGAAGAACTCACTCCTTTAGAACTAAAAAATAAAGTTCTTGAACTGTTGGGGTACCCACTTTCACTTTTGAATCAATCAAAATCACTCATCTATCGCTACACGGTATACACACCACAAGAAGAACTCAAACGTATTATTGAAGAAGATCAAGAATCACGTCTTGATGTTCTACGTAAAGTCTTTGACATGGATAAGTATAAGCGAATAAAAGAAAATATGAACGTGTATTTGCAAACGCTTCGTGATGACATCATCCGTATTAGAGCAAAATTAGAACAACTTCCAGAACATAAACTCGAAAAAGAAGAACTCCAAACACAACTTGTTGACGTGCGAGCATCCTTGAAAACCATTTTACCAAAAGAAGGGGAAATAAAAGATGAAAAGATTGCTGCAAAAAAACGACTTGATGAACTTGAAGATGATGTCAAGAAACTCTCTGAACTCAAACAACGTCACGGGGTTGCAACAGCAACTTTTGAACAACTTACGTCACGATCACAACAACTACAAACAAACATTCAAAAACAAAAAGAAAAAATCTATCAACTCAAAGAATCACTTGAAAGCGTAGAAGCAGTAGATGTTGAGAAGATAAAAACGAGTATAGAACAATCAAAAATAGTTGTGAAAAAAATAGAAGAATTCAAAACAGCTCATCTACAAAAAGTAACCACGCTCAAAACAAAAATAAGACAAGCAGAAGAACTCACTGAAAAAATATCTAGACTCGATAATTGTCCTCTTTGTCTACAACAAGTAACACCTGATCACAAGCACGATATTATAACAAAAGAACAATTAGAATCTCAAACACTCAAAGATGAGTTATCAAAACTTGATGTGACGCATATTGATCAACAAATTGCAGATAAACAATCAACTATTGAAGAACTTCAAGCAACCTTGCAAAAAGCAGACGTACTTGCTTATAAGAAAAAACAGCTTGTAGAAGATGAACAATCCCTTGAATCGTCTAAGGATGAACTCACCAAGGTCCTTCTTGAAAAAGAACAAGCTGAAAGTGTTAAAGTAACTTTGGATAAGGACATTAAACTCTACACTCAACTCGAAAAGTCACACATGGAAGCAAAAGTTGCTCACGAAACGGTACTTGAAAAAGAACGAGCATTCATTGCGCGAAAAACAACCTATGAAACCAAAGAACAAACACTCAAACAGCAAATAGAGGTACTTACTCAAAAAATTGCAGCACTTGAGACGTACGATAAAACACTCACTTCTAAAAATAATCTGCAACAGTGGATTAAAGAACACTTCCTTAATGTCATAGACGTCATGGAACAACATGTTATGCTAAGAATTCAGCAAGATTTCAATGCTCTTTTCCAAGAATGGTTTGATTTTTTAATAGAAGACGAGAATATGTCTGCTCGCGTTGATGAAACCTTCACACCACTTATTGAGCAAAATGGGTATGAAATTGAATTCTCCAATCTTTCAGGAGGAGAAAAAAGCAGTGTTGCACTTGCCTACCGACTCGCACTCAATAAAGTCATTAATGATGTCGTAAGCACTATTCATACTAAAGATCTTATTGTCCTTGATGAACCAACAGATGGATTCTCATTCCAGCAACTCGATCGATTAAAAGACGTCTTAGAGCAACTCGACATGACGCAAGTCATCCTCGTAAGCCACGAACCTAAAATTGAGAGTTTTGTAGAGCGTGTTATTCGTGTGGAAAAACACAGCGGTGTAAGCACCATCATATCATAAGCGTTTTAAGGTGTGTCTGATTCATTGTGTCTTATGAATGGAAGCCCTCTTGATGATATTGCAGCTGCAGTGTATTTGAGAACAAAAATATTGCCTCTATTACAAGATCAGGATTTAGATATATTGCGAGTTCACACATCTCACTTATATGCAGAACGATTTACAGGAATTATTGTTGAAATAGCTACGCAACGTTGTCCTTCCGAGGGTTTTACTAATGATGAAACTGCTTTAATTGAACAAATTGTGAATGATAATGCCCATATTAATAAAAAAGACTATTCGGTAGCAATAGAATACCTCTACTCCCAGTGTCATCTCCATTCACCTTAGCTACTTGCATAAACTTTATGTACTCCTCATTTTTCTATACGGTATGGAAATCGTGTGGGATGCAAAAGCAATTCTTGGTGGAGAAACCACTGAAGCTATCGTAGATCGTGTAAAAAAAGACGTTGCCTCATTTAAATCATCATGGCAACAAATGAAGGACCCAAGTCCAGCAGAACTTTTTGAGTTCATAAAGCAATATGAAGATATTGGTGTGCAGCTTGGTAACGTTGGCATTTATCTTGAGCTTAAGTTCACCGAAGATAGCACTGATCAACACATTCTTGCAGAAATTTCAAAACTCAAGCAACTTGATGCAGAACTAGATGAAGATCTTCTTCCTTTTAGTCTCTGGTTCAAAGAACTTCCTGAAGATAAAGCACAAACATACATTACAGCACAAGAATTAGGACGATACAAACACTATCTTGAAACCGTTCGTGAATTTGCACCACACACACGATCAGAAGAAGTAGAAAAAATACTTTCACTGCATAGTATTACTGGAAGAGGTGCATTTAGTTCACTGTATACTATCATTACATCAGGATATATGTATGATTTCCAAGGAAAATCAATAACTGAAGAAGAACTGCGAAGCTTTGTGAAGGATAAAGATCCAAACACTAGAGAAGAAGCATACAAACTTCTTCTTGGAAAATATGTTGATGAAAGCACAGTATTATTTGAACTCTACAAAAACATTGTACTTGAGTGGAAGAACTCTTGTAAAATTAGAAATTACAAAAATCCTATTGCTATTAGAAACTTAGGGAATGAAGTAACCGAAGAGGCGGTAAATGCATTACTCAATGTCGTACAAAAAAACAGAACGGTCTTTCAAGAATACTTTAAACTCAAACATGATATGAATGAAAATGCATATCCATTTACGCGATTTCATCTCTATGCTCCATACAAGAATGATGTTCACAAAGAATACTCGTATGAAGAGAGTAAAGAGCTGGTGCTTGATACGTATAAGAAATTTAGCGAAGAATTCTACACTGCAGCAAAAGAAATTTTTGACAAGAACATGGTGCATGCATTTCCAAAGAAAAACAAACGCGGTGGCGCATATTGTATGTGCACTAACCCAGGTATGCCTCCATATGTAATGCTTAATCACACCAATAAACTCAAAGATCTTTTTACCATGATGCACGAATTTGGCCATGGAATTCACGATCAACTTGCACGTGTACAAACACCCATGTATTATCATGCAACACTACCAATGGCAGAAACTGCATCCATTTTTGGTGAAATGCTACTTTCAAGTAGACTGCTTTCTGAAAGTGAGGATGACAATGTAAAAAAAGCAATTCTCATGGATCTGCTTGATGGTGAATATGCAAGTATTGGGAGACAATCCTACTTTGTGATCTTTGAAAAAGAAGCACACGAAATGATTGCAAATGGCGCAACCAAAGGTGATCTTGAAAAACGTTGGATGGAGCTTTTAAGAGAACAATTCGGTGACATGGAAGTGCCAGAAGAATTCAAAAACGAATGGAATTACATCCCACACATTCATCACACACCATTTTACTGCTATGCCTATGCATGGGGTAATCTACTAGTACTAGCACTCTTTGCCATGTATAAAGAAGAAGGTGATGCATTTGTACCTAAAATGAAAGCACTGCTTGCAGCAGGATCATCAGATTATCCACTTGCTTTACTTACAAACATAGGAATTGATGCAACCTCAGAAGACTTCTGGCAGAAAGGATTTGATATCATCAAAGAACAAGTAGAAGAACTAAAGAAACTTGCTTAATCTTACTTTGCAAACCACGGTGCAAGAATAGATGCAGCATAATCAGGTTGATCTGGTTGTCCACAGTGATGTGGTGCACCTTTTGAAATAACTACATTCACATCTTTGAACCGTGTACCTAATCGGGCAGCGTGTAACACAGGGATGATTTCGTCTTTACTTCCGTGAATAACTAAATAAGGTACTTGATTAAATAAGAGTGGCTCTTGAGATGATTCATCATCAAGGATGTGTTGTGCAATGTCAAGTGGGCAACCCTTATATTCAAAATGATACACGCCTTCTATTGGTGTAATGTTGTGTATGCTAACGTAATTCTTAAGTTGACGCAGGAACCCAAATGTTGCAGGCGCCTGTAGCCCAACCTTCTTTGCTCCAATTACTTTGGCTCCAATCATTGCAGCAGGTGCACTACCACTAGATCCAAATAATGAGAAGGTATCATATTTATCACTCAATTCACTAACACATGATTCAAGATAGCTTACTGTTTTTTCAATAGTGGAATCTCTCTTTGGAGTAGTATCCATTCCACTTCCAGGGAGATCAAATCGATAAGAATCAATACCTAGTGCTCCAAGATGTTCTGCCATAAATCTTGTTGACGCACCTTCTTTTTTTGCATTAAAGCCATGCATCAATAACACGCAATGATTACTATTGTTTTCTTCAAGAATTCCATTGATGGTGTTCCCGTTATCTGATATGGTAAGATCCATATCATTTTCGTGTTTGTATATGATTTAAAAAGCTACCTGAACTTCTTTTCGAGGTAAGAAATATACGCATCAGCACTTAATGTAGTACCCGTTGCCTTTTCAATAAGTTCATCTTCTTCATAGAATGATCCATGATCCCATACGTGTTCTTTAAGCCATGCATGAACGGTTTCAAAATTCCCTTCACTGATTTCTTTTTCAACATCAGGACAATCACGAAGCATTGCTTCATACATCTGTGCAGCTCCCATCAGCCCAACAATGTATGCAGGAAAATATCCAATCCCCCCAAGAGACCAATGGATGTCTTGCAAACAACTATCTTCTTCAACATCAAGGCCAAGATATTCTTTCATTTTATTTGCCCATGCTTGTGGAATATCTTTTACCTCAAGTCTTCCTTCAATCACATCTACTTCAATTTCATATCGCAAGATAATGTGAAGAATGTAGGTGACTTCATCACTTTCAAGCCTCTTTTCTTTTGGTTCTATACATATGACATTCTGATAAAACTCATCAAAGGTTATATCATCAAAATATGGGCTATAGTGTTTTTGTAAAATTGGGAAAAAATATGTCCAAAATGGTTTATTCTTTCCAATACAATCTTCCCAGAACTTTGCTTGTGTTTCATGCAGTGAACTTGATCGTTGACACCCAATTGGTTGTCCAAACAATTCAACAGGAAGACCTTGATCATACCACCCATGTCCTGCTTCGTGCAGCGCACTTGCAATACTTTTTTTCCACTCTCTATAACTAACTGTAATTCTTCCATGACACACAGAAAATGGTCTTGTAGACTCATCAAGACGACCTTTAGTGTGATCAAAACCACACTGCTCAAGCATTTGTTGTATAAATGGTCGTTGCAGTGTGTGTGGCACATCAATGCTACTACACTCTCCTTTCTTAATGAGACGAAGTGCAGTTTGTTTCAATCGCTCTAGTTCCTTTTTAACAACGTCATGAGAAATAAGTGTATAATCACTCAGTAATACCTCATATGCTTCTTTGCCTTTACAATGAGATGCCTTTTCTTTTGCAAGTGTAAATATCTTCTCAAGCCAAGGCAAAAATACGTTAAAATCTTTTTTTGCAAGCGCTTCTTTCCATGCAGCCTTTGCCTTTGAAACATTTTCATTGATTTCAATAGTAAGCTGTGGTGTCATGCAAGTATATTTGCAATGTAGCCTTTTGATTTCACGAATATTTGCTTTTCCTTTTGCATCTAGTTCTTCTATGTTAATGAGATCTAATTTTTCTTTAATGGAGGGGTCAGATAGGATTTCTGTAATAATACACTTTATAACCCCTACTTGAGCCACTCTATATTCTAGTGCTCCAACTGGCATCATCACTCGCTGATCCCAATCAAGTAAATCATAGATATTCTCAAGTATTATTGCCTTGCGAACACTGCATAGCAGGCTCTTATATGCATCCATGACTTTTTGAGGAATTGTATCTTTAAATGCTTTATGACCTTTAATCTACCAAATACGCTCATAATTGCTATGTTTTGACCATCAAAACCTTTAAATATGCTCTATCTCTTTGGATTTTAGGTGGGGAACATGAAATATATACCAATAATCTTATGTCTATTGCTCTGTGCATCAACTGCACTTGCGCTTGAAGTAACAGTAGATCCTATTCAGGATGTCATCTCAACAGCAGAGATTGCAAAATTTGATTTGCAATTAACTAATACACAAGCAACCGATGATTTTCGATTGTATTATTCTGGTGTTGAATGGGACGTTAGGCCTGCTACATTTTCTATACCAAGTCAAGGAACCATCACACGATATATTGAAGTTCGTCCACTCTATGTCAATCCCGGACAGCACGCTGTTCCTATTTCCATTAGATCCGATTCAGGTATCCTTGATACGGTAAATCTTATTGTAAATGTGCGAACGCCTGAAAGTTCTTCATATCAACCAAGTGTGGGTATTGCAGCAAGCATGCCTGATAGACTCACACCAGATAAGGATCTTGATATCGCACTATCATTAACTAACAGAAACCCAAGAGATTTACAAAATCTTGAAGTAAACGTAGATAGTGATTATTTCCATTACACAGAAACCATTGATCTTGGTCCAACCACACTCACAAATAGAAGTGTGTATGAAGTTGATCTGAATTTTGACATTCCAAACACAATTGACCCACAAGCAATTCCAATTACATTCTCACTGGTGTATGAAAATGAAACTGTGGGACTTTTACAAAAAAGTCTCATCATTGATAGCTTCTCTCCTGGATTTGGTGGAGAAATTGAAGTAGTTGATGGATTCTTAAAAGACACACAAATCATTACGGTAGAAAATGAAGGAAATGTACAGCGAGCTGATTCATATAGAATCCCGCTCCCATTATTCAAGAGTATTTTCTCATCAGAAGATCCTGATGCAAGTGTACTTACCGAAAATGGTAAACGATACCTGTACTGGGAATTTGATCTTGCAGCAGGAGAAACACGAGAAGTTCGTGTAACAACCAATTATAGAATCTTTGCATTACTGATCTTAATCATTGTGCTTACGGTGGTATTGTACTTTGTTCTGCGAAGTCCACTTTCCATAAGTAAATCAGCACAAGTGATTGCAACACAAGAAGGTGGTATTTCCATGCTCAAGGTAATGGTGACACTTAGAAACATTTCAGGAAAGAGCATCAGTAGTCTGAAAATTTATGATAGAATCCCACACCTTGCAGATTACTACAAAGAAGAGCACATCGGTAGCTTGCCACCAGATAGTGTGCAGCGAAGTGATCAAAAAGGAACATTACTCAAGTATGTGATTACAGAACTTGAGCCATTTGAAGAGCGAATTATTACTTACAAAATCCGAACGCAGTTAAACATCCTAGGTGGTGTAACCTTGCCTGAAGTGGTTGGTAGATTCAAATCTGCTGGCGGCAGGCACAGAGTGACTAAATCATCGCCATATAAACTGCTAATGGAATAGAAATAATAAGCTTTTTAAACGATTTCTTTATTCTTTTTTCTACATCTACCCCTTCTAGCTCAACTGGCAGAGCGTTCGGTTGTAGATAAATTCGCAAAGGTGACAAAAGCAACGTGCTGTGTATGATCCTTTGATAGCCGAGCCCGAAAGGTTCCTGGTTCAAATCCGGGGAAGGGGATATTTTTTTCTTCATAGTTTCACGGATTTGCTTCATTTATTCTACCCTTTAAAAGTAATCAAATTTATAATTGACATTTTGTTACTCTTTTGCATGACAGCAATACCTGTAGATCAACTTCAAGGCGTATATACAGCACTCATCACCCCGATGAAAGAAGGGAAAGGACTTTCTAAAAAAGTAGATTATGATAAGCTAGAAATACTTATTGAAGATCAAATAGAAGCAGGAGTTACTGGACTTGTTGCGTGTGGTACTACTGGACAAAGCGCGACATTAACTCCTAGTGAGCAAGTAAAGGTTATTGAGTTTGTATATGGTCATATTGCTGATGTAGATGATAAGGTACAGTTTATCGCAGGTGCAGGATCAAATTCTACTGCAGAAGCAGTAAGACTTTCAAGAAGAATTGAAAATCGCTTAGGTGATAGCGTAACATTTTTACACGTTACTCCATACTATAATAGACCAACACAAGAAGGAATGCAAAGGCATTTTGAAGCTATTGCAGATAAGATTGATGAAACAAGTAATTTAATTCTCTACAACGTTCCAAGTAGAACAGGTTCAAATCTTGATAATCATACTGTTTTAGAACTAGCAGATTATCCTAATATAATTGGAATTAAAGAAGCAGGAGATGTTGTTGCACGAACTAAAGCAGTTGAAGTAGAACGTGAACTCAATCCTGATTTACAATTTAGAGTACTCTCTGGAGATGATTATGATGTTGCAGCTGCAATGAAAGAAGGAGCATTTGGTGTTATTTCAGCAACGGCAAATGTAGCTCCTAAATACTTTGCACATCTTTGTAATGCAGCACTCTTAGATAAACACAGACTTGCAGCAAGATATCAAAGTGGAGTCAAAATATTTGTTGATGCAACATTTTCAAGAACAAACCCAATTCCACTTGCCGAAATGCTTGGAACAGAGGTAAGACTTCCATTAGTTAGAAAAGATCGTGATGATCTTCCAGAAGATATTCAAGAGATCATTGGTAATAGAGATGCAGATCTTTTTGGAATTAATCTAAGAAAATACCAATAAACCTATTTCTTTTTCTTTACAGCTTTTTTCTCATTTGGTTCAATAATTACTTCTTCAATGAAGTTTCTATTGACTAACTGTATTTTTGCTTTAAACTTAGAAAATTGTATTTCTTGCCCTTCTTCTGGAATATGCCCTAATTTTTCAACAATGTAGGTAGATAGTTTTTTTGAAAAGTTTTTCTTTGCAATCTTTATTTTTAGCTTACTTGAAAACTCTTCCATATCAACATCACCTTGCACAATATACTTATTTCCTGCTTTTCTAATCACTGGATCAACTTTTTCAGTCTCGTCTACAATTTCACCAACAATCTCTTCAAGTACATCTTCCATCGTAACAACGCCAACATTAGTGCCGTGATCATCTACTACTACTGCAATGTGCTGCTTTTTTCGCTGAAAGAATCGAAGCAGTGCATCAACTTTTTTTGTTGCAGAAACAAATAAAATTGGCCTAATGGCATTTCCAACTTGTTTTCTCCAATCATGGGAAATAGTATCTACTACATGAATAAATCCAGTAATGTGATCCAAATCATCTTTGTAAATAAGGAGTCGTGAAAATCCTTCTTTTTCGAATTTTTCTGCAGCCTCTTTAAGGGTATGCTTTTCTTCAATAGCATGAATCTGCATACGTGGTGTCATAATATCCTTTGCTTCAAGATCATCGAATTGAAAGATTCTATGAATCAGTTCTTTTTCAGATTCCTTTACTTCACCTGCCTCTTCTCCAATGGTTACAATGTCCTTAATGTCCTTTTCAGTAACTACAGGAGCAATAGAATCTTTCCCAGTAACGAGCCGTGTAAAGCTTTCAAAGATGATTACAATAGGAAATAAGATGGTTTGCAGTAAAGTAATAATGCCTGCTACCCTAAGTGCAAGTGCTTGATTGTGCTTTATTGCAAGTGCCTTTGGCGTAATTTCACCAAAAATAAGGATGATGACAGTCATAATACCTGTAGTAAGTGCAACAGCACCATTTTCAAAAATACTTAGTGCCACAACGGTTGCAAGTGCTGAAGCTCCAATGTTTACAATATTATTACCAATAAGAATAGTAACTAATAATCGTTGAGGATTCTTTTTGAGTTTCTTTAGTTTCTTTGCACCTGGGCGTTTTGCTTTAACGAGCTGCTGTACTTTTAAATTGCTCAAACTAAAGAAAGCTGTCTCAATACTTGAGAAGAACCCTGAAAGGCCAATGAACACAATTAACAAAATAATTTCGTATGTTGCCATAAGTTATGCACAAAGACGTATATGATTCATGAGTTAATAAAGCTATCTCTTATTTTTTTAAAAAAGAAGAAAGTAAGAAAGAAAAATGCCACTTCACACTGCGAGGAGGTATTAGAGGTGTAAAGTATGCCAAGTGGCTTTTCTATCTATAGTAGAGTTAATGACCTTTATATACCGTGTTAACATAAAATCAGAACACTTATTCACAACACTTATAAGGGATAAAAACAGGTCGTAAAATATATAAATTCTCAACTATCCTAAAGAAGCATGCTAGACAATAAGAAAAGCGGGATTGCACTCATTATACTTGGAATTCTCCTATTCTCTTTCCTACTGATCATTAAGGCAGATATAGATGAACGTGATGAAGCGCTCTGTGCAAGCCTCATTAACGCAGAGGATGTTTTTACTTGTCCTGCACATACCTCAAATACGCTAACCTATCTTATTCTTGCATTTGTTGCAAGTACAGTGGTATTTTTAATAGGCATTGAACACGTAATGAGAAAGCCCGTTGTTACGCAAAAAAAGCATGTGGAAAAAGCTACCGTTACACCAGTTTCTGTTTCACTTGATGAAGAAGAACAACGGGTAATAGATCTACTGGCAAATACAGACGGTTCAATCTATCAATCAGATATTGTCAAAGAAACAGAGTGGAGTAAAGTAAAAGTGACTCGAATTCTTGATAAACTAGAACAAAAAGGCTTAATTGAGCGAAAACGACGTGGAATGACTAATCTTGTTGTGCGAAAATAGCCATATGAAACTAGTTTCAACATAATACTTATATGTTGTTTCTTTCATCTATTTTTCAACAAATTGATGTGAGGTACATACAATGAATACAAAACTATTGTTATTGACACTATGTGCAATCTTCTTAGTGGGTTGCAGTGGAGTTTCATCTGAGTCTGACTCTAAGGAGCAGAATCATGAAGATCCAATGGCAAATATGCCTTGCCACATGATGCCTGATGGAAGTTTGATGGGTGATTGTCAAGGTGATGAATTTACAGTGGATGATGGTCATCATGACCACTCTTCTCATCCAGGGGATCACACAGATGATCATATTGATGAGATGGGTATGTTAAATCAAACCTGTCACCACACTGATGGTCACGACCATACAGAAGGTGATGATCACGCTCTTGGATTTGGTTGTGGAGATTTTTCTAATTCTTCTACCTCGGATATGATGCATAATGCAAACGCATTTCTTGCAGGAGATTACTCTACAAAAAGTAGTTTTTCACAAGCAAAAAGTTCAACTATTGTTTCGCTAGCAGATGGCGAAGAGTATTCAATTACCGCAGATATTATTACCAAAGAAATTAATGGAAAAGAATTTACACTCTATGGATATAATGGAATGATTCCAGGTCCTGCACTTAAAGTAGAACAAGGATCAACTGTATATATTAATTTCACAAATAACATAGATCTGAATACAACAGTACATTGGCATGGACTTCGACATGATATCATGAATGATGGAGTTCCTGGTGTGAGTCAAGATCCAGTGGCTCCTGGAGAATCGTTTAGATATGAACTCTATTTTCCTGATGATGGTCTTTTTTGGTATCACCCACACATAAGAGAAGATATTCAACAAGACTCAGGGCTTGCAGGAAACATGCTGGTTGTTCCAGAAGATCCCTACAATCCAGTTAATAGAGAAGAACTCATTGTACTTGATGACATTCTTGTAGATGAAGAAGGCTACATGGTTCCATTTGGTAAAGATCACGCTAATTTTGCAGTAATGGGACGATATGGTAACGTTATGTTAACCAATGGTGAAACGGATTACTCTCTTGAGGTAGATAAAGGTGATGTGGTTCGATTGTACGTTACTAACGTAGCAAATGTACGACCCTTTAATATTAGTATTGAAGGAGCAGTACTCAAACACGTAGGTGGAGATCTTGGACAATTTGAACGTGAGGAATTTGTAGATAGTGTAATACTTGCACCTGCAATGAGATCTATCATTGATGTGTATTTTGAAGAAGCAGGATCATATGATTTATTGCACACTAATCCACATCATACCTACACACTAGGAACCTTTGAGGTATCAACAAAAGAAACATCAGAGTCGCATCTTGCAAACCATCTCTCTGATGTGGAAAATCAAGCAGTCATAGACGACATTGCAACCTTTGCACCCTATTTTGACAAAGAAATAGATTATCAAATTGACCTTACCATTGATATGATGGGTATGATGGATGCTATGGCTGATATGCCTTGTCATCTCATGGGCGACATGGTTATGGGTAGCTGTAGTGATGAAGAGCGTGAAGCACTTACTAAAGAAGCAGATCATGGTAAAATGAGTATTGAATGGGAAGATGAAATGAAAATGCGAGCATCTGCTGTAATGGTTGATTGGATTTTAGAAGATGCAAGCACTCAGCTGCAAAATATGGATATTGAAATGAAAGCAAACGTTGGCGATGTCGTAAAGGTACGACTCTTTAATGATCCAGAATCCATGCACCCTATGCAACACCCAATTCATTTACATGGACAGCGATTTGTCGTGACTGAAATAGATGGTGAAGCAGTAGATAACAAGGTGTGGACAGACACCGTACTCGTGCCAATTGGTTCAACCGTTGACATCCTCATTGACGTAACCAATCCAGGCGAGTGGATGATGCACTGCCATATTGCAGAACATCTTGAAGCAGGCATGATGGCTAGCTTTATGGTAGAGGAGTAAGATATTTTTACCATTTTTCTTTTTTCTTTCTTTTATATCAGCAATATTTTTAAGTGTTCAACGTCTGATTCTTTTATGAACGATAGTAAAGCAATCTTTGAGAAGATACAATCAGCAAAGCAGATTCTTCTGAGTTTACATGTATCGCCTGATGGTGACTCGCTAGGAAGCTGTGTTGCTATGAAGTATGCTCTTGAGCACATGGGCAAAGAAGTCACCTTAGTTAGCCCTGATCCTCTTCCTACAATGATTGCTGAGTTATCTATTGCATCAGAAGTAACATTTGGAAAAGATGTCTTTGATGTTCAAGAAGGAAAAGATCTGCTTCTGGCACTTGATGTTCCAGTGATTAAACGTCTATCTAAAAAAGATGGAGCAGTATCTATTCCTGCAGTTCGCATTGATCATCATGATACAAAAAATGATTTTGCACAGCTCAATCTTGTTGATCCAAAGCAACCATCTACGTGTAGTCTTTTGCTACGATTCTTCAAAGAAATGAATGTTGAGATTGATGAAAAAATTGCACAAGCACTATTACTAGGTATTTGCACTGATACTAACTTCTTTGTAATGGGTCATAATATTGATGATGTGTTTGCAGATGTACAATATCTCATTACAAAAGGTGCAAGGTATAATGCTGTTCTTGAAGAAGTGTATTATAACAAACCCGTTTCTTTCAAAAAAGCAGTTGGTAAGCTCTTAAACAATTTACAACAAGAGGAAACTATTGCATACACGGTAATTACAAAAGAAGACATGGAAGAACTTGGTGTTTCTATGAGTGACATGCGCATTGCCATAAAAGAACTTACTGGTATTAAGGGAGCAGATATTCTTTTTGCACTCGTGTATGCAGAAAATGGCTATAAAGGATCGCTTCGGTCACAGGACATTGATATTGCAAAAGCAGCAGAAGAACTCGGTGGTGGCGGTCATAGCTACGCAGCAGGATTTTTTGTAGAAGGCAGCAAAGAAGAAGCCATTGAGAAAACACTTACTGTAGTAAAGAAATATCTTTAGACATCTTTAGACAAATAGATTTTTATATGACTAATCTCTCTTCTCTCTATGGTATTTATACAGCTCTCAATCTTAAGTCTTGCCTGTTTGATCTATATGATCTATGACGAGAAGAATGATGGTTTCTTTTCTGAAATGAGTATGACGCTTAATTTTACAGCACAATCATATCATCGAAAGGATCTTATTAAGTTTAACAGAGCAGTAACACGACTGGGTGGTGTTCTGGTACTTACCATTGCCTTTACTGTACTTGCTGTCTATTTCTTTGCAAACGGGATGCTTATGTATGCAGGCATTACCGCACTTGCAGGGTTTGGAGGAGTAGGTATGAGTGAGCTCATGAAAAAAATCATGAAGCGACCAAGACCAAAAAATAGCTTGCAAAAAATGCGTTCACATTCATTTCCATCAGGGCATGTTACGATGAGTACCTTATTTTATGGTATGCTCATCTTCTTATTCAAGCCAGGATTCTTTGCAACAATATTATTGATTTTACTAGTAATTCTTATTGCGAAAAGTAGAGTGTATTTGAGAGTACATTGGCTCAGCGATGTCCTTGCAGGATTCTTTCTGGGATTCTTTTGGCTAAACTTTGTATTATCGTTGGTATAAGCACCTACTTCCAATCAACAATAATATCATCCGTTCGCTCATATGGATCAACCGCAGTATCTTCTGTTTCTGTGCCATTCCACTGCACAAATCCTTGCATAGCAATCATACCACCGTTATCCACTAAGAATTCATTTGGAACGGTATAACATGCAACACCACGTGCTTTGCACATCTCTTCACACATAGCTTTAAGACGTGTATTGCATCCAACGCCCCCGCCAATCACCACTGCTTGTTTACCGGTATGTGCAAGTGCACGTTCAGTAACTTCACAGAGCATAGCAAATACCGTTTCTTGCACACTATAACAAATGTCTTCTAGTTTGTGTTCTTTAGAATCGAATAATTTTTTCACATGCGTAATCAGTCCACCAAATGATACATCCATTCCCTTAACGGTGTAAGGAATTGGAATATAGTTACTTCCTTTTTGTGCAAGCTGGTCAATCTTTGGTCCTGCAGGAAATCCTAGTCCAAAATATCGACCAATAGAATCTAAAAAGTTACCAATTCCTTGATCAAGCGTCTCACCAAATACACGATATTTATTTCCTTCAAATGCAATGATCTGTGTATTTGCACCTGATGCATAGAGTAGAATAGCATCATCAACATTGTTGAGTTGCTCTCCAATAGTTAAATGAGCAATACAGTGATTTACGCCAATGATAGGAATGTTATAGCGCACCTTAAGCGTTCGCGCCATCACCGCACCTACCTTGAGTGCATGGCCCATCCCAGGAGAGCGTGAAAATGCAATAAGATCAACATCTTCTATCTTAATGCCTGCGACGTCTAGTGCGTTGTGTAAAACGGCATCACACACTTTTACATGATGATCAAGTACTTTAAACGGAATCATACCTCCTTCTTCTGTGGTGTAGCCATCCTTAACATTAGCAATGACCTTTCCGTCTCGTACAATACCAACACCAAACGTGTGCGCTGTAGACTCTATACCTAGTACAATCATGGAATTTGCAACCTTTGTATCTTTAAAAAGCTACATGTTTATATACTTCAATACCCTATAGTATGTGTGGACCTTGATGAAACGGTGATCTCCGGATCAAGGGAGGTCAACATATCTAGTGTTTACTTTCTGTCGTATAGACGAGGCTATGTGTCATTTTATCGTATGCCTGTTTCTGAAAATCCTGCTTTATTATTATTTAATCATCCTGTTCGCCAATTCACACAAGCATGCAAAGAAGAGGATCTTGATCGGGCATTTGCAATGACGTGCAAGCAATTTCCAGATGCTGATGTGATCTTCTGTAGAACACCACAACAAGGGCACTTGGATTATATTTATTACAGAATGGACAAATACAATCCATCTCTGAACTAAAACTATATAAATACACCAACGGCTCTCTGTTGCATGTTAATTGGACTTGTAGGAAAGCCATCTGTTGGAAAATCAACCTTCTTTAAAGCAGCAACGCTAGCAGAAGTAGAGATTGCATCCTATCCATTTACCACCATTAAACCAAACGAAGGTGTTGGATTTGTCAAAACACGAGATCCTGCACTTGACTTTAACAAGCACTCAAATCCACGAGACGGATTTGTTGTTGGCGATGCACGTTTTATACCTGTACAGTTACTTGATGTTGCAGGACTCGTTCCAGGAGCACACGAAGGTGCAGGGATGGGAAACCAGTTTCTTGATGATCTACGTCAAGCAGACGTACTCATTCACGTAATTGATATCTCAGGATCTACGAATGAAAAAGGAGAAGCCGTAGATGCAGGCTCCTATGATCCTGCAAATGATGTAAAATTCCTAGAAGAAGAACTTGACTATTGGTATCTCAATTTAATTAACAAGGGATGGGACAAATTTGCTCGTCAAATTCAGCAAGAAAAAGGATCTGTTGCAAAAGCACTTGCAAAACAGCTCTCAGGTCTTAAAGTAACGCTTGAAATGGTTGAAGATTCCATTAAAAAATTAGCACTCTCAGAAAATCCAACTGAATGGAGTAAAGAATCACTCTTTGATCTTGCACAAGCACTTCGAAAACTCACTAAACCCATGGTTATTGCGTGCAATAAAGTAGACACACCAACAGGTAAGGCAAACTATGAAACATTATCTACACAATTTCCAGATCTTACGCTCATTCCTTGTAGTGCAGGATCAGAACTTGCACTAAGAGAAGCTGCAAAAAAAGATCTTATCGATTATGTACCAGGAGAACAAGATTTCTCCATTACAGAAAAAGGTAATACCGAAATGAGTGATACACAAAAGAAAGGACTTGAGTACATTAAAGAACATGTGCTTGGTCTTGAAAAAGGATCAGGTGTGCAAGCAGCACTTAATGCAGCAGTCTTTGACAAACTCGCATACATTGCAATCTTTCCGGGTGGTTCAAAACTAGAAGACAAAGACGGCAACGTCCTTCCTGATTGTTTCTTAATGCCAGGTGATTCAACAGCACTTGATTTTGCATATAGACTTCACACTGATTTTGGAAAAAACTTCATTCGCGCAATTGATATTAAGAAAAAACTCACCGTAGGCAAAGACCATCCTCTGCAGAATGGTGACATCGTTGAGATCGTAAGTGGGAAGTGAATATGGCAAAATTTAGTTCAAAAGTGGTTACAGGTGGATGTATTGATTTGTATGTGATTAAGGATGGTAAAGAAATATATCTCAATAGGTTTCCTGATCATCTTGCATGTGCAAAGGTAGTTAATGGACATGGCAGAGGTGAATTTTCTTTAGATGATATCACAAAAATGACATTTGAACCTTCTCCTGGAATTGAAACACACGCATTTGATGAACTCGATACTGAAGAATTCTCTCCGTCAGGACTATATGCTGATTTTGATACTAGAGAAGGTGGTGTAGTTGATGACACACACTATCTCTAAGCAGTTCTTCTACCTTTACTCGTACATGTTCTAATGATAAATCGTGCGACATGAATGTTAAATAGATTCATACCTGCAAAAAGTTGTAACCACACAATCCACACGTTGTTGTAACCAAGTGAAACAAGTAAGAATGCCGTATACATCACAAGAGCTCCACCAATCCATGCACCCATATCAACAAGTAATGAATTACGATGAAATACAATGAGTGAATTTGCTTTTGTATAATACAAATAGTACATCAGTATGAAGTGTGCAATGAAAATGATGATGAAAGCAGGTAGATTGATCATTTTACACATCCTTCTTTACTTGCTTTCTATAATAATACACGAGTTCAAACACTACCAAATACGAAATACCGCATGCAACTGCTGCAACAATAAGACTTCCTAGATAAAGCTCAACTGCAATATTTCCAAGGGTGTGTAAACTAAATGCAAATTCACTCACACTTGGCGCTCCAAGAATAGATGCACCAATAGAATAATCAAATAAATACACTGCAGGTGCCGTAAATGGATTTACCACAAGCGTCCCAAGATAGGTTGCAATAAGATGGTAATCAAGTAGCCATGCAAGAACAAGCGCAACAATCATACCAATACCAAATGTAGGGATGATAGAGAGTGCAAGACCGAGCGTAAAACCAAGAGCAATTTGATTTGGCGTCACATTATCATGAATGATGTGTTCAATAGTTTTTTTGAGTTTGTGCTTTCGCATATCTCTTCTAATTTTTCGATATCGTTTTTGAAAACTCATGTTTCTCAAGAATTATGTGGTTGGTTATAAGTTTTACTTATCCATTGCTTGTTTAAAACTGGTAGGTAGATCAATCATGTACTTTCCTTCAGAGAGTTGGAAGATTACTGGCTTCTTATCAAAGAGATTTACTAAATCAACTTCATACTTGCCTGGTTTGAGTACTCTAATGCTTTCAAGATCAAGCACAACTGGCTCTGCCTTGTTAACATTTTCGCCCAGGATGTCGTACACGTCTTTTTCAAGCTCTTGCTTGTCTTTCTCCGTCATACTATCTGCCGGAGTTTCTTTCATCTGTTCTAGACGTTCTTTTCGAATAAAGAAGAATACTTTCTTTCCACATTTACCACAGCCAGAAAGAAGCGCTTTATCAGCGTCTGGATACATTTCTCCGCATCGAACACATTGGTGAGGCATTTACTTGCGCCTCCTCCGTCTCTGTTCTTGCGTCATAAGTTCGATTTTACCAGGATTTTGCTTAATTTCTTTTACAATATTTGCAGGACCAATTACGGTAAATCCTGAACGATCGCCAAGCATAGCATTTACAAAGGATTGTTTCATTTTACCTGCAAATGATGATGCCGTAATCTTATCTTCGATGGTTGCAAGCTCAATGCCCTTAAACTTAGAGCTGATCTCTTCCATAGTAATTTCAATAAGGTCTGCTTCTTCTTGTTTTCGCAGTTTACCTTCTAGTAGAACGATTTTGTCCTGTTTTACAATGTCCAGCAATTTCTTTACTCGCCTTGCAGAACCAAGGTCGATAATTTCGCTGTATGGAATGAAGTGTAGTGTTAGTCCCATAGTGTTTATACCAAGCCAAAGACCGCATCATAGAAATCATCCATGTGCTTTCCGTACTTCGCGCTAATGCCTACGATGTTATATTGTGGAAATGCAGCTTCAAGCTTTTTAATATTTGCTTTTTTGAGGTCAACTTTGTTTGCTACAATCAGTACTGGAATGTCTCTTGCTTCAAGATTTCCAAGAATGGTGATGTTTACCTGACTGTATGGGTCCTCTGTTGAATCTAGCACTACAATAACACAATCCATGTCATCTAGCCACTTAATTGCATCAATAATACCCTTGGTAGCTTCTTTTGCCCTCTTTTTTGCTTCATCTTTCTTCATGCCTTTTTTCATGAAGTCTTCATAATCGATTTTGGTTGCAATACCTGGAGTATCAACCAAGTTGAATGTAAGTTCTTTACCATCACGTTTCATATTAATCTGCTCTTTGATGTGGATTTCTCGTGTTTCGTGAGCCATAGAAGATGATTTACCCATCGTCTCACCAAGCCAATCTTGGCAGATTTTATTTGCTAGCGTTGTCTTACCGCCGTTTGGAGGTCCATAAAGACCTAGCTTAACGTGCTTCTTTTTCTTGAAAATATCTCTGAAAAATTTCTTGAATATTCGTTGAATTGCTTTCATAATCCCCTCTTATTAACCACCGAATTAGTGCTTTATATAGTTTTCTGTGATGGTTTGGCATTGTAGCGCAAAGTAAAGTTTATAAGGATATAATTTAAGAAAAGAGTATGTTTGGATACCTTAATCGTCTTCTTAAAAAACACCCGCATGATCTTGGTAAACAAGAGCGTGAAGAAATCGGTCATTTGATCAAAGATCTTCGTAAAACAAAAGAAACGTTGGAAGACACATTTGGAGATGATGCGATGGGCAAGGTTGAGGATCTTCTACGTCAATTAACTGCACTTGAAGCAAAAAAAGGATCCAGCGGTGCAGAACTCACTCTTCGTGATGAAGTAAATGAAGAGGAAAAGCTTCTTGCTGAGGTTGTTGATATCTATAAACATATGCAAAAAAAATTGCGTGAAGCAAAAAAGAACTTTAGTGAAATCGATGCTGTGAAAGAAGAAATCATTGAAATTGAAGAACAGTTGTCTACAGTTATCTTAATGAGTGTCATTGACTTTCATGGTACTAAAAAAGAATACCTTTTCTTTCTCAAAAAAGGCATGGATATTAATCGTAGCACAATGAAAGGACTTCGTATCTCTTCCCATGCATTTGGTAATCTGGTATACACTGAACATGGATTTAAACTCGTTTCACACTCTAAATTTCCACTTGTTGCATCATCTGTAGATCTTGGAAAAGAAGCTTCTGAAGATGATTTTGTAACTATAGATCGACTAGGTCTTGGAAAACCCTACTATATTTATGCCTATGATCAAAAAAGTAAACAATATAGTTTTATCTTCAAATGTGTCTTAACGTTAATGAAAAAAAGGGAGTGGATGGATCATGAATAGGTACGAAGCACTTCTCAATCACTTTAGAGAACTCAAAGACACATATAAAGATCTTCCTGAGCTTAATGCACTTATAGAGTTACTTGATACTCTTCGCAGAGCACACGACGATTACGATGTAGAAACGTTTCAGCAAGAGTTTTCAAAGTCAATTAAAAAATTTGAAAAGGTATTAAAAGAACTTGCAGAAGCACTAAAAGATATTCAAGAAGAGGTTACGGGTGATATTAAAGATCTCCATTTTGAAATTACGAAAAAAATGCGTGTGCAGTTTGTAGATGCAAATGGAAATTCACACATAGAAACATTTAATCCCGTTGATGGGTATTTTTTTACCGCAAATGAACCAAGAGTAATGCGCCTTTCAGGACGTGTTGGTTTTGCGATATACCAGAGAATTATTGAAGAAAAACCTTATCTGTTTTTTAGCGCACTGCAAGGTTCAATGAATGTTCTTCTTACTACAAGAAATCAGGGAGAACTCGTAAGAGGTAAACTTGATCACGTGCTTAAGTCACAAGTACTTATAGGAGAACCATATTATATTTACGTCACAGAAGGAAGAGATCATAGTGGACCTCATCGTCTCATTGGTTGGCTTCGCGTGTATTCTTAATTAAGCCCTTCTAGTGTAGAAATAAGTGTTCTAAGTTCTCTGAGGTTGCTTATTTTAATCGTATTGTTTTTTACATCATCAACTATGTTTTTAAGACCTTTAGTTGACTGTTTACTGTTTGCATAGTCTTCAAGATCAACACCTAAGAATCGATCATATGATTCAACTTCAGTTATTGTTGCACGACTAGTGTCATCTTCAACAATTCTTGGATAGTTTACTTGCAGTTTATATCCTGATGTTCTTGCTTGTAGTGGGAAATCATCTGTTTTTCTGCCACTTTTTGTATCCATCTCAAGAGTGAATGCATTCTTATTTATTGCAATTGCAAGATCTTTGAGTAGTTTTTCAATCTCTTTTTGTCTGCCTTCTGTTTTTGTTTTCTTAAGCAGATCTTCTAATTCTCTAATGCTTGTTTTAATTTCACTATCAAGACTGGTAATTAAAGGGAAATCAAGTCTAATTGCTTGTAGTTCAGTAAGTACAGTTTGCGGACTTGATTCCATGCCTTGTATTATTGTTGTTATTTCTTGAAGTGTGTTTTTAATCTCATTAATTGCTCCAGTGGCTTTTACATGCAATTCATTTTCAAGTTCATTTCGTTTTTCTTTTGCTTTATCTTTTGCATCTCCAGTTAAACTGTCGATAGAAGGGCTGCCACTAGTATCCCACTGATGAAGTCTATTACTAATAAGTGATTGCAGATTTGCTTCTTCTGCAGTAATGGAGTGATTAACTATTTCATCAATTATTCTGTCTGTGTTCGTTGTAGGTAGAATTATACTACTCAGTCTTCCTGATCGTATAGATTCAAGTAGGTGTTTCATCTCTTCAGGCGTATCAACTGATTTGAGGAATGCAATATTTTCTTTAAGTACTTGTGAAGATAGTTTTTTGATATTGGTTACAGAATTTTTTATGCTTTGCAGTGATGCTTTAAGATCATTTGGATCTATTGTACATTTTGTTGTTGCTATGGTTGTGGATGTAATATTGTTTAGACTAGTGTTGAGTGTACGGATTGCTTGCTCATTCTCTTCATTGGTTTTTTCAGCATCTGCTATGAGCTTTGCTGCTTGTGTGAATTTTCCAATGTGTGCTCGTAAATTTGATTTCATTTGAGTCTCTCCGCAAAATCTTGTAGTTCAGCTTTAATTGATCGTGGATCTGCTTCAATTCGCGCAATAGCATTTCTTGCTTCTGCCATAATTTCTCGAACCTTGTTAACTTCTTCTGTTGCTTGTGTAACTACTTCATCTCTTCCTTCTGTAACTGAGGTCATGATTTCAGCTTGTTGGTCTGCGCTAAGTGTAGCGATGGATCCTTGAATGTTAGCAACGATGGCATCAATTGCAGCTGCAAAGTTTCTCACACCTGTGTTGCTAAATACACCTCTTGTTAGCGTATTTAATCTATCTTGAATGAGTGTTGTTAACGCACCTGCATGATGTTCATACGTAAATCGTGCATTGCTTTCATATCTGTCAATAAATGTAATAACAGCATCAAGTGCTTCTTTCATACTTGTTGTTGTTCTAGCAAATGCATTATCAAATTGATCAACAACAGGTTCAACATCAGTTACGCCTGTAGTGACATATCTTCCAGGATTGGTTACTCTGCAATTCCCAAGTGCTGTGGTGAGATCATCAAAGGATTGTGAATCTCTTCTAAACTCGGCCATTTCTCTGTCCGCATCTTCAACGTCTTTTTGGATTTTTGAAACGGCATTACTATATGCTCTAAAGTCTGCATCAATCATGTCAGGAATTTGTCCAAGTTCTGTTTTTACTGCTTCAATTCTTCGTGTTGCTTCTTCAACATTATCTTGTCCTCTGCCTGTGTAGAGTCTTAGGGCATTGTAGAGTTGCATGTCTGCATTTCGTAAAAATCCAATGATGGTTCCTTTTACGTTAGTAAGGTGAGTTGTAGCAGTTTGTAGATCTTGTTCAAATGCTCTTCTTGCCTGTGGTGTAAGTGTTCTTCCAATTTGTCCACCTACTAACTCTGCTTGTTGATCCCTTAGCCAATTCTCTTCATGAAACCCATTGCTGTGGCACGTTTGATATACTTCTGTAATAATTCTATGTAATTCTTCAAGGTAGGTTCTATAATCTCGTCTAAAGAATCCCACTCTAATACGTTGCAAAATTGCGTGATCAGGCATATCGCCTGTAATTCGAGAAAGAATTTCAAGATAGTCATTAACACCATTCTTTTGTTTATTCATGAATGGTCTTACATGAGCTCTGAGTTCTCTTACGGCTTTTTGAGGATTTTGCATCAGTAAATCAACCGCATGTCCTACTTTATCTCCACCCTTCTTCATGGTTTCAAGAGCCTTTTTACCAAGTTCTGCAGAAGTTGCTGCAGCTTTTGCCGAAGATGCACCCAGTGAATTTGCAGCATCAATTGCTTTATTGCCTGCCCACCAGATTAAGAAGATAGGAAGCAGTATTGCTGCAAGAACAAGCACAACACCTACCACACCAAAACCCAGTGTTGCAGCAGTCCATACATTGAATACGAAATTAGGTGCTCTAATAGAAATACCTGCAAGAATGAGTGAGAGCACAAGTGAGAAATTTTCTTTATTATCCCCAAGTTTATCTAAAAATGGAGCCATTAAAAGTATGGCATAGAGTGCAAGCCAAACGAATACGCCTATGTAGATGATGTGCATAAGTGTAGGATCACCTTTATCACCAAGATTATAGGTCTGATCAAGAACACTCTCAAATAGACCGCTAAACTGTAGAACTAGGATAACACCTATTATTAATCCAAATAATTTAAATGCTCTACCGGCGCCCATTATGTCATTTACCTATTTTTTCTTATTTAAACTTTTCTGTCTTTCTCCTCGAAAAACAGGATCTGGTTTGTATGGGCTATAGCCAAGAGCGTGAATACTATCAATCACTCGTTCACACAGTAATTCAAAATCAAACAATTGAGCACGAATTTGCTCTTCCACTTGTGTTGTTCGTGTATATATCTTCGATTTACCCACAAATGCCTTTTGTGAGGTAGTAATCATGTCTTTAATTGCTTGTTTGTAGAGGGTATACTCCTTTTTTGCTTGTTTAATCTTTGTTCTATACACTTTTGGATGACGTTTTTTCTTTGCTTTTGCAGTTGCTTCTTTAAGAATGTCTTCAATGAGCTTCTCTTCTACAAATTTCTTCTTAAGATGTAGTTTGAGTGAGCCAATCTTTGCTTTAGATGCTGCAATAAGCGATTTTCCTTCTTTGGTGTTATAGTACTCAATTCCTTCTTTTTTTCTTGGAATGGGAGCAAGAATGGTCCCTAATGCATGAATTGCTTCTATTGCGCTATTGCCAAATGATAATTCTTTAATTTTTTTAGTTTCACTTTCAAAAAATGTCTTGATGACTTCAGGAAGTTGTTTTTCTTTTTTAAACAAATTGTGATGTTGCTCAGTTACATGGTGCGCTCTTGTTCTAAATACAGAACTTTCAAATCCGATCTCATGAAAGAAATCTGCTCGAGCTTTTTCTAGTTCATGTGGTTTTGGAACGTGTGTTCCAGGAAGGAGTTGCAAAAGGAGTGTTGCTTTTGCTACCAAAGCAGAGAATATTGCGACCACAATCAGGAAGAAAATAATGGTAAAAAGAATGTTTGATGTTGCAATAAGGAACATGATTTCTAGAATGCTGGTAATAGGCACAATGTACATCAGGATGAATGCTCCTAAAATGGACATGAAAATGTGTGTTTTACGATCTTTTCGTCTAAGAAACGATGGTTCCTTCCAGGAAAGAAGACATAAAAACACTAATGAGAGCAGAAGTAAAAATACCCAAAAGACGGTTGCAGTCACTTCCTCTGTGCCAAAAATGAAATGTGGGATATTAATGGTTGCCACTATCTTGTTTTCTCCTCAATAAGTTCTTCAACCTCTCTGTGGGTTGCAAAAGAAACAGGATTCCATAAATTAAGATATTTTTGAATGGTTTCCACACGTTCTCTTCGTGCAAAATGCTTCATATCTGCTGCAATTTCTACAATGGTTTTTCTTAGGAGTGAAACTTCCTTTTCCAAATTGAGCATTTGTTCATGCATTGTTTTAATTTCAACATTTTGTCGTTGATTGATCTTAAGAATATTATTTTCAATCGTTTCTGTTTTTTTGTTGAGATTACTGATCTTATCTTCAAGTACGCGTACTGCTTGCATAGCCTTGTCTTGCATAGGACTAGCAGGCATGCCTGTTGTTTGTGTAGAAGATTTACCCAGCGCCATTTTCAAAACGTTTATATATCTCTAAACCTGGGGGTATATATATCTATCGCCCGGGGAAAAGAGAATACTATGCCAAATACAGATACACAGACGTACTCATATGAAATTATTCGTGAAGGTTCTGATGTCATTCTCAAAATTGACTACGAAAAGACATTGGAAAGTCCACTGATTGAAGAAGATCCAGTGACCATGTCACGTGTTGTGAATATGCTTCTTGAATCAGGGCATGTAACTAAAATCATTTTTTCTCAAAAACGCGATTTTGAATACGATCATGATCAAACGATCATTGTTGAAGAAATAGCAAAACTCTACAATCACTTTGTCAAAGATAGAGAACTGCTCATGTTCCTTCTTAACGCACCAGAACCATGCAAGAAAGATACTACGCCAAAGCATGCCATACTTCAGCGAATTCTCTACACCATGATGCGAAAGGACCCAATTGGTGCATACGTGGAAATTCGCAGGCAACGAAGAGAGCAAGCACTCTACATAGAGCAATACAAGTACACACCTGGGTGTAAGGAACTTCTTGAGAAATTTGTAAAAGTGCTTGATTACATGGCAGGAGAGTTTGAAAAACTCAAACTCATTCAACTTGCAAAACCTTACATTGTTGGGTATAAAATTGGTGATCGAAGTGTGTATCAAAAAATATTCCATCCAACCATTAAACCTGATTTTATGTTCACCAAACTCATGGCAGCATATCCTGAGAACGGTGAAATTCTCAAAAACTACACCGTTGGGCAAACCGAAGTGACTATTTTTTCTCTGCCTGATTCTGTAAATTATCTCTATCACATTGTTCCACCAGAATTTAGACTTTCAGAAGAGCAATATGATGTGCTTGATACCGCACGAAACATTATGGCAGAACACAAGCCTACACGTTCTGATTTTGTTAACCCATCGCTGATGAGAGAAGTATTTTACAATGTAGGCAAAGATCTTATTGAAGAACTCGTAAAGAAACGTGGACTATTGTTTAGACAAAAAGAAATTGAAACGCTCACCGATATACTCGTAAGATATACTGTTGGTTTTGGTCTTATTGAAATTTTACTCGAAGATCCAAACATCCAAGACATTTCTATTAACTCACCCATGGGTAATATTCCTATGTTTATTGTACATGGTGAATTTGGTGATTGTACATCAAATATCATTCCAACACCTTCTGATGGAGAGAGCTGGGCAACCAAACTGCGTTTAATTTCAGGACGACCACTTGATGAAGCAAACCCGGTACTTGACACCGAAATAGAACTTCCTGGAGCAAGGGCGCGTATTGCTGTAGTCTCAAATCCACTGAATCCAAACGGTGTTGCCTACTCATGGCGAAGACATCGTATCAAACCATGGACACTTCCCTTGTTTATCAAATATGATTTTATTAATCCACTTGCCGCAGGGTTGATTTCATTCTTAGTTGATGGATCTCGAACCATGCTTGTTGCAGGAACACGAAGCGCTGGTAAATCTTCCTTACTTGGGAGTTTGCTTGTAGAAATTATGCGACGTGCTCGTATCATTACCATTGAAGATACACTTGAATTACCATCAGAGGCCCTGCGCGACCTTGGATATAATATTCAGCAATTAAAGGTTGCAGCAGCATTATCAAAAGGAACATCCGAGGTTGCAGCAGATGAAGGTATTCGAACCACCTTGCGTCTTGGTGATTCTGCATTATTTGTAGGTGAAGTGCGAAGTAAAGAAGCTCGAGCACTCTATGAAGCAATGCGTGTTGGTGCACTTGCAAATGTAGTTGCAGGAACCATCCACGGTGATAGCCCCTATGGTGTATACGATCGTGTTGTAAATGATCTTGGCGTTCCAAAAACATCCTTTAAAGCAACCGACATTGTCATCGTAGCAAATCCTATTAGAAGTCCTGATGGCATGCACCGATGGCGGCGAGTAACACAAATTACTGAAATTCGAAAAACATGGGAAGAAGATCCACTTGCAGAAGGTGGTTTTGTTGATCTCATGACCTATAATGCAGAAACCGATCAACTTGAAGTTTCTCAATCGCTCATGAATGGAGAGTCTGAAATTCTTAAAAATATTGCAGGTAATGTAAAGGAGTGGGCAGGCAACTGGGATGCGGTATGGGATAATATTCTTCTTCGTGCTCGTATTAAAGAACGTATTGTAAAGGCAGCAGAAGAATCAGGCAACAAAGACTTGCTTGAAGCAGAGTTTGTTATTGCATCAAATGATCAATTTCACAAAATTTCAGAAAGTGTACGATCACGTGAAGGAAAACTTGATTCTGAAAAAATATACTTTGAGTGGGAATCGTGGCTCAAAACTGCCATGACTAAAAAACAGTATGGTGGATGATGAATTATTACAAAAATATCGAAGGCAACTTGAAAGCCAACTCAACGTCAACCCAGAGGATCTTCGTTCTGAAATACATTCTAAAAATTATCAAGATTTTAGAAAAGAACTTCTTCCAAAAAAAGTAAACTGGTATGAAAAACTCTGTAATTCTTCTGAAAAATTAGTCCAATTTAAACCCAACAAAAAAGCACGTGATGCTTTACTACAAGACATAGATGGTTCACACATGCAAGTTACACCTGAAGGGGTATATACTGCATCTTATCTCATTCCTTTTGCTTTGCTGTTCATCTCAACTTTCTTCTTTGTACTTGTGCCTTTTATCTTTGGCGGTTCCATTTCTTTGTTCTTTTTTTCAGTAAGTATGATTATGTCCCTGGTGATTATTATTCCTTTGCAACGATATCCTAAATATCTTGCAACCTCTTTGCGTCTTCGTGCAAGTAATCAAATGGTTCTTGCCATATTCTATATTGTAACCTATCTTCGTCAATCATCGAATCTAGAACGTGCAATTGAATTTGCATCTGATCATTTAGAACCACCACTCTCTCTTGACTTTAAACGAATTCTTTGGAATGTAGAAACAGAAAAATATGATTCCATTTCCGAATCACTTGACGAGTATCTCAAAGGTTGGAAAAAAACCAGCGATGAATTTATTGATTCCATGCACTTGCTTGAAAGTTCCCTGCTTGAAGGCAATGAAGCACGGCGAATGACTTTGCTTGATAAAGCACTTGATGTCATGCTTGAAGGCACCTTTGAAAAAATGCTTCACTATGCACAAAATCTTAAAAATCCCATTACAACATTGCACATGCTTGGTGTCATTCTTCCAATCTTAGGTCTAGTAATCTTGCCACTTGCCATTAGTTTCTTAGAAGGCATTAGTTGGATACATCTTGCTGTGTTCTATAATATCATTTTACCTGTAGTGGTCTATTTTCTTGGAAAGACGATACTTGCCTCGCGTCCATCAGGATATGGCGATTCAGATGTAAGCGATTATGCAAAAGGTCTTAAGAAGTACAAAGGCCTTTACATTAAAGCACTGGGCATGGAATTCACGTTTAGTCCCATGATGATTGCATGTATTGTAGGTGGTTTCTTATTTATTCTTGGCGTGCTGCCTTTGCTTATGCATCTTGTTGGCGTTGCAGACACCTGTTGGGCATTTGATTCAGCAACAAATCCTGGACTCATTTGTAGTGATGCAGATAAAGCAGCCATTGATTGTCAACAAACGTATTGTGTGCTTGGCTATAAAACACTTGCAACAGACTCAGGTGTTGATGTAGTTGGACCATTTGGATTAATTTCCTCTTTACTTAGCTTATTTATACCCCTGAGCTTTGGCATAGGGCTTGGGGTGTATTATAAGCTCATCTCTGGAAAAGTAATCAAAGTGCGAGATGAAACAAAAAAAATGGAGAAAGAATTCTCCACTGCACTTTTCCAACTCGGTAATCGATTGGGTGATGGACTTCCTGCAGAAATTGCAATACCAAAAGTTGCACAAATTATGGAAGGAACCGTTTCAGGAAACTTCTTTGCACAAATTAGCAATAATGTAACTCGACTTGGTATGGGTCTTACACCAGCAATCTTTGACAAAGATGTTGGCGCAGTAAACTACTTCCCTTCAAAACTCATTAACTCGTCTATGAAAGTACTCGTAGAGAGTATGCGTAAAGGACCAATGGTTGCAGCACAAGCAGTAAACAACGTTGCACGATACATTAAAGAAATTCACCGTGTAAATGAACGTCTTAAAGACCTACTTGCAGACATCATCAGTTCCATGAAACAACAAATTAGTTTTCTTGCACCAGTCATCTCAGGTGTGGTGGTGGGAATCACATCTATGATTACGTTTATTTTAGGAGAGCTTCAAGAAAAATCATCTTCTATTGCAGCAGGTGTTGAAGGTGCAGAACAAGTAGGTAACTTACTTGACCTTGGTGTTGGCGTTCCCACATTCTACTTCCAAGCAGTAGTTGGCGTATATGTGGTACAGATTGTGTTTATTTTGACCATCATGGCAAACACCATTGAAAATGGTGAAGACGAACTTGCAGAAAAAGACAACCTTGCTAAAAATCTCATTAGAAGTACATTGCTCTATGCAGCAATCTCTTTTGTCGTGCTCTTAGTATTCCAGTTGGTTGCAGGACAAATTATTGGTGGAAGTATTTAGAAATACATGTTTACTTCAACGCTTCAAGAATAAACTTCAGTGCTTCATCTGCTTTTTCTGCGTGAATAACAGCGCCGCCAACAGCAAAGTGTCCACCGCCGCTTCCTTGGCCAAATTTCTTACCCACTTGGAAACATAAATTACCAATGTCTACTTTATTTTCTTCCTTATGGAAAATATTTCCCCCAATGCCAACACGCATAAGGTCTGGATCCATTGGTTTTAAGGTAACCCCGTAGCGTGCATTAGGGTATTTCATGTAAATGTAAAATCGATCAGCATTCCCTCTTACCTTTCTTACTTTTCGATCATCTTGTACAACTGCTTTTGTTGCCTCGTCCATGTACAAAAACTTATCCACTTCTTCACGCCACTCTCTAAATCCTCGAAGTTGTGCTTTATAGAACATGGAAGGGAGCATAGCATCAAGTGCATCTCCTGTAACTGGCGTATCGCCTAGTTCAATATTCATCAGCGTAGTAAGTGCCTGGGTATTCAGATTGAAATCCTTTGTTTTAATCATGCTTGAAACCATAGCAACACGAGTAAGCATACTTGGATTATCATAATTGTCCTGTTCATAGTAGATTTCTTGAATATCTTCTTTTGTGTATTCAGCATTATCTGTCTTATCGATTACTTTTCTGAAATCTTCAATAGATGCTGGCATGGGAATTTCTTTTTCCTTTGCAATATCGATAAGTAGTGATGCACAACTTGGTGTGATCTTGAAAAATTCATTCTCGCCATATGATTCTTTTTGATTACTCGCATGGTGGTCACACCAAAAGAATACCTTCTTTTTTGGATGTGGCAGATCAAGTACCACATCACCTTCTTCAAACACAAACATCTCTTCTTGAATATCTCGTGGTTGAAGACCAATTACTTCAGTGAGCTCATCTTGCTTGATGCCAAAAGCAACAGCTAAGTATTTCTTGAATAAAAATGCGCTACTATATCCATCAACGCAGCTTGCATGAGTAATTATTCTGTGCTTCATCCTTTGGCTATCTTTGGTTCTCTTTTAAGCTTTACGCATGCTCGAAGAACTGTCCAAAGAGTGCTAAATACTCAGAAATGTCGCCATCAACAGCCAAATCGTGATCTGCACCTTTAATGATCACATACTCAGCATGGCGTAAATGCTTTGCAAGCTCGTTGCTTTGCTCCACCTTAACAACGGTATCTACATTTCCATGTACAAGTAATGTCTTTGCCATAATGGTCTCTGCCATGCTGTAGATGTCATAGCTTTGTGCATCTTCATAGAATCCAAATCCTTCATAGAGATTTTTCCCATTACGCACTTTGTAGAATGCCTTTCCTGCTTTTTTCCATGCCTCAAATGATTCATCGCTATAGCGATCTCGAATTTGCTGTGGGTAATCAGAAGGTGGTGCTTTAAGACCAAGTAGCCTAATATCTTCTGATGCTGCAACAATAAGTGAGACGGTACCTCCCGCACTATTGCCAAAGAGATCGATGGTCGTAAAACTTTTTCCTCGAAGAAATCTGATTGCTTGCCTGGTATCCTCTGCCCACGTAGAAAGTGTTTGATTCTCAAATTTTCCTTCAGATTCTCCATTGCCTCTTAGATCAATACGAAAAGAATTTACTCCTCTCTCTTTGAGCTCATGAGCAAGTGAGAGAATGGACTGACCATTTTTATTTGAGCCATGGCCATGTACTAATAATACGATTTCTTTCTTCTCTGAAACAATCTCAAAGACACCGCATACTTTTTCCCCTTCTGACTCAAAGAATACCTTTTCGCTCATAGATTGATCAATCATGCTTTTTGTATTTAAACATTGTCTTCACTGGACATGTACTTACGCAGCATATATATGGAAACAGATCTCTCTATATCTATAAACATGACTATTGTTAAAAGTGCTGCAGATAAAAGAAATAAAATACATCTTCCTGCCGTTGTAGATTCCCAGTTAGCAGAGATGATTGGTGTTCTTGCAGGTGATGGTCATGTTTCTCTTAAGCATTATTATATTGAAATTGCTTTTCACCTTTTTGATGATGCTCAATATGCAGAATATGTACAATCCTTATTTCTTGAAGTGTTTAATTTGTCCTTTTTTCAACATGAAAGGCCTAAGATTAATACGCTTAGTCTTAAAAAAAGGTCTAGATCAGTTGTTCAATACATTACATCATTGGGCTTCTCAAAAAATAATTGTATAATCACTATTCCTTCTTTTATAGAGGAATCAAGAGAATGTACTAGAGCATTTGTTCGAGGTTTATTTGATACTAATGGATGTATTGCAATGAGAAAAAATCATGGTAAATATGGACTTTATCCTATTGTTTCTATTACTCTAAAGGATGTATCGACTCTTGCTTTTGTTAAGCATTTTCTGGATGGTGAGCAGATTCCTTCTAGTTTCTTTAATTCTTCTTATTTTGATAAAAGAACTCAAAGGACATATATTCAAGCAAAACTTCAGATAAATGGGTATAAGCATGTTGAGTTATGGTGGAATACAATTTATCCTGCGAATTTAAAACATAAAGAAAAAATGGGGACACTGGGATTTGAATTCCTGGACCAAGACGCAATGTTCAAGGTCTCCCAGGACACCTACGTTTCAATGAAACGATAGTTCCTCTTCAGCGTAGCGCTCTCCCAAACTGAGCTATGTCCCCAAAGATACATCTTGTGTTTTGTAGGCTTTTAAAAGGGTTTCGATTATACGAAAAAGAAATAGAGGAGAGAAGTTAAACTTCTTCAACCTCAACGTCGCTATCAACGCTGCTTTCAGGTTCTGCTGGAGCACTTGGTGCACCGCTTCCTTTTTCTACTTCCATCTGACCAAATCGACCAGTGGATAGTTGTAGGTCGCCTTGCCACTCACTTACCCAACCATTTTTGATAGTAATTTTATCGCCAACGTTTACTTTGTCTACGTCTTCGTTCCAAAGTGTTACTGTAACGGTTCCTGTCTCATCTTTGCCCTTAGCATTGCAAACTTTTCCAGGTTTTCCGAATTTCTCAAATTCTCTTGGTTCTGCTTTTTCAGTAACCTCAAGAGTAATGTCAACATTTCCTTGTTTTGGTTGTAAATCTTTAACTTGCATTATATTCACCTATATATATGTGAGAAAATTAGTCGTATTTAAGCATTGTTGTTTGGCTCTATCTTGGAGCCCACATCACTAAGCGCTGCGCCCCGAAGAATCTTTCCCAATGATTCATGTAGATCGCCACTAAGTCGTACTTGTTCTGTAGTATCTCTAGATCGAATGGTAACGCCATCTTCAAAGTCCACGGTAATACAAAAAGGTGTTCCCTCTTCATCAGATCGTGCATATCTTCGTCCAACACTTCCTGATTTATCGTACTTCACATCAAAGTCATTTTTGATTGCGTTGAATACTTCTCGAGCTTTATCATTTACTTTATTCACAAGAGGAAAAACAGCAAGTGTGGTTGGTGCAAGTGTTGTTGGAAGTGCAAGTACTTTATTTCCTCGATCATCATCTCTCGTGTGAATGTCAAGAAGCGTGTACACACTTCGATCAACACCAATACTAATCTCAAGTACGTGTGGAATAAACTTCTCTCCATCAACGGTAACTTCCATTTTTTGTTTTGATACTTCTTGGTGCCCTGTTAAATCATGATCTGTTCTGTAGTGCAGTCCACCAATCTCTGTCCAGCCATGGCCGTTTAGATCAGCTTCAATATCAAAATGGAATTTATTGTAGAACGCTTTTTCTTTTTCATCAAGTTCATACAATCGGAACTTTTCTTTTGGAATTTGAAGTACCTCAAGGAAAAACTGTTGAATCTTTGCAAGGTGGTATACATAAAACTTAGGTAGGCCTTCTTCCATGAGTGCTTCTGCAGTTCTTGGATTCACGCCCGATGCTCTATCGCCCTCTCGCATAGTGAGTAGTTCAATGTGTTTGATACTCTCAAAGTCTTCATGTTCATCAATATGTTTTGGATTAAAGAAAATTTGTAATTCTGCTTGTGTGAGTTCTCGAAGTCTAAGTGTGAGATTTCTCGGAGAGATTTCGTTTCTGTATGCTCGTCCAATGAGTCCAAGACCGAGCGGTAGTTTTTCTCTTAAGAGTTGAAATTGTAATTTGAAATTCACAAATGGTGATTGTGCCGTCTCAGGTCGAAGATATGCATTCTCGTTAATGGGAAACATTAAGTTCAAATGTTCTGCTGGTTTAAACTCACTATTACACTTAGGACACTTCAAATCTTTTTCTTTGATAACAGCATCAAAACCACTCAGATCAAGACCCTCGCTTCTATTTCCCGTATGTTCTTCAATAAAATGATCTGCTCGTGCAAAAAATTCACAGGAAGAACATCGAATAATGGGATCAGTAAAGTGTTCAAGATGCCCTGATGCCTTAAAGACATTTTTGTGCATAATGTTTGCTGTTTCAATTTCGTGAAAATTATCATTGAGGCTTAGGAAAAATGATCTCCATGCGTTTTCAAACTTATGTTTGAGCTTGGTACCATTGTGTCCGTAGTCATAAAATCCAGCAAGTCCGCCATAAATATCACTAGATGGGTAAATGAACCCTTTTTCCTTCACAAATGACACAAATTCTTCTGGTTTCATACACAAAAGGTCTCTTTTCACGTTTATAAATCTTTAGAATCTACTTTTATAGTGGCAGTGAGCGTCTAAGGTGCGTTGCTTGGACTGGTACAATCAAATAATCTTCAACACTAAATGATTCTCTAATGGCAGTGAGTATATCTGTGGTTGTTGTCATCTCAAGGGTGATGCACACATCATAATACCCAATGAGTTTATCTGCTTGCACTGCATTATGATTGATTCTGGAAAATTCGATCAGTTTGCTAAGTTCACCAATACTTGCACTCCCTAGTCTGATAAACACTTGTATTCGCTGGATGCCCAATTTTTTGTGATCTAAAATGGCGCAGTATTCTCTGATGATGCGTTTTTTTTCGAGCTTTTGTTTATTGGACACAATGGTCTTACTGGAGAGATTTGTTTTCTTTGCCAGCATGGTGTAGGTTGCAGTTGGATTTTTTGCCAGTGCATGAAGTACCAGTAATTCGTGCTCACTAAGTGATTCTGTTGCTCTATCTCCCAGGATAACGGTATCATGATATATCTTTGATCTAGAAAGATAATTTTTTGGATATATGTGCCGCACAATGATGGGATAAATGAATTTCTTTTGCACTTCATTTTTGAACAATCGCATAAAAATGGTGTGGAGTTTGTTAAAATGGGATAGATTGTTCACACTGTACTCGATGATAAGGTCAACACCCTGGCTACATTCTTCAACTCCAACAACACCTGGGGCATCATCAAGATATTTGAGTATTTCTTTCTTTTGCTTAAAATCCGTGATGTTTATGCCCACTATCACGTGCATAAGACCAAGTTTTACGGTGTCAATTGTCGTAATATATCCTTGAATTTCTTTCTTCTTTTCTAGTTGCGAAATCGTATATGAAGCAACTTGCTGTGATGCGTGGAGTTTCTTTGCCAATTCCTTTGTAGAAATTCTAGCGTTTCTCGTCAATAAGAAGAGTGTCTTTTTGATTTTTAGATTCATTATTTTGTAGATTATGCATATTTACTTAAATAGTTGTCGATTTTACAAAATTTGGGATGGGTATCTTTATGATGCTGATTTCTCATTTTTAATTATGGATAAACAAACGCTTGTACAAAGAGAACTGGAAGATATTGTTGCAACCAATGTTTCTCTTAATAATCTTGATCCTGAAGTAACGCACATATTGAGTGTTGCAAACAATCACAAAACAATTGATTTATCTTCAAGACTTGCTAACTATATGACTCTTCTAACAGGAAAGCCACATAAAAGTATTGAAATCCTGGAATTTGTACCAAAGGAAGATCATGGTGGTCTTTATGTTACGGTAAATCCCAAAGTGAATCCAGAATTAAATGAAGGTCGCTATCACCTCTCACCTGATGAGTTTGCAACAGCCATATCGCACTCACGTGGAATAAAAGACATTGTTGAAACGCTCAAGCGTACACAGGGCGAAGTTTTACTTCATCTTTACAAGAATGTTCCTGAATTGAATCTACCACAAACTGTTGTATTGGGACCAGATCCTTATCTTGTTGACATGTTTGATGATAAAACCAGACAAAGGGCACACGTCGTAGAACCGCTAGATTTACCTGTTCCTGAATATTATTTGTGTGCTGATCGTTCAGAGTTGTTGGAGAACTATGGTAGTTATTTTTCTAATAGGCCTGCATTTGTAATGTGTTCACATAGTAGTTCGGGTAGTGGTACTGAATCTGTGGGATCGGTGGAAGATATTCTTTCAAGTAAAAAAATACATGAAGGTGATCATTTTATTCTCTCTGAATTATTAGATGTAGCACTATCCCCAAGTACGCTTGGTATAGCAACTTCAAATGAAGTATATGTGTGCGGTCTTTCGGATCAACTTCTAGATGGTGTCACATACAGAGGAAATATATCTCCAAGCATGGCTTCTCAAAACCAACAAGATCAAATGGTTGACTTAACAAAGCAAATTGGAGAGCACATGGCATCATATGGTTATCGAGGTCCATTTGGTGTTGACTTTATGATTGACCAAAACGGAAAAGTGTATTTTACTGAAATAAATCCACGAGTAATTGGTGCAACACCAGAACTTGATGAAGCACACCGATATGCAAATCCCGATCTTCCTTCAATCCCCTACATGATATATAGTGCTGTTACAAAAGATACATTGGGTTTTGATACTTCAACAGCAGTCTTACCTCAAACAAAATGGATTTCACGAAGTATTAAAGTCCCAGGCGGATATACTTCAATAAGCGCACCCACTCTTGACCCTTCAGTAAAAATTCTTGATCATCCTGGGCCAGGCGTATATTATGAAACAAGTGGGGTTTTATGCAGACTTGTTTCTCGAGGTTTAGACCTGTCAAGACGAGAAATGATAAACCTTATAGACTCATCTGAATCTTCTATCTATCATGATTAAAGTAATTATACATGGTGGTGCTGGTGCATGGGATAAACACCCTGAAAAAGAACAAGTACTACAAGAAGTTGGAGAGTACGCCCAATCTCTTATCAAAGAAAATAGTTCTATTGCAGATATTGCTGAAAAAGTAGTTAATTTCATGGAAAATGATCCACGACTAAACGCAGGTCTTGGAAGTGCATTAACATCACAAGGAACAGTTGAAGTTGATGCGTGTTTTTGTATTTCATCAACCCCCATGCAAAGCGGGGCAGTTGGTTCACTTGTTGGAATTAAACATCCAATCTCTGTTGCAAGAATAGTTATGCAAGAAACACCTCATGAATTGCTCGTAGGACAAGGAGCACTTGATTTTTCACTTAGCAAAGGATTTGTTCAAGAAGACCTTCGAACAGAAAAGCGAATCAAAGAATTTGAAGCAGCAAAAGAAGGATTTGGTACAGTTGGATGTGTTGTGACAGATGGCTCAATAATTGTTGCTGCAACATCAACCGGTGGTACACCAAACAAAATGCCTGGGAGAGTTGGTGATACTGCAATCATTGGGGCAGGCACATATGCAACACAAAAAGCAGGAATTAGTTGTACGGGTAAAGGCGAAGTTGCCTTGCAATTTGGTCTTGCAAGACGTATTGCAGAAAACCCGATACAACGAAAAGAATTACTTGCTGAACTTACTGAGCGTTATGGTAGTAGTAATACTGCATACATTGGTGTAACCATTGAAGGTGAATTCATTGTAGATAAAAACACTGAGAAATTTGGTTATGCTACAGCATCAGAAGAAGAAGTACATGTGCACATTATTGCTTAAGCCACATCACTTCATCATTACTCAAATCAAACTCTTTTTGCAATCGCAAATCACCTAATTGAATCATACGTTTCACATACGGTAAGATATCATTTCGTGCACGTTTAGTTGACGTGTGCGTTTTCTCTGCAATCTTTCGCGCAATCTCCTCACGTTTCATATACTTCATTTTTGCCATCCACAGTTTGAGAATGCGTTTAGACTCTTTATACTCCACCATCTTCTTGTATTTCTCTTTCTTTGCAACAGCAACACCAGCAGAAACCTGCGCTGATGCATACACTAAAAATCTCCAATGTTGCCATCTTCTAATACGTCCAAGAAAGACATCTGCTCTTGAAAGCGCATCAAATGCATTTGCAAGATCTTCTTTTTCATACTCTTTTGGAATATTTTCTTCAAGCCAAAGCATCTGTGTTGGAATATCTTCATTTACGTCTTTAAATGCATCTTTTGCAATGTTCACATCAAGTGTTTTCATCACAATGAACAATGCTTTTTGAATATCTTCAGTTTTATGCCGATCGCCCATCACATCAAGATTTTCTATTTTCCCATGTGATGCAAGAATCTCAAGATCCGTAATGGCCGCACGCAAATCTCCACCCACTCTTCGTGCAAGATCACGTAGAACCTCTTCTTCATATGCGATCTTTTCTTTTTCACATATGAATTTAAGTCGAACAAGAATCTCATCATAACTCAAGCCAGATAATTCAATCATCACTGACTTCTTACGTAAATCCTTTAGTTTTTTGGAATACGCATCATTGGCTGTCATGATAATGGGATATCTGCTCTCTTCGATTACTTTCTTAAGAGAAGTGGTAGCACCTCTATCCTTTGTTCCAGAAAGACCATCCACCTCATCAAGGAGTACAATTTTCCCCTTACCAAAAGAGAGGAGTGATTCAGATTGTGTTGCAGCAGTAATCGTCTCTTCAACTGCTGCCTTGTTTCGAGAGTCAGATGCATTTACCTCAAACACATCCTTGCCAAGTTCTGATGCAATCGCATAAATAGTAGAAGTTTTACCGCATCCTGGAGGACCATATAATAGTGCTGCTTTTCCTGGCTTCCAATTGGCAAGAAAAGACTGTAATGCTGTAAGTGCCTTCTCTTGACCCACAATTTCCTTGGTGGATGTTGGCATATATTTGGTCACCAGATTCATATGCTTGTTCTGGCGTAGTACTTTATAACTATTGTGCATGGTAAATAGTTAAAAATGACCTTACTTCAAAGACACTATGGCAGATACAACACTACTGAGCATTAGCCGAATATGTCTTGGATTAATCTTCTTCATTGACGGCGTCATAAAAGCAATCACGTTTGACAATACCGTGGGTTTCATGAAGCAAGTGGGCATTCCATTTGCAGAAGCAGCATGTGTCCTTAGCATCATCATCTTAATTGGATGTTCATTTTTGATCTTTAGAGGACGAAAAGTAAGACCAGCATCACTGGTGCTTATTGCATGGCTTGCAATCGTAACTTTAACGCTGCATACCAACTTCCCAGAAGGCATGATGGCATTTTTGAAGAATATTGCAATTATTGGTGGCTTGTTTGCCCTTGCAGCAAACCATTAGCTTTTTATTTTTGATTTTATTTCTTTTATCCAATGGATGATACATCATTACGTAATAGAGTTTTAGCAGATGGCATACATGTACTTGCAGGCGCCGCAGGTGGATACATGCTCGCTGAAGGATCAGAACATGCATTAATGCTCCCTATGCTTACAGTGGGTGCAGAAGCAGCAATGAGAGGTATTGAAGAACTTGTTGCGCCATATCACAATTATTCTTCACTGAATCAAATAGTATCTCATGCATTCTATCAGACTTGTATGAAAGCACTTGAAGGAGCAACCTGTGCAGGACTTGCAGGCGCAATCACATATGGACTGACAAGATAATGGGCGATTACTACACAGAAGATCCAGCAAGGCTTCAAGGAAAGCCAAAACAAACCATTGCTGACTATGTAGAATCGCAAGGTATTCTCGTACCGCGAAGATTTGCTTCACTTAATGATGCACTTGCTTTTGGCGATGAGAAAGTATTTGTTCGCAGTGAACATCCTGATGAATATGCAGGACCTTCTGGATTATTTGACAGTGTAACACTTGCACAATTTTCAAGTCCTTATGATGATTTACGACAGCAATTACTTGATGAGTCAAGTTATATTAGATGTATTAAGGGTCTTGGTGAAAGTCACATACATCCCCTTTTACCTGCTGAGGAGTATGCTGAACTCATGGGTATTGATCCTCAAGTATATCTTAATGATTTTTCATATTCCTTTTGGGAAAAAATTAAAGGAATAAGATGGAGAGTTGTTGCAGATAGTGCAATAGAGGATCGTTTTCACTTTACCTCAAAAGGAACTACCTGTCATTATATTATCGATGGTGACGAATTAACAAACGTGCTTATTGAAGAAAAACCACTTGAGTGGCAACCCGCAATCGATATGTGCAAACATATTCGTTCTCTTCCTCATTTTGATGAAGATCATTGCCCAATTATCGAAGGCGTTATTGATGGGCACGGCAATCATCTGTTTCTTCAATATCATCGATGTAGGGATTTTGAAGCATCAACCTTTAGATTAGATGAAGGTAATGTTTACTTTGCACGAGGCGCAACACCGCCTGAAGGCATTGATGTTGACATTGCTTTTACTTCTGGCATACCAAAAGATCCTTCTGATGGAAAACCGCTTTTTTTACCTCACGTATCTATGTTCTTTGCTAAAGATAGCCAAACTGAAGCACACATTCGTGATCGTGAAACATACTTGATGATTGATGAGTTTCCAAATCATAGACTACATCATTCTTGCGCAGGACATGCTAATTTTAGTAGATTGTTTAAACCAAAAGTTTCTTTGCTAGCACAGAATTTTCTAACAGGAGATGAAGGCGTTGCAATTGTTGAAAAAGGAAAAGAAGATTCCTATCTCTCAATTCCATTCCACATTGTAAGCGATGGTATCAACGCACAAATTACTAGGATATGATCTGTTCGCAAATTATCCGATTTTTCCTTAGAAACATTTATATATATTCTATGGTTTTTCTATGGCATGAGAACGACTATTCAATTAGAAAAAAAGACTGTTGAGAGAATAAAGCAATATCAGCAATCACGATCTGAATCATATGATACTGTATTAAATCATATTTTAGATGAAGTAGAAGAAGACGTACTCAGTACTGAAGAAATAGAAGACCTTCAAGAAGCACTAGAACAAGTAAAAAAAGGTCAACTCTTCAAAATAGAAGACGTTGCAAAAGAACTTGGAGTTCAATTGTAATGTATAGTATTGAACTTACAAAAAAATCAAAAGATTTTCTTAAAAAATTAGATGAAAAAGAAAGAACAGTGGTATTACAAAAAATATATGCTCTTCGAGAAAATCCCATCTCTCATCTTAAAAAATTAAAGGGAACAAAGTTATGGAGATTAAGAATTGGAAAATTTCGTGCAATATGTGATGTGATCATAAAAGGGAAAAGAATAATTATTTTACGAATAGGAAAAAGGAATAATATTTACTAACTACTTCTCATCATCCTTCTTAGGAATCTGCACAATAGTCTTACATTTAGGATACTGATCGCATCCCAAAAATGCACCATACAAAGATTTTCTCAGAACCATTTTCCCTTTGCCACATTTCTCACATGTTTTCCCTTCACCTTTAATCTTACCAAGATCTTTATCAGGACAATCAGGATTAATACACATCTCTTGTGGGCGAGAACGTGCTCGAATAATAAGTGCAACAGGAGCTTTACACGTTTTACACATGTTCTCAGTTTCAACGGGTTTAATCAAACCCGTATTTGGAAGACCATATGTCGTTTTACACTCAGGATATCCACTACATGCAGCAAATCGACCAAACTTCCCTCGCCGCAAACGCACAACACCCTCTTTACAATTAGGACATTTACCTAGTGTTTCAAGTTTGTCTCGTGTTTCCTCAAATGTTTCTTTAAGTCCTTCACCAACTTTCTTCTCTTTTTTTGCAAAGTCATCAACAATTTCTATGATCACTTTCTTTGCTCTACTCAGAACGGTTTCAGGTTTAATTTTTTCTTCACGAATTTTATCCATGGACTCTTCAAAACTTCGAGTCATTTCTTGATCAGTAATACGAGGACAGTATTTTTCTAAGATCTCAACCACTTGCATCCCAAGGTCAGTCACTTCTAGTTTCTTTCCTTCAACATAATTTCGTTGAAACAATGTATCAACAATTGCAGCACGCGTTGCTTTAGTACCAAGACCTTGTTTTTCCAGTTCTTTGATAATGGATGCTTCAGTAAACCGTTTAGGTGGTTGTGTTTCTTTATCGAGTTTCTTAATACGTTTGTTCTTTACCTGATCGCCTTTTTGTGCAGGAGGAAGTTCTTCCTCTTTTGCTTTGGAGAATTCTCCATACAATTCCATCCACCCTTTTTCTTTCGTAAGGGTTCCTTTACAGATGAATTCTTCTTTTGCGCAATCAACAGTATATGTAACCGTTTCACGAACCGCATGTTCACCAAAGGTTGCAAGAAATCTTCTTACAATTAAATGATACAATTTTCGTGCTTTAGGATCAAGTGCCTTTGGCACAATGCCCGTTGGATAAATAGCAGGGTGCGCAGCATCAGTTTTCTTACCATTATTTGGCGTGATACTTTTCATACCCAGTACTTGCTCTGCTTCTTTTTTGAATGCAGGATTTCGTGCAATGTCTTGTAGAATTTTTTTGTACTTAATAGATTCAGGATATTGTTGAGAAGATGTTCTAGGATATGAAATAAATCCTGCAACATACAATTCTTGTGCAAACGCAAGCGTCTTCTTTGGCGTAATGCCAATCTTCCCGTGTGCTTCTACTTGCAATGAAGTTAAATCAAATGGATGTGGTGGTTGTACTTTTTGTGATCGTGCATTAATATTTGCAATTTCTGCCTTCTCACCCTTTGTTTTTTCAAGAATCTTAAGGACATCTTTTTCTTTATCGAACTTACCGTTCTTGTGCATCGCAACAATATCGCCCTTCTCAAGTTTACCTTTGAGTTCAATTTCCCAATACGGTTCTGGTTTGAAATCTTTAATGGATTGCTCTCGATCTGCAAGTAGTTTTAGCGCAGGTCCTTGTACACGACCGGTTGAGAGTAATTTAAACATCCCAGCTTTTTGAATAGATCGGGTCAGTGACCGAGAAATATTGATCCCATAGTACCAATCAAGCATATGTCTTGTTTCACCTGCATTAGCCTGTCCCCAATCAAGATGCTTCTCTTTTTTATCATACGCTTCAATGAGTTCATCTTTAGTAAGCGTAGAAAACTTCATACGGTTTGCATCTTTTTTGCCGCAAATATATCTAACGACATTAAGACCAATCACTTCACCTTCAATATCAAAGTCTGTTGCAACTGTAAATGTCTTACATCGTTTTGCCAATCGCTTAAGCGTAGCAACATATTTCTTCGTATATGCAGAACCTTTGTTTAATTGAGAAGAAGGCACCCATTCAATATTAAAGATGGGAAATCCCTTCTCTTTTGTCTTCAGACCATATAAATGACCAACTGCGCACCCTACAATTATTTCGTTTCCCTTGTGTGTTAACGTATAAAATGGCACACCATTATCATTCTCTTTCTTTGCTTTACCGTCGGCAAGCGCATCTGCAATTCGCTTTGCAGCATTAGGCTTCTCGGAGATAATCAATTCAGTCATTCGCATATGCAAGTGACAAAGCGTATAAAAACGTTTGGGTCATTAATCATGTATGTCTATAGGTACGAGATATCCATCAGTACAATCAGCAGTTAGTAATTCAAGACTTAGTCGAATTTGATCGGCATTGTCAAATCTATTTTCTTGCTCAGGTCTCATACAATGTCTTGCAACATGTAAAAGACCATTTCGAATAGGATCTTCATGTTGATGCCAGAACTCATCACTATAACGTAGGGGGTTATCGTGAGCAACAAATGGTTCTTGAGGATACACGTAGCGTCTTATGATTGCACCAAGTGCATACATATCAGCTCTCCAGGTTACTTTTTGATTTTCATCTAATTGTTCAGGTGCTACATACCATGGTGTATGTACATTATCAAGACCATACATAGTAGGATACTCTTCAATTCGTTTAGCGAGTCCAAAGTCTGTTATTTTAACAACGCCATCTTCCCTTACGAGAATATTTCCTGGTTTCATGTCCCTGTGTACATATCCTTTTTCATGAATTGCACTAAGTCCATTTATGGTTTGGTTCATGATGTCAATGAATGTACCTGGATTGTCAAGTTTGTGTTCATCAATGAGTTCTTGGAGATTATTTCCCTTCACTAATTCCTGGATGATGTAGGGTATTGATCTGGGCTCTTTTTCCTTTCTCATATGTTGTATGAAGCCTCTGGCTGTTTGATTCATATTTTGTATCAGTGACTGTAGGTGTGTTCCCTTTGATGGTTCTCTTATTTCCTTTGGATCTGATGTGGGCACTTGTGTCTCTCGATAAGCATAAAACTCAGTAATATTTTCATGGTGCCCTCTAAAGTTTCTTTGGACTGCAGCTTCATGTCGAAATATTGCAAGAAAATACTCCTCTGTTTTTTTTCGTTGATCATCATCTAGATCAAGAAGGAATTGATAATTTTCTTCACTTAATGAAAGTGCTTTAATTGCAACACGTACTGGTTTTCTATCAAATGCGACAGTTGCTTCGTAGACTTTTCCAATTCCTCCTTCCCCTAAAAAGGAATTAATCTTTAAGATTCTTGGGTCTTGTAGTAGACGTTGTGCAACCGTGCCTGGTGTTTGGCTAAATTCCTCTGTTTTTCTTGCCATTTCTTCGAGTTGTCGACGTTTTCTGCTTTGAAGAGGCATTGTTTGATCACTTACTGCGACATATCGTTTATGCAAATCAGAAGATGAAATTATTACAGTTGTATCATTATTCATAAGGCATCTTGTGTTTAAGAACCCTTTTTAAAATTAACCCTCAGAAAAAGTGAAACATCACGACGACAAAAGCGATAATAAACGCATGTGATGCAACAAGTGTTCCATACAGCTTTTTTTGCAATAATTGTCTTCTTCTATCAGTTAAATCTTCAATAATAGTGTCGTACTCTTGCATACGGTGTAAATAGAATTGATGATCAAAATCAAACGTATGTTGCTTGCCTCCAAGTTGTCGTAGCTGAGATTCACACACTGCTTTGTATCCCTTTGCGGTGTGTAGTCGCTCTTCAATTTCAAGGAGTTTCATAGAAGTTCAAGAGGATTGTAGGTATTTAAATATTTGGTTCATATATTTTCTGCAAAGGTTTATATACTTGTTTATTCATAAATGAACTATGAAATCCATGCGTGATGCACTCAAAAAAGCGGTAAGTATTGGAGCAGGTGCTGCAAGTACATCTAAGAAAAAGATATCAAGCTTTACCAAGGACCTTGAAAAAAAAGGAATCATTTCTGGTGAAGAAGCAGCACAACTCTATGACGACATCGTTTCTGCAGTAGAACAACATCTTGACGAAGGAGCAGAAGTTCTTCGAAAGAAAGTCAATAAAGTAGCAAAGGGTGTTGCAAAAACAACCTCTTCTAAAAAGCAAACTCAAAAAGCAGTAAAAAAAGCTGCAAAGAAAGTTAAAAAGGCTGTGAAGAAGGCAAAGAAGAAAGCAACAAAGAAACGAAAAACGGTTGCTAAAAAAGTAAAACGAACTGTCAAGAAGAAGAAAAGATAAAAACCTCTTCTTTCTTTTTTTTATTATGCAAGAATTGTTACAACACATACAACATATTTCTCGAACGCTTTCATCAACATTAGAGCGTCCAAGCATTAAACCACTGCTCAAAGACGCTATACCTTTTTCCGTAAGCAATTTCAAGCAGATTGTTCCTGCGCAAGGAAGAGTGAGCTTTGTTGATGGTGGAAATTGCGAACTCCTTGGTGGACCGCATTTTAGTCTTCAGTTCTGCCGTATTGCCCACGTAACCTATGAAGAGAACAAGCTTATTGATAGCTCAAGAGAAGAATTCTTTATTCTTGTTGAAACCGTGCAAGACTTGGGCGACATCGGATTTGAAACACGTCTTTTTGGAAAAGAGATGGATATTCCACTTTTTTCAGCATCTGATCCTTTCCTTACGCGAAAAGATAAAAGAGCATCACCAACAACGGTCGCAGGACTGGTAAGAAGACTATGTGAAATTTACAAAGCAAACACGCTTTCTGGCAAGGTAGTTCTTGATGGAAATTTACAGGCTGAGCATCCTGTTGTAAGAAAACATCTTACCGGTGCACTCTATGCAGTTTCAAAAACATGTGAGGTCTACACAGATACCGGTGATGCACTGGGCGTTGCGTTGCAAAAACTCTCACCTTATGACAGCTTTGCCTACTATCCTTTGGCTGAACATCTGCAGATGTCTATGGTAAAACTGCATCCACAATCAAAATACGTCTTTAAAGTAGAAGGTGGCATTGATATTATTCCACTGCTTGCATCACATGCACGAGATCCAGCATTTCTTGGATATCCATATGGACTTTTGCAAGCAGATAAGCTAGCTCGCGTTACTAATGAAGAACAGCGCTACCTAAAACTGCGCTTTACGCACCTGCTTGGCGAGGAGAAGATTACGCAACATTTAAATACTCTAAATGCACATGATGTACTAGACACAATTTAACAATGGCTAAGAAAAAATCTACACAAAAAAAGGCTTCTTCAAAATCAACTGTTTCTAAACGGAAAAAAACAGCAAAGAAGGCCAGAAAAAAGACAACTACAAAGCGTGTACGAGCTCAATCAATGTCAAGCATGAGTACATCATCAACACACTCTGATGTTAATATTGGGAAAATGAGTTTTCTTTTCGGTCTTGGATTATCTATTATTGTTGGTCTTATTGTAGGATTATTAAATCTGAAAATGACCCTTGGCGTTGGCATTACGTTTGCAATTATCTTTATCTTAGGTTTATTGGTGGGTTTACTGAACATCACCACAAAAGAAGTAAATGAATTTCTTATTGCATCCATTGCATTTATGGCAGCTGCTGGTGTGAATGTATTTGTCATTAGTCTCACACTACCAACCTTTGGTGGCATTGTAAAGCAAATTTTCTTTGCACTGAGTATCTTTGTTGCACCTGCAGCAACGGTTGTTGCATTCAAGGCAATGTATGAACTTGCTAAGAATAAGTAGATTCTTGATTATTTTTAAATTAACTACATCTGAAAACTTTATAAAATCAGTCATGTTCTCTGATACATGGGGGATCGCACATTAATTGGTGATTTAGGTAATCATCTTGGTGAATATGTACACATAGGTGGCTGGTTAGATACGCTGCGAGACCAAAAACGAATACAATTTCTTGTTATGCGTGATCATACAGGTCATGTTCAAGCAACTAATTTTAAGAATGGAAGACCTTTGGATGATCTTGTATCCTCATTGAGTCCAGAGTCAACATTATTTGCAAGTGGAAGGCTTGTTGAAAATCCTCAAGTAAGGCTTAATGGATATGAAATACAACTTGATGATGTTGATGTCCAAAGTATGCCAACTAGTCCTATTCCTATTGACTCTTCATCAGATATTGATAAACGACTTGATTGGAGACATATTGATTTACGAGATCCAAAAAAACGTTTAATCTTTGAAATTCAAACTACAGCAGAGCACGCTATGCGAGACTATTGGATAAAGAATGGCTTTACTGAAATTCATTCACCCAAACTTGTAGAAGGCGCAAGTGAAAGTGGTGCAGAGTTGTTCAAAATTGATTATTTTGGAAAAGATGCATCCCTTGCACAGTCTCCACAGTTTTATAAACAAATGGCAATGTCTGCAGGTTTTGATCGTGTATTTGAGGTTGGCCCTGTCTTTAGAGCAAACAAATCACACACCTCACGACATGATACAGAATTTACTAGTGTTGATATGGAACTTTCTTGGATTCGATCACACAAAGAAGTTATGGAAACTGAAGAAAAATGGATCCGTCACTTTATGACTGCAGTTGCAGCAAAACATGGTGAAGAAATTAAAGAGCATTTTGGACTTGATACTACCGTCCCAACACTTCCATTTCCAAGAGTTACCATGGATCAAGCATATGCAATTCTTGAACAGCAAGGATATCATGTGGCAAGAGAACATAAAGGAGATCTTGATCCTGAAGGTGAACGCCGTCTTGCACAACACATCAAAAAAACCTTTGGACATGATTTTGTCTTTGTGACTGACTATCCTGCAAAAGCACGTCCATTTTATCACATGCGTTATGAAGATAGACCCGATGTTACAAAGAGTTTTGATCTTCTTTGGAAAGGTCTTGAAGTAACCACGGGTGCTCAGCGTGAACACCGATACGACATTCTCATCGATCAAATGAATGAAAAAGGAACAGATCCTGCATCAATTTCATCATATGTTAGTTTTTTCAAGCACGGAGTTCCGCCACATGGGGGGTGTGGTTTTGGTCTTACACGAATGCTTATGAACTTAACTGGTTTAAATAACGTTCGTGAGGTAACGTATGTATACAGAGGACCAAATAGATTAAATCCGTAAAGATATGAATTGGACAAGTATTGAAGACACACTAACAGATTTAAGACAAGGGGAATCCCTGTCTCTTCATGGACGAATTAAAGAAATACGTTCTCACAAACACAGAAAGTTTGTAGACCTTGTTGATGATACGACCCACATACAAGTTGTAGTGGAGCGTGAAACGTGTCCTGAGTTATTTCATCAATTATCTGATCTTGGAAGAGGATCATATTTGCAGGTAAGCGGTATACTTTCACAAGATTCACGAGGGAATCCTGAAGTTACTGCAGATCACTTTGACGTACTTGCATCAAGTGATGTGAATTTGGCAACACCGTGGTCTTTTGATGGGACAGATCCTTCTCATGGTATGAAAACGTTTGTGATGCCAGAATATTATGTTGCAAATCCACAACGAGCTGCTGTTCTAAAAATAAAAGCAACATTTCATGCTGCACTTCATGCCTATTTTCAAGGAGATGGATTTACACCCGTAGAACCACCAATTATTACGAGTAAAACATTGTATGGTGGAGGTAATGCAATTACTGCAAAAGTACATGGTGAAGACCTATTCTTATCTCAATGTGCAACGTTTGAATTAGAACCTCTAGCACTTGCCCTTGGAAAAGTATACACTATTTCTCCAGCATTTAGAAATGAGCCATATGGTTCAAAAAGACACTTAGCAGAATATACGCATGCAAAAGCAGAAGCACTCCTATATGATACGGATGATCTTAAACAACTTGCAGGAAATTCCATCTATGCAGCAATGGTTGCAGTACGAGATACACATCAACGTGAACTTGCATTACTTGGTGTTGATCTTGATATAGAGGGGTTAAAGCCAGAACATCATGAGCATATTTCATACAATGATGCACTCCAACTAACTCAGTCCAAAGGTTCAACAACACAGTGGGGTGAAGGTCTTAAGCGAAATGATGAAATGATGCTTACCGATCACTTTGGCGGTAAATATGTGTGGGTAAATTTTCCTCCTTTTGTTTCAGAAGGATTTCCCTACAGAAGACTTCCAGAAGACCCAAGCTTATCCATGACGTGTGATCTTATTGCACCACACGGCGCTGGTGAAATGGTTGGTGTTGCAGAAAAGATAACAGACCCAGAAGAACTCATTGTTAATTTAATTGAAAAAGGACAAAAAGAAAACATCAATCAATATTGGGATTATATTGCTCTTCGTCGAGCAGGTATGCCCCCTCATGGAGGGATTGGTGCTGCACCTGAAAGAATTCTGTATGGTCTATTAAACCTAGATCATATTCGACTTACAAAACCATGGCCTAGATATCCAGAACGAAATATCACTTCTCCATTGAATGGAAGTCCAAAGAATTACGGTAGTGATGTTTTGCAAGGACTTATTGAAAAATATGATTTATGATGCTCACTGTCATTAACTATATATATCACAAAATAATTCTTTTCTTATGACACACGATGATTGTATTTTTTGCAAAATTGTAGCAGGGGAGTTACCTTGTCACAAGATCTATGAAGACGATGACCACTTAGCATTTCTTTCTATCTTTCCCAACACGGAAGGATTTAGTGTTGTTATTCCAAAAAAGCATTACTCTAGTTATGCATTTGATTTGCCAGATGACGTACTTGCTGCCTTAGTGTGCGTATCTAAGAAGGTAGGGAAGTTAATTGATATGGCCTTTACTGATGTTGGCCGAACAGGCATGGTGTTTGAAGGATTTGGTGTTGATCATGTGCACGCAAAGCTCTTTCCTATGCATGGCACGGCAAATATGAAAGAGTGGGCTGAGCTAAAATCTAATGTCGATAAGTACTTTGAGAAATATGAAGGCTACATCTCTTCACATGACTATAAACGCGAAGATGACGCTAAATTGGCTGAGATTGCTGAGCGTATTCGCGAAGATCACTGATCACTCCAACCGAATGATTTTGAGAATGGTTTGAATTACTTCTTCATAGGTTCTTTTATCAATGACATCGATGGATTGATTGATTTGATGTGTATCTGCAGTAAAGAGCATATTGCATCTAATGAGGCTATCTTTTTGAAGAGCTTGATATTTTGTTGCATCCAATGGAAGTGGAACACAATATCTATTTCTTTTATTATTTGATTTAATTTGGCAAAGAAGTATATCATCTTGCATGGGATTTGAGAGTACCAAACAGGGTCTGAGTTTTCTTTTCTTTAAATTTGTGTAAGGAAATTCAAATGTTACTATTGATCCTTTTGCAAATGTTTCCATGCGCCTTCTTCCTCTTTAGAAAGCCACAATTTTGCAAGAGATTTTTCACTAGCAAGTGCAGTTAACAGACCATTTTTTGGTTCATAGAGCTCAGTTCTCATAGTTTCTCGAATAAATTCTTGAAGACTATCGAATCCTTTCTTTTTTGCATGTTTAATTGCTCTGCTGTACATGGTATCTGATAACTGAATGCTTATTTGTTTCCCCATGCGTACAAATACGTACGATTATGTATTTAAAGCTTTCTTAGTTTTTTATTGTAATATGGTTTAATATGTGTTGTTGAAAGAATATTGGAGGATTTCCGGTCTTATTGATTATCTTTGTGATATAATGCTAGAAGGTATATGGTATTATTCTCATATGCGTATGAAAGTCTAAAGGGTGAGATATATAATTCTCTTGTTCCCTTTCGGGCATATTTCATTGGTTTTCCTCTATTTGGTTGATCTTTTAGTTTTTTTATTTGTGTAATGATTTTTTGTTTGAGCAAAGGGTCTTTTATTTTTTTGAACGTTTTCTTAAACTGCTCAGAGAAGGTGATATCTACCATTTTTCAATTTCTTTTATGCATTCATCAAACTCCATTGCAGTACCCTTTTTTTGTTGGATTTCTTTCCAGGCATCTTCAGTTGCTTTTGCAAATTCCATGTCTTCTGCAAATTGTTTATCAAGTTCATGGAGTTGTTTGAGTACAAGCTGATTATTGTGCTTGATGATAAGTAATTTTTCTCCTTCTTTAAGGTCAGTTCTTAATTCACTTGGAATGACTATTTGACCTTTTGAGCTTATTTTTGTAATTGCGTATTCCATGGTAAGATGTATCTTACTTTGTATTAAAAGGTTGTGTTTTTGCATGTAGTTGTGTTTAGAATAAGCTTTACATGTGTTGTTGAAAGAATATTGAAGAATTTTCGGAATGGTTTTTGTTACCACTTCAGAGTTACAAAGAAGCGAAACATTTATATACTAGTTCTGCACTACCATGGGTATGGATAATAGCCTTACCGATATTGTGAATATGTACGGTTCTCCTCTACAAGAGGGACCAGCAGGTTCACCTTATGTAGGAAATATGAGTGGACTTGAAACTACAGCACTACATGGCGAGTATAAGCCAACTCCTACAGAATCCATTACAGATAAGCTTTACTTAGGCGTAAAACGTGCTGGAAAAGCTATAAGTGGTAAGGCAGATTCTTTTATGAAAAAATATTTTGGTTCTAAAGCAGATGATGCTAGCGCATTTGTTGATAAATGTGTAAAAGATCCTGATTATATGAATCAGCAAGGTGAACAAAACTTTGGTGATGGTTTTGACGGTGTTAAAACTGAAGCAGGGCAAGCACTTGTAGCAAGTAATGGTGATCCTGATAAAGCACTTAAAATCATGACTGAGGGGCGTAAAAAACCATTCACACTTGTTGAACTCCTTACCGTAATTGGTATTATTGCAATTCTTGCAAGTTTACTACTTCCAGCACTTAATCAAGCAAAGTTCAAGGCAAAAGAGATTGAGTGTGTAAATACGTTGAAGAATCATGGTATTGCAGCAGTATCGTATAGTGGTGATCATGATGGAATGATTCCCATGGGAACCCCTACAGTTTATAGTGGCACTTCAACAAATGTAATTAATATTCCAGGGAATTTAATAGGTATGGGTGAGTGGCTTGTTGAAATGGGTGATGCTAAACAAATGTATGGGTGTGCATTACATGATCCAAAAACACCTGATGTAGTTGCAGCTGATTTAGAAGCAGATGCGTTTACACAAGGATCATCTTATTATCGTGAAACAGATAATGGATTTAAAGCACGATTATCTCAAAATGAATCAAAAGATGCTTTTATTGCAGATAATAGTGATTTTACTACAGGACATATGGCTCATTCAGGTAAATCAACAAATGCATTATATGCAGATGGTCATGTGAAAAAGAAAGATTTTGTGATTCATGGTGCCGCATCAGCTACGGTTGATGTTTATTGGAATGTTTTAGAAGATAATTAATCGTTTCTATAATAGGTAAATTTAAATACTTAATTTCTTGTGATTTATATATGAAGTATCTCTTATATCTATTTATTCTAATTATTCTTGCACTTTCAGTGAGTGCAGCAAACATAGACTGTACTGGTGCTGGTTGTGGTGCTGACACCGTATGTGCAGACACAATTACGGCTTCAGGTTATAATTTTTTAATCGGCGATCAATCATGCGGAGGGGGTGAGGGTGTAACGCTTGGTGCGGATTCGATTACATTTGATTGTAGAGGTTATTCAATCACTTCTAGTACTTTTGAAGATCCACTAATTGTTTCTTCTTCATTATCAAACATTATTATTCAAAACTGTGTTTTTGATCAGAGCGGAGGTGCTTTTGCAGGTTCTTGTATAGATGATGCAGCAGACTCTGACATCACACTCATCAATGTATCATTTGGTGCGAACTGTAATGCATATTCAACCAACAACGATCTTAACATCACGCAAAACGTCACTGTACATGTGCAGGATGAAAATGGTGATCCACTTTCTGGTGTGACTGTAGAACTATTCAATCAAACACCCTACAACTACAGTGGAACAACGGATGCAAATGGGAACTTTACGGTACTTGTTGCTACATCAACTATCTCAGGTGGTACAGAAACAGATTACAATTTCTATATCATCAACGCATCAAAGTCAGGATATGCATCAAATGAAACCAATGACACTATTACTAATCAAGAAAATTATACGCTTACACTCTATAGTGCATCAAGCAGTAATCCTGCGCCAAATGTAACACTACACTTACCTGAAGATGCACATCAAAATACCACTGCAGTATCCATTGACTTTTATTATAATGCAACAGATACCACAAACGAAGTATCTTCATGTGATCTCTACATTAACATCTCAAACACCTGGGCTTCACAATCAGCAAGTGCATTTGTTGCATCATCATCAATTAACTCTTCATTATCTTACACGTTTTTAACAGCAGGAAATTATTCATGGAATGTGTATTGCAGCGATGATCAGGGTAACTCTTCATTTGCAGCAACCAATAGATCTATTGAAATTTCAGAATCAGCAGGAGAACTTTCAGTTACGTTAGATGCACCAACAACAAATATCTCTATGGAGTATCATGAAAATTATACCTTTACGGCAACGGTAACGTGTAGTGGTGGTCCGTGTGGGACAGTCAATCTCACATTGGATCCATACAAAAAAGAACCAACTGTTTCACTCTTCAAACGATTTTTAACGTGGATAAAAGGAATTACTGGTGCTGCAGTAGGTGTTCCAATAAGTACAACAGTAAATGATACGCCATATTATACCACTACAGATAATCCAAAAGAATGTGGTTCAATGACTGACACTGAAACCTGTAGTGAGAACTGGCAAGTAAATGCAACAGAAGTTGGTCGAACAGATGATCTCTTCTTCGCATATGTAAATTCGTCAACTGGACTTACTGCAATTTCAAATAATATTACTGTTAATGTAACACGAGCAACACCTAATGTAACACTTACAGCAAACGACACCAGTGTGCTTGCAGGAACATCATTTGAAATAAATGGAACAGTAACAACAGGTCTTGAAGCATCAGCAACCATCTACAATGATACGTCTGCACTTGGATCACTTAATAACATTATCACCATTGGTACTGCAGGTGTGTATAACTTCACACTTAATGTAACACAAACAGAAAACTACACCAATGGATCAGATACGGTGCAAGTAACGGTATTTGATTCTGCTCCTAATTGGTCAACGATTCCAACACAAACGTGGAATGAAGGTAATGATAAAACACTTGACCTTTCAACGTATCTTAATCACACCAATAGTGGTAGTATTGATGAAGTATTGAACTTGTCTAATCCTTCTGGAATTACTATTACTATTTCAGGTCTTAATGTAACCTTTGATTCAGGCTCTACATTTACTGGAACACGAACAGTGTCTTTTAGAGCAAATGATACGGATGGAAATACTGCTGATTCTAACACTTTTACACTACGGGTACAAGATCCAAACTCAGGTGGTGGTGGAGGCGGTGGTGGTAGTGATGATGATGATGATACCGATGATATTCCTGATGATGAAACTGATGATGATGAGCCTGATGACAATGATGACGATACCGGTGATCCTACTGATGATGATGATGACGGCACCGATGACGATGGTACTGATGATGACACCGACGACACCGACGATACGCTAGATGATGACTACACAGAAGTCTTCTGTCCAGGCGATCCTGACTGTGATAAGTATGAAGAAGCATTGGAAAAAATGGGTCTCACATCAGATAAAGTGAAATTTGTTAAAAAAGTTACATTCAATAATGAAACTAATACAACAGAAGCACTCCTGCAAATAGTGCCTACAGAAGATCTTGAAAACTTTGAATATGTGCAAAGCATTCCAAAATGTATGGCATTATTGGTGCATTATATTGAATTTAATGAACCGCCAACTGAAGTGCTCAAAGAAGACCCACTCGTAAGATGGCAGTTTGACGTAGTAGAAGAAGGTACGGTACTTGATTTTGGATTTTCAGTACTTGGTGAAATCCCTGAAGATTGTTACCGGTTCCTCTCAGAAGTGTTCTATGAAGATGTAGAACAAAAAAGTCCATTTAATCTTGCAGGCATTATTCTTGGCAGCATCTCAGTAGTAGGTATTATTGGCGGCGCAGTATATGCTGCACAGAACACAAAAGGTCTTGCAGTACTTAAAAACAATAAACTAGGCGATCATCTCCACAGACGAAAAGTAAAGAAAATTGAAAAGCGTCTCAAAAAGATAGAGTAAACACAACACTTAAATAGCTCTTTTTCTCTTTTTTACTCATGTTTTCATACATCAGAACACGATATACTGAACTGATTATTCTTTTGCTGATTATCTTTAACGTACTTGACTTCTTTAAAGTGCTTCCAGGAGATCTTGATTATACCAAAAAAATAATTTCATGGGTGTTTTTAGGTTGTTTATTTTATGCTATTAATTTCACCTGGCTCTTTTTTGGAAATCACAAAGGAAAAACAGGTATTTTTCCTGATTGGTTAACGAATTTGATCTTGCTGTTATTGTTCTTTGCATTTAGCATGAAGACAATTATTACCATCTCAGCAAGCTCTGCACATGAAGTAGTGTTTTTTCACAGCCTGCTGACTTTCATTGAAGTAAATGAAGTTACCTTTCAAATCATCTTTTTCCACATAGGGTGGGTTGGGTTAACACTCTATGCACTGTACATGAGTTTCTTTGCATACATTGAATCAACAAGTTTGCTTGGTAATTTACACATCTACAATAAACCTTGGATTATTCGTTTTATTGCAATTTTCTTACTGGTGTTCTCATTCTCAATTCTTGTTTTTGATTTACTCGTAGAGTGGTTTGTTATTGCTGTAGATAGTCTTATCATTATGCTTGCCATAGGAGTGTATCTCTTTTTGATTGTTAAAAAGCACAAACACTTTAATGCAGATAGTCTTATTTTTCGTGTAGGTAACTTTGCAGAAAATTTTGAAGAACATTTTCTTAAGTTCTTTCATGATAAAAAACACGTCTTCCTTGGTATCTCTGGATTGTTAGTACTGCATTTACTCACAGAAATTGCAATCTTCTTTGTGCCATATATTTTCAATTTAACCAATTCATATTATTTTCACACACTCGGACATGAACCGCTGATCACACAATACCTCTCAGACATAGCGCTTGCAAGTCCCATTATTGTTACACTGGGATATCTGTTTAATATCATTGGTGCTTTCATGCTTTTCATTCTTCCAGCATATATGTGGTATGAAGTGTATTCTGATAAAGTAAAAATGCTTCCCAAATGGCTTACATCTTTAACACTGAGTTCTCTTCTAGTAGTTATTGTCTCCCCATTATTTAGAATTGCATCACTTGATCATGCACAGCTAGTGGGTGTTGACATACAGGGAATAAGTATTGTAAGTGATTATCTCATGATGACGATAATTGCAGCATGTATTTTATTTGTGGGTTTATTGCTACTTGCTCATCTTCCACTACTTAGAAAACTTGAATATCATATGATTATGGTGATTGCAGTACTCTTTTTAGCGTATTATCTCTTTTTCTTTTACACAAGCACAGTATCTTACATACAAACAGAACTCATCTCTGCATTTAACGCAGGAGAGTACATTATCTTTGGTGTATTTGCACTTTCACTCTTTATCACCATCATGTTCTTGGTCTTTGGTATGATTAAATTCTGTGTGCAACTATTTCAGCACCATGTGTTGTAAATTTTCCACATCTAAACGCATAATGCTTATAAAATATCAATCCTCAAAATACACATGACAATACTTATTGCGATGCTTTCAACTGGGAAAGGATCATGGGCTCAAGTAAATGAGCTCATGCAATCAGAGCAGTGGGAACAAGTCATTCTCATGACTAATGCATTTGGTAAAGAAAAATTTACAGGAAATGCAGACCTGTTAGTATTTGATCTAGATATGCCTATCAATGAACTCTCTGAGCAAATGTATAAAGCATTGCAAGGATATAAACTCGGTCTTGAAGTTGCTCTTAATCTTACCTCAGGAACAGGCAAGGAACACATGGCACTCTTTTCTGCTATTCTCAAAAAAGGATGCGCAGTGCGATTAGTATACGCACAACAAGGAGTAATGAAAGAACTCTAATTATAAAATCCTATACCATTTCAAAAGAAATGAATCAACAGCTTTAAGCAATCCCCATTCATCTCCAGAAAGGGTTACACAATTACCTGCTCTTACAATTCTTCCCTTTGGTGCAAGTTCATCAATAGTAAGTACAATCACTGGTTTATCTTTAGTATTCTCGCAGGTAATGATAGGCCTGTCAATACAGGAACTATTGTCTTGGTATTGACATGCAGCAACAGGAGTTCCACCAATGCCATTTGCCACATTCAAACTTACTTCTGCTGCAGCAAGTGCAACATATTGCATCTGTGTTGAATTTGGGTCAAACGTAATGTAAAACTCTCGTTGATTGAAGGTATCATTGGTACGTCCAATGTCTTCAACTTCAGTAAGGTCTCTTGGACCGTAGTGCAGTGGCACTTGAACAATATTCTCTCCAATTTGAAGACGGGTAAACCATGTATTTTGATCATCTTTTGCAAAGACATATCCATTATACACATATCCTCGCTCTTCTCCCACATCGCCGTTTTCAACAGCAGCAAAGAGCTGATCAATATTGGTAATTTGATTCTCTGCATTATTGGTAATGCCAATCATCACAAAGATTACAATTGCAACTAATGCTAAGAATACACCCACAAACCACATGCTTGTTTTACTTTTCTCTTTATCTTCTTTAGTGGGAGTAGGTGCTTGAGATGGTTCAAGCTGCTTTGGATTAGACATATCAAGTTGGCCAATTTCTACCATTAGATCACTCCGTAATAGCTATAGATTAATGCATCCCTGTAGAGTGCAATGTCTGCACTTGTAGGAAGACTAAGATTAAGACAATTATCTGCGTATTGTGCATCTAGTGTATCACCACTGTGTGGATAAATGGTAAGGCTTGTTGCATTATCACATTGAATTACTGGAAGTTGTTCAACAGGTGTAGTAAATCCTAGTTGTGCTACTACGCCATCTTCATTTAGACTTCTGGTTACATCGTAGGTAAGAATGGATAGAAACTCAACAGCACTATCGTTTCGATCAAGTGTCATTGAAAGAACTCCACCTTCTTTGTATGCAGTCAAAAAGTCTTGGGGCAAGTCAGCACCAAGCACCACATCGGGCGTGTAGTAGAAACTCATCTCTACATCATTGATTTCAGTCACATATAGGTTTTCTTGCAATGTAAATACGTACTCACCATATCTAAATGTTTGTTCAGTTGCCGCATTGCCTGCAGAATAACTAAATACAATACCTAAAACACTAGATACCATCAGTAAAATAATGATAATGCCCATTGATCGTTTCATGAAATCCATCCAACATCACGTATTTAAAACGTTTTTGCCAATTATTTAAATATGAAAAGCCTATTTTTACTAGTATTGGTGAATTATATTGGATATCACACACGTACTAATACAACACAAAAATGGAAAATATCTTCTTGTAAGAGATACATCTGGCGTGTGGGGTTTTTATAGAACACAAAAAGAACCCGTAAAAGCAGTAGAAGATGATCTTGGTATTGACATAGAACTTACAGGGACAAAAAAAACAGATAATCTTGACGGTATGAATGCAACATTTTTACTTGCAACTACAAAAGAGAGTAAAATTTCTGAAGCAGGTGAGGTCATAGAAACTGATTGGCTTGAACGAGGCATTGCACGAGAGCGTATCACGTATGGTGATGTAATGGATGTCTTTGATGAGTTTAGTAAACCTCAAAACTAAGCTGGAAGAAAATTATAACCGTAGCATTTTTAAGCAATTATGTAATTCTACACTTCATGCCTCTGTAGCATAGTAGCTATTGCGTCTGCCTCGTAGGATAAGATATTCTCTTATCACAGACAGCAGAAGGTCGTGGGTGCAGCTCCCACCAGAGGCTCCATTTTCCTTTTATCTCATAGCAAAATATATAAGCTCCTGTAGTAAAAAGATCATATGGCTGAGTCAGAAATTGTAAAGCTTGAAGTTACTTATCAAGATCCATTTAAATTAAAAGCATTATACACCATGATTTATTGGTGGCTCAAAGAGCATGATTGGATAGAAGCAGGTGCTACAAGCGAGCAAGACTTAGAAGTGCTCTACCTTGAAAATAAGTATGTTGCAGGTAATAAAGATTATAGAATCATATGGCAGTGTGAGAAACATCCTCCAGAATCATTTTTTAAGTATAAAATGAGTCTGATCTTTCAAGGAATTAACATCAAAGACTCTGAAATTGTTCGAGATGATAAAAAATACAAAATGCAGGTGGGTGAAATTACCGTAAAAATTCTTGGGACACTAGTAACTGAGCACGGTACGGGATCATTTGATAAAAACTGGTTTACTCGTTACATAAAAAAACCCTTTCTTAATCGTTGGTATTACGAAAAAGTTGAATTTCACGAGGATATTGTCTATGAAGAAGTGTATAATCTTCAATCTGCAATAAAATCTTTCCTTGATCTTAGAACGGTAGGCTCACAGCCCGATGTTTTCTTTAATAAAAAAGGATTTTAGCTCGTAAAGTTTTTAAATGGTTAATTAGTCCTTTGCATTATAACGCCTCCTTAGGCAGAAGTGCAAAGTCACTTCACACCATGGTGGGTTTCCCTTTGGTCAAGCCCACTTACATACACATTTATGCCTCCTTAGCATAGTAGCTATTGCGTTTGACTTGTAATCAAAAGGTCCTGGGTGCAACTCCCAGAGGAGGCTCCATTTTTTCATAAGACTAAGCTTGCGCATGTCTTATTTCGCATCGCACAGTCGAAACTGTGCCCCTGTAAGGAGGCTCCATTTTTCTATTACGATTGTATGCATTTTCTCATAAACAAAGGATATATAAACTCCAAAAATAATGGTGTTTTATGGACGTGTTATATTTCCTCTCCGTTTCACTCATTTTTAATTTAGGAATGTTTCTATTAGCGTATATTTTTAAAACAGATATTTTAACTGATTTATCATATGCTGCAACATTCTTTTTCTTGAGTATCTTGGCATTTGGGTATTCGTCACAATCCTTTGTGCAAACAATTCTTCTCATTATGGTCATTTTATGGTCGCTTCGAATTGGAATATATCTCTTTACGCGGATAATCCGTATGAAGAGTGACAGTAGATTTGATGGAATACGAGATTCTTTTTCTTCATTTGCACTCTTTTGGTTCTTTCAAGCACTTACAGTGTGGGTAATTTTACTTCCAACACTCTATGTCTTTGAACGTTCATCCTATCTAAGAGGTGTATCTTATCTTGGAATGATTATCTTTGCAATTGGTCTTATTATTGAAACTGTTGCAGACTATCAGAAATATCAATTCAAAAATAATAATCCAAAAGGATTTATCTCATCAGGGCTTTGGGCATATTCAAGGCATCCTAATTATTTTGGTGAAATTTTGTGCTGGATTGGGATCTATATTTTTGCTTTTCCACACATGCTCTTTTTTCACAAAATACTCGCATTACTAAGTCCATTATATATTATATCTATTCTTTGCTTTTTCTCAGGCATTCCGCCACTTGAAAAACGCTATAATGAGCGCTATGCAAGAAATAAACAATATCAACAATACAAACAATCAACTTCTCTTCTTATACCATGGCCAAAGAAATAACACTTATTTTACCAAATCAACTCTTCTTATCTCACCCTGCACTTGCAAAAGATCGAGATGTTCTTCTTGTTGAAGAACCGCGCTATTTTACCGATTTTGCATTCCATAAGCAAAAATTAATTCTTCACCGAGCATCCATGAAGGCATATGAGGACTATTTGAAAAAAGAAGGATATGGTGTAACTTATGTCCCATTTAATACGTCCTGGAAATCATTGTGTAAAGGAAAAAAAATACATATGGTCAGAGCATATGATTACAAACTAGAAAAGTCCTTACCAAAAGATATACAACTCTATGCTTCTCCTGGTTTTTTGGGTAGTACACTTAAGAAAAAGAAACATTATTTTCTTGCTCATTTCTATAAACAACAACGACTTCGTTTAGGCATACTCATAGATGGACCTGAACCCGTTGGTGGAAAATGGAGTTTTGATGAAGAGAATAGAAAAAAACTTCCTAAGCACATTGACATTCCTTTAACTGGAATACAAGAAAATGAGTATGTAACAGAGGCAAAAGCATATGTGAATAAGCATTTTTCTAACAACCCAGGCGATGATGAGCATTTTGTGTATGCAATAACACATAAGGAAAGTAAAGCATGGCTCAAGAAATTTATCAAAGAGCGTTTTGCACACTTTGGAACATATCAAGATGCCATGGATGTAAAAGAACCATTTCTTTTTCACTCAGTCATTACACCTATGCTCAACATAGGTCTTATAACGCCACAACAAGTACTTGAAGCGGTTGTAAAAGAAGACGTTCCACTCAATGCAAAAGAAGGATTTATTCGTCAAGTGATAGGATGGAGAGAATTTGTTTTGCAACTTTATTTGTTAGAAGGGGAACATCAACGTTCAAGTAACCATTTCAAGCACAAAAAGCATTTACCAAAAGGGATGTATGATGGAACAACTGAAATGGATCCAGTAAATGTCGTGATTAAGCGAATACACACCACTGCATATGCTCATCACATTGAACGTTTAATGATTCTTGGTAATTATTTGCTCCTTAAAGAAACGAACCCTCATGAAGTCTACCGTTGGTTTATGGAACTATTTATTGATTCATACGATTGGGTCATGGTACCTAATGTGTATGGGATGAGTCAATATGCCGACGGTGGTCTTATGACCACAAAGCCCTATTTTAGTGCATCAAATTACATTAAGAAGATGAGTAATTTTCCAAAGGGTGAGTGGTGTGAGAAATGGGACACACTTTTTTGGGACTTTATGCGAAAGCACAAAAAAGAGTTTGAAAAGAATCCACGTCTGAGGATGTTAATTAGGCGTTTGGAGTAAGTATTTCTTTTTGCTCATCAACTACTTCTACTTCACCATCAGGTGTAATCAGTACAGAAATCTCTGTTCGAACGCCCATATCTTCAGTATATAATCCAGGTTCAATGGAAAAGCATGTCCGAGGAAGAATCTTTCTATTCTCTTTATGCTCAAGACTATCAATTCCCGCACCTGCAGCATGCACTTCTTTGTAGATGGAATGTCCTGTTCTGTGCTTGACATATTGATGCATTTTTGCAAAACGAATGACATTTCTGCACGCATCATCTACTTCAAACCCATACACAGGTTCCTTTTTTGCATAGCGCTCTCGAATAAGATTCGTTGCTGCATCACGTGCTCTAACAATCACGTCAAAAAGTTCCCTGTAGGCATCGCTAGGTGTTCCAACACAGCCACACCATGTGATATCATAGTAAATACCTTCCTCGTGATTAATTTTACCCCACAAGTCAATGAGTACACGATCACCTTTCTTGAATACTGCGCTTCCTTCTTTTGGAGGAAAATAATGTGGTGCATTTGCATGCTCATTGATAGCAATAATAGGTTCATGATCACCATTATCGATGTTATTCTTTTCAAATTCTTGTGAAATAAATTCCTGCACATCAAATTCACTCAGTGTGTTACCTTCTTCTACGCTTTTGAAAATAAGATCAAACGCTCTATCTTTAATATCGTGAAGAATACTTCGTGCTTTTCTGTAGAGTTCAATTTGCTCATCACTAAGTGTTGTTTGCAAAACTTGAATGAGATCTGCAGATGACACTACCTTACATCCAAAGTCTCTTACAAGATCCATGAACCCTGCATCAACATATGACACCGTAGGAACATCATTATGTGGTGAGTATTGCATAGCAATTCGTTTTTTACCAATAATTATCTCAAGCTCTGCTTGAAACTGTTCCCATCCTAAGTAGATCTTCTTATCTCCCTTAAGGTGATCAAGTAATTCAGGTTCAAGTGAATGCACAAGTTTGATTGGGTTTCCTTCTTTTGGGATAAAATACGCCCATCGCCGTGTTATCTTTTTATTGTCCAAACCAAGTAAATCAATTGCAATCTTATCTCTTCCACCAAAATCAATAAATAACCACCCATCAAGTGACTCTTTATGCAGTTCTTCTTGTACTAGTTGTAGATCCATATAACCATAATGTTTATTACCTATAAAAAGATTCTTAGCGCATGGAAAACACATCAACCAATTCATCTACAAAATGGGCACTCCTTATTGAAAAAATACCTGTTGAACCTAAAGGCTTCTCCTACAAAATTGAAGCACAAAATACAGGTATTTCTGACTTTGAGGTTATTATGCTTGTAGAATCCTGGCTTGAGAAGGTAAAAGAAGACGTAAAACGCCCAATTAAAGAGAATTTTAGAAAACGTACAGAGTAAGCTTTTTATAGCAGCATTTTTTGATCATACTTTATGGATTTTGATCAACTACGCACACAACATAATCTTCCAGAACTCTCTTTCTTCAAACAAGAGTTTGAACTAAAAGGAGATGAAGAGCACATTGCCCGAGAACTCAGGAAAAAAATGTCCGGTTTACTTGATAGTTACATTTCTCTTCTTGAAGAGATCATTCACCCAGATGGTTCAAATCCAAGGTCAATTCACGAAGCAAATTATTTCACACCAGAAAAGCGTATTGAACTAACTATTTTTTACAAAAATCTCATGCAGCTCTATCGAAAAGCAACACGTGCAGCTATTTCACGAAAAGAAGATGATGATATTGCATTTATTCTTGCAACGCTTGCAGATTGGGAAGATATAAAAAGGCAAATGCTTAGTGTAGTTACAGTACTCGAAAAGAGTTGGAATGGATCCACTCTAGTTGAGGAAGAGGTAGCATATTTAGGATGAGAATTGTATTCTTGGGAGCCCCGGGCGTAGGAAAAGGAACCATAGCAAGAGAAATTGCTAATTTAACACCGCTTGAACATCTTTCAGTAGGTGCCCTGCTTCGAAAACAGGTTGATAAAAAGACAAAACTAGGACTTAGTGCAAAAAAATACATGGCAAAAGGAGCTCTGCTTCCTGATAAGCTGATTATGCCACTGGTAACACGCACAGTTAAGAAAAAAGCAGCAGTGATCTTAGATGGGTTTCCACGAAATGTAGAACAGGCAGAACATTTTGATAAAATTGAAGATGTAGATCTTGTAGTATTTCTCAAAGCGCCAAAAAAAGTGCTTGTTGAACGTATTTTGAAGCGTATTAACGAAGAAAAACATCACAAACTGAGTAAATACAAAAAAATGCGAAGTGATGATAAACCAAGTTTAATCAAAAAACGTCTTGCAGTATATGACAAAGAAACTAAACCACTCATTAAATATTACAAAAAGCAAAAGAAACTCGTTACGGTTAATGCAAACAAGCCCATACAAGAAATAGTTCTGGATGTGCTTACTGCGCTTTCAAAAATTGAGATATAGATAGTTTTATATAGTTCATAAGATTTATGGGTGTTATGGCTACTACAATTTCCATATCTGAAGAACTTCGTGATAATTTAAAGAATCTTGGTCGAACAGGAGATTCTTACGAAGATGTGATTAAAAGAATGTATGAGCTAACAAAACGGCAGCTTTTACTTTCTTATTTGTATGACAATAGCGACTCCGTTTCATTAGATGAGGCTAAAAAGCAATTATTAGATGGCTAAGGTAATTATTACCAAATCTTTATTGAAGAGGTTGAAGAAATCATTCTCTCAAAAAGAATTAAAAGATATTTTTGGTTTATTTGAATCAGTAGGAAAACAACCAAAAAAAGGAAAATCACTAGCACATGTGGGTGGTATTCTCATAAAAGAATTAAAATATGGTAAATATCGATTTTATTTTATTACTGATGGGTTTACATTAAAATTTGCTTCAGAAGATGAGCTTTCTTCATTAATTATTAAATTTGTAAAAATGTCTGATAAAAAAGATCAACAAAAAGTTATTGAAGAAGTAAAAAATATCCTTACATCATTTGGTTTTGAAGGGTTTTAGTGTTTAACGAACTGGTCTATAAACACAGTAGCATAACATCCTTTCCTTAGATAAAATTCTAGAAGTACTTTCTTCTTTCCAGCGTTCAGATCATCATCTTCTACGTCGTGGATGATGAGGTTTTCTGCAGTTGCGTGCATGGCTCTATTAGTACCTTCAACGCTCAGTTCTGGAAGCTGACGGATGATAAAGTCTCGTTTTGAAATGCCTTCTTCTTTTAACGTGGATTTCATGATTGCTTTTACGTTCTCGTTGGTAAATTCCATACCAAAACCAGGAAGCGGGATGCTCTCTACCTCTATTTCTTCTTCTATTACTTTTTCAACTACCTTATTCCAAATATGTGATTGGTATGCATGCACATAGAACAGTAATTTTCTTACGCCATGGTTTTGTAGTTCTTGCACATAATTATCTCCTTTAATGTCAAGGAGGCTGCACACTTCTTTGAAGTCTTTTTGCACGAGTGCTCGTCCAACCTCTACATTTTGCTTTCCAAATCGCTGCTCACCAAAATAATTGATGAATTGTTCATTTCCTTTTTCGAAGTGATCTAAATTTCTAATGGTGATCTTGAAAAAATTTCCTTCTAGAACGCCAAGTGACACAGGTCGATCAATACGTCCAAGCACTTCAAGTTCAATATCCTGCAGTTCTAATCTTGCAATGTGATCAGAATTTGCTTTAATGGAACACAGTTGTTCTGTGATTGCCCTTTTATCTTTATTTCCACCGCAGCTTACAGCCTTTAGTGGAATGTGTAGTGCCTGTGCAATTCTCTCACATGCATCAAGTGTGTTAAAATTAGTTTTTTTGAGTTTTACTAGCGCATACCCACCTGTTTCTTTTGGTGAAAGTGCAGAACTTTCTATTACGATAAAGTCTTCTGGAAGCTGTTTGAGTGTGTACATGTAATTGATGATAACGACATTCTTTATAAAGATACGCGCTTGATCTTTTTTACAGTATTATATGCACCCGTAGCTGAACTGCAAAGTCAGTTCACACCTTGTGGGTTTCCCGTTGGTCAAGCCCACTATGCGGATGTATGCACCCGTAGCTCAGCATGGATAGAGCAGTGCCCTCCTATCAATTATGGAAGAGAGGCAAAGGTCGGGGGTTCGAATCCTCCTGGGTGCGTGAAAATACTTTTATAGAATTAAAATATACTTCTTCCTGTTTTTTTCTTAAGTTCTATATTTTTCTTTTCAAAGTCTTCAAGATCTTCTATAAGTCTTTTTGGTTGTTTTTTAAGATTTTCAATAATTTCTGAAAAAAAATTGTGAAAAATATTTTCTATATATGTGATAAATTCTTCAAAATATTTCTCGTTACATATAAAAACTCCAAGGTTGTTTACCTCATTTAAAATTTCCATGTATTCTTCTGTTTCTGGAGTAGAATGTTCATATAGTACAAATTTTTCTTCATTTATTCCTTCAATTTCTCCTTTTTCTGTGATTATAGGTGATAGAATAGGTTTTGTTGTAATTATAAATGGTATTATGATTTTCCCTGTATAGTAATTGTTTTTTTGTTCTTTAATAAAATTAAGATCATCTAATTTTTTTGATGTATTGCTAATTTGTCCATTGTAATCATAGTAACTGCTTCTCATCCATTTAGAAAAGATGTATGAAGTAGCTGGGATAATCGTATTTTCAATAATATTGAATATTTTTTCATGTTCTTTTATTTTATTTTTTTGTGTTCTCTCTTTTTCGTTAATAATGAGATATTTTGCAGTATCTTTTACATCTGATGCAAAAAGAATGTTTCCATGTTTTCTTTTAAAATTAACTACAAGATCGATATTTCTATGTCTTGAGTAAATTGCTTTTTGGAATGAAGTAAGTAACGGTCCTGTAAATGATTTATTGGATGGGTTGGTTGTGTCTGGTATTGCAAAAATTAGTTTATCTTTATCTTTTGATGACTTACAATCTCCAATGAGGAGTAGGCTTAAAACTATTGTGAGGTCTTCATGAATTTTTTCATTTTTATCTTTATATGCGTGTATATCGTATGTTTTGATTATTTTTTTTGATTCATCTCTTTTTTCAAAAAAACCTTCTCTTACATTGTTATATCCTTTTTTAGTTAGTTTTTTTCTTATTTTAAATTCAAGGGGAAAACCAAGTACTTCAAGTCCTTTAATGAACTTTTCTTCAAATTCCTTGTCTTCTTTAAGCTGTTTTATCCAATCTTTTTTCATTTTTTATTGTCATTATTGTCTTGACATATATATATTTATTTTGCAATTTATTTTTAATTAAATTCATATATGTATGATATATGTGATTTTTTTCTTTATGGTGTTTTGTACGCTCATTACTATGGGCATTTTGTATCTTTTATATATTCAATTAAATATCCTAAGAAATCATAAGAAGAGTCCAACAAAATATAAATTGGATCAATCTAAAGCTGTTTTAGCAGGGATTACTTCGGGTGCTTGTGTGTTAATTATGGATGAAATAATGGGTTTGTTTATTGATTTTGTGATGAATTTTTCCGGGTTTGATACTAGTTCGATATTTTCATATTTTATTTCTTTTTATTCAGTGATTCTTTTTATTATTTTCTTATTTTCTTTGTTATTTTTTTTGATATTTTTCTTGTACAACCAAATACTTTATGAAAAAAATGAATGATGAAGAAAAAGATAAGATTGTTAAGGAGTTGAGCCTTATTAGAAAGTCTCTTGTTTCTATTGAGAAGCATATCTCTCCAGATTCTCAAAAAATAGCGAAGTTTGCTTTAATCTTTTCATTTATTAGTTTATTGATCATTGCAGTTCCTGTTTCGCCCAGGGTTTTTAATTCAATTGATCATGAGTGGAGGGATGGATCTTGCCCTATGATTTTACCTGACTATGGAAAAAGATTGTCTTTCAGTTTAAGTAATTCTGGAGAAGATTCCTCTTATGTTGTTATTTCTGCAAAAGCTAAAAATGTGGAAATAAGGCCTGGAAATCACGTTAGTTTAACCAATGTTGAACCTCTTAATGGATCGTATATATATTCATTTAACTTACTTCCTCTGGATATTTCTGAAAAGTATGTTGAAAACATTCATTTTAAACCAATAAATAGATCTGAGATTGCTTTTTTTGAAGTAAAATATTCTTATGATTCTTATTTATTTAACATTTTGCCTTATCCTAAACAGACTCACTCTAATATTCTGGTGAAATGTTCATATTATAAACCAAAAGAAGATAAATTAAATTGGCATTATATTGAAACTCCTTCTTAATATATGATCTCGAAAATATGATGTTTCACATCAAAAACCGCTTAAAATCCTTGTAGTCTTCATGAAAGCTCCACTTCTTATCGTGAACAAGTAGTCCATCTTTTTCTAGTTCGAGAAAATAATTCTGTATAGTAATGTAGGATCCACCGCCTCTATTTTGTCCAAGTGCTTTAAGTAAAGATCCAATACTTGCGGGCTCGCTTTTTGCAAGTTGCTTGAGTACATCAAGACGTTTCTTTGAAGTGACATGTCTACTTAAGATTTGATATGGCTTTTCAAGTGCTTTTTGATCAACGCCAGTAATTCTCTTGAGCATTTCAGCATATCCAAGAATCATAGAATCTTTCCTCCCATATATTTTGTTTGTACAGGAATAGTATCTCCTTTAATGGTAGAGTAGGTAATTTTAACCAGTGGCATGCCTTTGGTAAGTGTAATTTTATTTTCACCAAGATTTTTGATACCAAATACAATGGGTCCTTTATATCCTGGATCAACAAGTCCTACAAAAATACCAAGTCCTGTTCTAAATGACTCTGCTTTCGGTGCAAGAATACCCATGAGATCATAAGGTGTTTCTAAGTCTTCAATTGTTCTTGCAATAACAAATTCATTTGGCTGCATTACATATGGCAAGGTAATGGTTTTTAGTTCTGGAAGTTTTCCAACTGTTACATCTACCACAGCAATCTTTCCATGTTTGAATACTTCACCAAGTCTTAAATCATAGGAAGATCCTTTCAATTGTTCTTTTTCAAAGTTTTTTATCATGGAATAGATGCTCTTCTTTTGTTACGGGAATGGAACATTTCTTTATAAATCGAACTGATTTATCTTGAATGATGGAACAAGACGAAGAACCCAATTACACTATGATGATAGAGCGTGAAGAAGATTATTTAATGGAACGTGAGAAAGAAGAAGAGTGATGATGCAAGTGCGTAAACTATTTATTCTTCCTTATCTTTACTTCTTTTATGATTCAAGATATCGTAAGATCATCTATTATTGATCCAGATACGAGAAAAGAGACAATTCGCTCAATACTTGAAGATGAAGAACCAACCTCTGGAGAAAATTTTATTCTTGCAGTTACCTTTGCAAGTGTTTTTGCAACATCTGATGAAGAACGTGTATCTGTTGCAGCAATTGTAAAGAGAGGTATGCGTGATCATGATCCAGGTTATTTTTTTGTTCAGGGCATCACTTCTCCAAGAGAAAAAGCAGAAAAATCTCTTCTTGCATTAAGCCTATTTCGTAGAAGATGTCTTGCAGGAAGACTTCCTCATGCAAAATCAATCTATGAAAGAACAGGAAGAAATGGTTTTGAATCCTGTAGGGAATATGGTATTGCAATTAATTTTAGCAACTGGTGTGCATATTTAGAAGATATGATTGCACCAAGTATGAATAGACTTGCACGATCTACTGTTGAGTGTGCATCTTTTACTCGAGTTAAGAGATATTCTTAAACATCTGCTTTGCAAATTCTGCAGCTTCTTTATGATTCACCATTGGCTTTGGATAATCAATCTGAAGCAATGGTCGTTGTTTTTCAAGTTTCTGAATTGCTTTTGCGTCAAGATCCTGAAGTTCAGGTACCCACTGTTTAATGTACTCACAATCAGGATCAAAACGATCCTGCTGTCTCCATGGATTGAAGATTCTAAAATACGGCTGTGCATCACATCCTGTTGATGCAGCCCATTGCCAGTTACCATTGTTTACACACGGATCATAGTCTAGCAACTTTGTTGCAAAGTATTTCTCTCCCCACTGCCAGTTAATATGCAGATCTTTTACTAAAAATGAAGCAACAATCATTCTCACACGATTGTGCATGTATCCAGTAGCATTGAGTTCCCTCATGCCAGCATCAACGATTGGAAATCCCGTTTTACCTTCGCACCATGCTTCAAAGTCACTCTTATTCTTGCTCCAAGATAGATCATTGTACTGTTTTCTAAACGCTCCCTTGAATACATGTGGGAAATGAAAGGCAATATGCGTAAAGAAATCTCTCCAGTAGATCTCAGTAATCAACCCATGAGTTTCTCCAAGGTGCTTCTTTACATACGCATGCGTTTCTCTTACAGAAATAGTACCGAACTTATGGTGCGCAGAAAGATGCGTTGTTCCTTTTTTTGCAGGAATATCTCGCACGGTTTTATAATCATCAAGCTTCTTGCTTGCACGCAGCAGAGAAAGACCTTCTTTTCTTCCTCCATTAAGAAGAGCACTTTCATCTTCCTTTGGAAGGATTTTCTTGAGGATTTTCACACCCTCATCCATACTACAGGATGACTTCATATAATTATTAAAAGAATTCTTCTGAGGACTACGCACAGGAATAAGTGATGCTTTTCTAAAAAATGGCGTGAACACCGTATAGGGAAGACCATCGTCTTTGTGTACTTCATGTGGCTCATGTAGCAGTGCATCAGCATGTGTGTGAAAATCAACGTTGGCCTTTTCACATGCGTCTTTGATCTTTGTATCACGCTCTTTGCTAAATGGTGTATAGTCCTTATTGACGTACACTGCTTCAATCTTCTCTTTCTTAATCAGTTTTGCAATCTCTTCATCTGCAACACCATAAAGAAAATTCAAATGTCCACCCTTTTCTTTTAACTCGTCTGCAAGTTCATTAAGAGAATGCACCATAAACTGCAGTCCAAAAGAACTCTTATACGGATGATCGCCAACCTGTCGTTTATCAAAGACAAAACAACACAGTACCTTTTCTGCATCTTGCAGCGCATGAATAAGTCCCGTATTATCTTCGAGGCGAAGATCTCTTCTAAATACAAATATTGCCTTTTTGTATCTCTTTTGCATACGCTCATCCATCTCTTACTCTTAATATATCTTTTGAAAACACCTCTGCAAACATTTATATACCTCTTTTCTTAGAATTCACTATGGCAACAATCGTATTCTTTGACACCGCTGCTTGGGAAGAAAAGCACATCAGAGCACAAATCAAAAAGACACCTGCATTCAAATCACACACGGTGAAATTTATTTCAGGAAAGCTCAACAAGAAAACAGCAGCAAAAGCAAAGAATGCTGATGTAGTTTCTGTATTTGTACATGGATCTCTTACTAATGAAGCATTAGAACAACTGCCAAAAATCAAAATGATTGCAACACGATCAACCGGTTTTGATCACATTGATCTTGCATACTGTAAACAACGAAAAATTGCAGTTGCAAATGTTCCAGCCTATGGTGAAAATACGGTTGCAGAACAAACCTTTGCACTCATGCTTGCTATGTCTAGAAAAATTCCAGAATCCGTTGATAAAATCAAACAAGGACACTTTGATCGAAATGGTATTCGAGGATTTGATCTAAATGGAAAAACACTTGGTGTGGTGGGGACAGGACGAATAGGACAGCATGTGATTAAAATCGCCCATGGTTTTGGAATGAAGATAATTGCATTTGACGTATTCAAACATCCAGAGCTTGTAAAGAATTATGGCATCAAGTATGTTTCACTAAATCAACTCTTTAAGACATCTGATATTATTACGTTTCACGTACCACTTAATCCACACACTAAGCACATGATTAATGTAAAGAATTTAGATTTGCTAAAAAAGGGCGTGCACTTAGTAAACACGTCTCGAGGTCCTGTGATAGAAACCGCAGCACTTGTGAAAGGTCTTAAGAAAAAAATTATTGCGGGCGCAGCACTTGACGTTCTTGAAGATGAAACATTTATTGAAAATGAAAAAGCACTTCTTGATGAAGCATACTTAACCAACAAAGACATTAAAACTTTGCTTCAAGAACACGTGTTAACAGAACAAGACAATGTGCTTATCACACCACATAATGCATTTAACACACAAGAAGCACTAGAACGTATTCTTGAAACATCCGTGCAAAACATTGCAGGATTTCTAAAGAAAAGAACGCCAAATAGAGTGGCGTAAGCTTTTTAAAACACGATTTATCTTCTGATTTTCATGGCAAGAGATGATGGAATTGGAAGAAGGACTGGATCTTATTCTGCAAGTAATATCCGATCACAAAGACCTAGGTACTCTGGATCTAAAATTGCTGCATTTGAATTATCTCAAATAGGAGGAGAAATTTTCATTGAAGATATTGATCAACATCCTTATACTGTTATAAATTATGTAAGATTTTTACAATAATTTCTTTAGAATTTCCATGGCAGCTTTTCCATCTACCTTGCCGCCAAGTTCTTTCATGATAAGACCCATGTACGCACCAGGATTAAGTCCTGGTTTGTCTGCAACAATCTTTTTGATCACTGCTTCAACATCCCCAAGATCAGCTGGTTTAAATGCACTATAGTCAACAGGTTTTCCTTCTGCTTTGAGTGCGAGAATATCAGTAATAGCATCTTTGCTAATCTCGTCCTTGTTTAATTTATCAAGCACTTCATTATAATCATCAGGTGAAATCTTACTTACATCCAGTTTTAATCGTGATTTGATATCTTTTGGTGTATCAATAAGTACTTTTGCAATCTGATCACCATCTAATTTATTGTATGCTTTTACAAATCCTGCAAAGTCAATACCCATTTTTACAATCTCACGAGCGTGCACATCACTAAGACCAAATTGTTCTTCAAGTTCTGCTGTTTTTTCAGTTAATAATACAGGTAGTTTTACATTTTTTAACAGATCATCATCAATACGAACTGGAAGCACGTCTGTTTCAGGATAGAGCCTCGCACTTCCTGGCATTGGACGCAAAAAGGTAGTAGAAAAGTCAGCTTCTGCTTTTCGCACATGTGGTCCTTGTTTTTTCTTCTCGTCCTGCTGTCGCTTAATTTCTTTTTTGATCACTTTAGGAATACTTTTAAGATCTTGAAAGCCCTTTACTTCAACACGATATCCCTCTGCAATAGACACATTCACATCCTGCCGAATGGTTCCAAGTCCACGCTTTACTCGATCAGTACTTCGAAGCACCATACCAATGTATTCAGCAACTTCTTTTACATGCTCAGCATCCTTTAGGGATGCATCAGTACTAATTTCAAGCAATGCAATACCTAGCCTGTCAAGTTTGTAGGATGCTGCATCATCGCTGCTTTCTAGTTTTTGCGCAGCTTCTTCTTCAAGTAAAATAGTTGGAATCGCAACACGTCCTTTTTTTGTTTCCACATACCCATTCATACCAACAAGCATGGTTCGTTGAAACCCAGAAACGTTTGATCCATCAACAACAATCTTTCTCATTACTTGTACTTCATCAACAACTTGTGCATTCAGTAACTTACTTACCATGATTGCTGTTTCAAGATGATCTTTGTTTACATGATGTGGTGGTTCTTCATCAAACTCTACTAAACACGTATCATTATGATCACCACTATAAGAAAATGTTTTACCTTTTGCCATTTCGTGTGCTGCTGCAATATCAATAACGCCTGTCTCACCAACTACGGCTCGTAGTTTTCGCTTTGTAAATCGATCAGAAGGTTCAGATGAATTCATAGCACTACAATTACAGAATAATTTTTTCCCATCAAGTTGTTGATGGATTTCAATACCCGCTTTAAACCCTAGGTCTTTGCTCATTCTTCGCTGGCAGGTTCTGCTTTTTTCTCTTCTTCTTCAGAAGATTCCTCTTTTGCTTCTTCTGCAGGAGTCTCTTCAGATTTTTCTTCAGTAGATGTTTCTTCTACTGCTTCTTCTTTTTTCTCTTCTACAGGTGCAGCAACCTTTTTTGTTTCCTCTTTTTCAGGAGCCTTTTCAAACTCCTCTTTTAGCTTGTCTCTTTCTTCCTTAAGTGTATCAAGCATTGCAAGTTTACTTGGATTAATTTGATCACGGGACTTATCCCATTCAAGAACACTGATTTTTTTCTCAACTGCTTCAATTTGCTGTTTAATTTCGTCTTTCGTTGCCATAGAATCGCAAGAGCTGGGCAATATATAAAGGTTATGAGATGTTTATATACTTAACACTGAACGCCTATATTGAGGTTTACGCACTTATTTTCCACACACCCACATGCTTCTGCAGTATATGCAGCTTCACATTCAAAATGCTTTGTGCAAATATCAGGACCTGTTTGTCCTTCAACAGAGGCTTTTGGAACACATGTTTTGGGATGGCATTCAAGTGCTGGAACACAATCTGCTGCAGTCTCACATTCAACAACGCCATCATCAACCTCTACAGGATCTGTACTTTGCGTACTACATCCTGCAAGAATAATACACATCATGCAGATTAGAACAAGCCATCTCATCTTTTCTCTGTATATTGCACCTATATAAACTTGCTGTTTACTTGGTATGTAGATTGGCAATATTTAAATAGCACAAACTTGACTTTTTATTCATGAAGAAACCTATTGTACTTGTAATTTTAGATGGTTGGGGTATAAGTGATCATGAAAAAGGTAATGCAATTCTTGCAGCAAACACACCTGTTATGGATGCATTAATGTTAGAATGCCCAATGAGTACACTTGAAGCAAGTGGAAAGGCAGTAGGACTTCCTGAAGGGTATATGGGTAATTCAGAAGTGGGTCACCTCACACTAGGCTCGGGAAGAATCATCTGGCAAATGTTAGAACGTATAAACCATGCAATTGCAGATGGGTCATTTTCATCAAACAAGGGTTTACAATCATTATTCTCAACATGCAAACAAAATAATTCATCACTACACATCATGGGATTGCTTTCAGACAAAGGAGTTCATGCACACATCGATCATCTTTTTGCCGTGCTTGATGCTGCAGCAAAAGAAAACATCACCGTCTATGTACACGCAATAACTGATGGAAGAGATACCATGCCAAGAGTTGCTAAAACGTATCTTAAACAACTTGAAGAAAAAATGGCAGCAACAACAGGAGTTCTTGCTACAATTAATGGCAGGTACTACGCAATGGATCGTGACAAACGATGGGATAGAACTCAAAAAGCATACGATGCTATCGTATATGCAAAAGGAAACAAAGGAAATAGCTATGAATCTGTAGTAGATGCATCATATGCTGATGATAAAGGAGATGAATTTATCATTCCAACAGTCATGGGCGACTATGAAGGCATGAAAGATGGAGATGTAGCATTATTTTTCAACTATAGATTTGATAGAGGCAGACAACTCAGTGCTGCCTTAACCGAAGATTCTTTTGATGGATTTGAAAGAGAAAAACCACACATTACACTTGGAACATTCGTGCGATACTACAAAGAACTTGACGCAGTAGTATTATTTGATAAAGAAAAATTAAGCAATCTCTTAGGTGAAGTACTAGCAAAGCACAATCTCAAACAACTTCGTGTTGCAGAAACAGAAAAATACGCTCACGTAACCTATTTCTTTAACGGGGAAGTAGAAGAACCTTTTGATGGAGAAGAACGAATAATTGTTCCATCACCAAAAGTTGCAACATATGATTTGCAACCAGAAATGAGTGCAGATGACATTACTAAAGCAGTAGTTGACAATGTAGACAAATTTGATGTCATTATTGTTAATTTTGCAAACGGCGATATGGTAGGTCACACAGGCGTGTTTGATGCAGCAGTACAAGCAGTTGAAAAAGTAGATGCATGTGTTAAACAAATAACCAATGCAGTACATACTCAAGGTGGCATTACGTTAATTACTGCAGACCATGGTAACTGTGAAGAAATGATGGATCACGATCATAACACTCTTACTGCACACTCAACAAATCTTGTCCCATTTATCGTAGTAGGTCAAGACTGCACAATAAAAGATGGTGCACTTTATGATGTTGCACCAACAATTCTCAAGCTTCTTGACATACAAAAACCAGAAGACATGACTGGAAACTCTCTCATACAATGAAAATAACCATCTCGGGAACACCTGGATCAGGGAAAAGTGTCGTAGGTAAACGTCTTGCTGAAGAACTGGGTTACAATTATTATGATGTGGGCGGTATTCGAAGACAAATTGCAAAAGAGCACAATCTCACACTAGAAGAACTCAATAAAATTGGTGAAAAATTTGATTGGACGGACAAAAGAGCAGACAGCATCACCGCAGACATTGGCAAAAAACAAGACAACTTCATCTTTGTTGGAAGATTGGCATATCACTTCATTCCAGATTCTCTTAAAGTATTCATAAAATGCAGTCTTGTGATAGGCGCAGAACGAATTCATAAAGACAGCAGAGACACTGAGTCTTATGAAACTGTTGAGCACGCTGTTGAGAAATTAAAACGACGTGTTGCCTCAGATGTCATGCGATATCAGAAGTACTATGGTCTAGACCACACAGATGAGTCACAATACGACCTTGTTATTGATTCATCTCATTTAACTATAGAAGAAGTGATTGATGCCATTATGGCTCACGTCGAATAGCCCCCGACGAAATATTTATAAACGCTCTTTTAGCCCTATTTATCTATGGCAAACAGATTTGTAGAAATAAATTACACCGGTACACTTGAAGATGGTAGTGTATTTGACACCACCGATGAAGCAGCAGCAAAAGAAGCAGGGATCTTTAACCCGAAAGGAAAATACGGTCCTGTAGTGGTTTGCCTAGGACAAGGACACCTTCTACCTGGTCTTGAAGATGAACTTAAAGATAAAAAAGCAGGAACTTATAACGTAAAACTAGATGCAGAGCACGCATTTGGAAAACGTGATGGAAAACTCATTCAACTCATTCCTACAAAAAAACTCACAGATAATAACATTAAACCCTATGCAGGTCTACAACTAGACGTAGATGGCCAAATTGCAACCGTTAAAACCGTAAGCGGTGGACGAACGATGGTTGATTTTAATCACCCACTTGCAGGTCTTCCTGTGAAATATGATGTTGAAATTCTAAAAGACGTAGAAGATCCAAAGGAAAAAGTAGCAGCAATGTTAGAACTTGAACTGAAGATCAAAGTTGAGATGGAAGAACGTGATGGTAAAGTAGTTATTAAAGCAGAGCTACCTGAACAAATCCACGAACCACTCACTAAGCGGATTAAAGAAGTTGCAGACGTTGATCTTCTCTTTGAAGCTCCTAAGACTGATAAAAAGGACGATAAGAAAGACGACAAAGAAGAGAAAAAGAGCGAGTAAGTAAAGATACGAGCTGAATATACAACTTTTAGAAGATAAATGTTCTTAAATCACTTCTCTTCTATACTCTATAATGGAAGAAGAAGCCTTTAATGTAGAAGACGTACGTGAACCAACAATCGAGCATCCTGATGATTCTATGATTAGAAGAAGTCACGAAGTAAAGTTAGAACCTGATGCAGCAACGTCAACAGATGAAGAATTAGAAAAGCTTCTTTCTACGCACAAAGCAACCATTAAGATCATTGGTGCAGGTGGTGGTGGAAATAACACTATTAACCGACTCACAGAAGTTGGTCTTGCAGGATGTAAAACCATTGCACTTAACACTGATGCACAAGATTTACTCTACACGAACGCAGATACAAAAATTCTCATAGGTAGAGAAACAACCCGTGGGCTTGGTGCTGGTTCTATGCCAAAACTTGGTGAGGAAGCAGCAAAAGAATCAGAACATGAAATTCGAAAAGCCATCATGGGAGCAGATTTAGTCTTTCTTACGTGTGGTATGGGAGGAGGAACGGGTACCGGTTCTCTTCCTGTTGCTGCGCAAATTGCAAAAAAATCAGGCGCTCTTGTTGTAGGGATTGTTACCATGCCATTTACCATGGAAGGTGCAAAACGATATGAAAACGCAATCAACGGTCTTGAACGACTAGAAAGCGTTGTGGACACGTTAATTGTCATTCCAAATGATAAACTCATTGAACTGGTACCTGATTTACCACTGCACACCTCATTTAAGGTAGCAGATGAACTTTTGACTAATTCCGTAAAAGGAATTGCAGAACTGGTAACACGAGCAGGTCTTGTTAACCTTGACTTTGCAGACATTCGAACCGTAATGGGTAATGGTGGTGTTGCACTCATTGGTGTTGGTGAAAGTGACTCAGATAATAGAGCATCAGAAGCAGTTGAAAAAGCAATAAGTAACCCACTGCTTGATGTTGATGTTGCAGGTGCAACAGGAGCACTCATTAACGTATCAGGTGGTCCAAGTCTAACACTTGAAGAAGCACGTCAAGTTATTGCAACCGTTAGCGATAAACTCGATGATAGCGCTCGAATAATCTGGGGTGCACAAATCAGTGAAGATCTCAAGAACACACTACGAGTGTTACTCATAATTACAGGTGTTCGTTCATCACAAATCTTTGGCACGAAACGAAAGTACGCTGATGAGAAAAAAGAACTTGCTGGTGATGAACTGGGGATTGACTTTTTGTAATCTATTTAGTTTTTTTTAGAATAATTCTTGCTTTACACACTCAGTGCAATGCCCACAAGAATCACATGCTTAAGCACTAAACCAATGGTTGCGTACATGAGCCAATTCCAGAATGGGAACTTAAACAACCCTGTAACGACATTAAAAATCTGAAATGGAAATGGAATCAGGTGCACAGCACCAATGGAAAAGCCACCGTACTTTGCCAGTTTTTCTTTTGCACTCTTTTGTGTTGAGCGTTTAAGCATAGCTATAAAAATAATACTAAACAATCTACCAAGCATATAGTTGATTACCTGACCAACCAGTATTCCAAGAATAGCATACGTTGCAATAAACACAGGATCTGCTCTTCGTGCAAGTGTTAAAAACAACACCTCAAGTGGCACGGGCAAAAAGAAGAGTGAACTAAACAAGAACAAATAGAAAATGCCAAGTGCAGTACCACTGCCAATGGTGGTCACAAAATACTGAAAAGGTCCCCATACATAATGCACCGTTTGAATCCACTCAAAAAATGAAAACTCATAGAATATGTAGAGCATTTGGAATAATACCCACACCCAAAAGCCAGCAAAGAGGATCCATAAAATTCCAATACCTTTGTCTTTAAGATCTTCAAAGAATTTTCGTATTTTGCTCCTTTTGGCCATATCAAGGGGTAGAACCCCTAATATATAAAATTGCTCCTTTGCCTATACCCCAAAGATTTATAAATGGACTCACATCAGTAAATCATAATCATGGAACCTACAAAGAAAACACTAGCTACCAAAGTGAAGTCTTTTATCGTTGAATGTAAACGGGTCCTTAAGGTTACCCGAAAACCAACCAATGAAGAATTAAAGACCATTGTAAAAATTACCGCTCTTGGTCTTGTGATTGTAGGACTTGTTGGATTTATCATCTCCATGATCGGACATTACCTAAAAATACTATAAGGACAAAAATGGAAACGAAACTATTCGCAATCAGAACCACTGCAAACAGAGAAGATCAAGTACTAGACTTCATGTCTACTAAAATCAACCACGATAAAATGAACGTGTTCTCACTCATTAGACCACACGGTATGCGTGGATACATCTTTGTTGAGGCAGCAACACGACTAGATGCTGAAATGGCTTGCCAAAATGTAAGCTATGCACGTGGCGTTCTTCCAAATGAAGTACAATACAGCGAAATTGAACACATGCTTGAGCAAGTGAAGAAAGAATTCAATGTGAAGAAAGGAGATATCTGTGAAATTATCTCTGGTCCATTCAAACGTGAACAAGCAAAAATTACTCGTGTTGATCAAGTAAAAGAAGAAGTAGTTGTAGAGCTTCTTGAATCTGCTGTTCCAATTCCAATTACCGTAAAAATGGACGCAATTAAAGTGATCAGAAGAGAATCTGATGACGAATAAATTCTTTAGAATTTTTTAACTTATTTACTCATTACTTACTTTGCTAACGTATAGTTCTGCAACATCACCAAGTGTAGTTTCTCTTTCAAATGTATAGTCCGTATATGAGAATATTAGGAATTTTTTTCGTTCTTCGTGTACACCAAGTGTTTTTAGATCTTTATCCATATCAAGGCTAACGTGTGCCTCGTGTGCAAGATGTTCAAGAAAAGATCTTGTTTCGCATGGAGCACACACTCTAGATAATGGTGTTGAAGCATCAACTTCTCTTCTATTATCTCTAATGCAACTCACCCACTGCGCCGCAACGCGATAGATGTCTTTTCTAATTCCACGTCTTACCGATTCAACAATGCCATCCATTTCTCTTTGCGTTTCTTCAAGAGACCTTGGTTCAGGTGGTACATACTCACTCATAACACATCGGTAGGTCATCGTTCATTTATAAACATTCGGGCACATACTTGAGTAAGCTTTTTAAAGAGCCCTGAGCTATTCTTACTTAAAACGGGTTGGTTGGTACGATCTCCAGCAGTGGAATCGCCAGCTATCCAACACAATAGGTGAAGAATATGGCAAAAGAAACAATTGAACAATTAGTAAACGGCGGAGCCGCAAGCGCAGCACCTCCACTTGGTCCAGCACTTGGTCCACTGGGTGTAAACATCGGCGAAGTAATTAAAGCAATTAATGAAAAAACTGCAGCATTCAAAGGCATGCAAGTACCAGTAAAAATTACTGCAGACACCGAAACAAAGGCGTTTGAAATTGAAGTTGGAACACCACCAGCAACATCTCTTCTTAAAAAAGAAGCAGGTATTGAAAAAGCATCAGGTGATCCAAAGACCAACAAAGTAGCAGATCTTAAGATCGAACAGATCATTAAAGTGTCTCAAATGAAAGAAGGCGACCTTCTTGGTAAAACTGCAAAATCACGTGTAAAAGAAATCATTGGTACCTGTGTATCTATGGGTATTCTTGTTGAAGGCGTTGATGCAAAAGACGCAATTGGACGAGTAGATGCAGGTGAATTTGACGCTAAGATTGAATCTGGTAAAACAGAACTTACTGCTGAAGAACTCAAAGAGCTAGAAGAAGAAAAGAAAAAGCTCAAAGAACAGTTCGAAAAGCAAAAAGGCGCATGGAAAGTAGAAGCAGAAAAAATCATTGCACCATTAAAGAAAGCTTCAGAAATGAAGAAGCAATGTACTGCAGCAGGAATCCCTGCAGAAATCTACGAACCATTAATTCCAAAAGATGCAAAATAGATGCACCATGCATCTAAATTTTTTATTTTCCTTTTCTACACTTTTATATATGGGAAAACATTCTACTACCTATGATTAAGAAACTCTCCGTATCTGTTTGCGTACCTGATCTTTTCTTTCAAGTAAAACTCGTAGATGTACTCAAACATCTTAACATCCCATTTTCTATGCAAACACTACAGCAAGCAACAGGCGATATCATCATTGCAAATCTTGAAGATCCTGGAGTGCTTGAATACGAATTTCCAGAAAAACTCCTTTGTTTTTGTTCACACGTAAAAGAAGACCTCATAGACAAAGCAAAACAAAAAGGAATTACAGTTAAACCACGCATGCAGTTTTTCAAAACATTTCCTTCTTTAATTAAACAAGCAATTATACCCAAAGAGAGAATCCTTGATTTTAATCAACTCCAAGAACTCTTCTCATCACAAGAACCTTATTTACTTCTTGATGTTCGTGAAAAAGATGAACTTTCTTATGGTATGTTGCCTGGAGCAAAACATTTCCCGCTTTCGTCACTCTATCTCTCTCTTGCGCAAACAGATGAACAATTCAGAAGAGATAATGGATTTGATAAACCCACAAAAGATCAATTAATCGTAGTGTATTGTAGAACACATAATCGATCCCAAGAAGTATTTACTGCTCTATATGATCTTGGATATAATGTAAAGCAGTATGTTGGTGGAACAAACGAATATGCCTTGCATGATCACAGTGTTATGCAGTACTAAATGTAATCTTAATCAAGAAGTTTTTTCTTAAACGCATCAAGTGTACCATTCAGACGCATTCTTAGAATATCTCGTGCAAGCATAGAACCATAAAAATCTTCTTTGCACATTTCTTCAATGAACTCATCAAAGGTAAGTTCAAGTACCGTAAGATCCTCGCCAGGATCATGTTCGTGTCCACCCACGTGCACACACTCTTTTGCAATAAATAAGTGCATATCCCAATCCATCTTGGAATATGGGTTGTATATTTTAAACAGCTCCCAATGATCACTTTCAAGACCAGATTCTTCTTTAAGTTCTCGCTTTGCACCCTCGAGCGGATCTTCTCCTTTTTCAAGTCGTCCACCAAGCAGTCCAATATACCAGTCTCTTCCAGGTTGTCGTTCCTTTGTAATAAGAATCTTGCCATCTTTAATAGCAAGTACTTGCGCACTATTCATACGATCAAGCATTTCAAACGTAGCAGTAGATCCATCATACATCTTCTGCTCCCATTGATAGACATCAAAAAGAATACCCGAAAAAACTCGGGTAGCATTAGTTGGTATTTTCTTCGTCAAGTTCGTCTCCATCATATTCGACGCCTTCTTCATCATCATCATAGTCTTCTTCGTCTTCATCATCGTCGTCATCAGAGAGCTCTTCAAATTTACCTTCAAGTTCTTCTTCAGTAATAATACCTTTTTCAACAAGTAATTCACCAAGAGCAACAGCAAGTGTGTTTGCATGGTCTGCAACATCGTCTGTTGTTACTTCAATATCTTCCTCGTCTTCTGATGTATTGGAATCTTCAACTGCTTCATTATTTGGTTCATTCATATATTGGTCTTCGATGGTAATCACCCCAGCTTGTGGGAGTCAGAAGTGGTATTAATAGTTTATGTGTTTTTAAGCTGGGCGATACAACTCGTGTGCTTTCACATACCTAACGCACATCTGCTTAAGAAGTGCTTTTACATGCTGTTTCTGATCTCCAAGACCCTTGTAGTCAAGCGCAACAAGTTCTGCTTTAGGAATAGTCTTCTCAAGTGCCTGTGTAAGCGTATCTTCTGTTAGTTTCTCAAGCATGAATTTGGGACATACATGACCAATAGCATACTCAGATCCTTCAAAGATTTTTATTACAGCACTATTGTAGTGTCCACCGCCAAGCACAACACACGTAGGTTCTTCTTTTACCTTTGATGAACAGACATCAATAATGCACTGTGCAATAATTTCTCCAAATCGACTATCGTTCCACTGCTTCTCACTAGATCCAATCTCCACAAATAATGCTGGCTTGTTAATGTCAGGACCGTGATGTGTTGCTTCAAGTGTTACATCAATGTCTGTTGCAAGTTCCTTTAATCGTAGATAGAATGCTTTCCAGTATGCAGCAAGAGAGGGATAGATGGTTCTTTCTTTTCCACCAAATTCTGCCTTATCCCAATTGCCAATGGGGTGACACGTAAGACATGGGTGCTTTGACGCACTTTGATGTATGGTTGCAAACACAAAGAGGTCTGCATCAATTTTTTCATCAACGTTGTCAATATGCGTGCAGCGCTCATCAAATGCATGCATGACCATGTTCTTGTATGCAAAATGATCGCCCTTTTCTACAAATCCTTTCTTGATGAGATGGTGCTTGATGTTTTGGTCAGCAGGCAAATTACTGATGATAATTGCTATCTTCATGCTGTTGTTTTTGCACCTGTCTATAAAAACCTTTTCACGTCTGATTTTATCTTAAAATAAGTATTTTTTCAAGTATTTGTTATAGCAAAAAAGTGTGTAAGAAAAACAATAGAAAAGTTTATATATAAGCTAGTAAATACCTAAGGTATTAAGTAAGTACAAATGAAACATGGCCACGAAACTCAGACGACGACTATACAAACGAGGAAGTTCGTATGAGACCACCATTCCAATGCCAATTTTGTTTGCACTTGACAAAACCAAGAAACACAATGTCGTGTTCAATTACGACTCGAAAGAAGATCGGTGGTACATTGAATTTGAGCGACGAAATCAGAAATCATAATTAGTTTTTGGCGAAACAGAGGTGTTTGGGGGTTGGGAGCATTGCGCTTCCGCCCCTTTACTTTTTACCCTTGCCTTCACGGGATTTTCTGCCCCCCAAGCGTGATCTGTGAAGGCATTTTCTTTTCACTTTTTTTTCATAATAATTCATTAACAAGATTTATTAACCATAACTCATGCACATGTTTTACCGACCTGAATAGGACGTGAATTACGTGCATTGTATTTGGTTTGAAATTGAATGTAAAAAATGCGGCACAAAAGCCGAGCGAAAATATTGCGTACACACATTAGAAGAGCTCGAGAAGTTTAAACACAACTGTTCCTGTGGAAATGGTGAACAAGCATTTTTTAACATCCTTGATAGCCATTTAGAGCGCGTCGTTTCTACTAATCTATAGTTTTTGAAAACTAAATGTTTTTAAACAAGGTATCTAAAATTATTCTATGCGAAAAATCTGTGTTATCAATCAAAAAGGCGGAGTAGGAAAGACAACTACCACCATTAACCTTGGTGCGGGCCTCACACGGAAGGGCAAAAAAGTGCTTATTATTGATCTTGATGCACAAGGAAACATTGCATCTTCTCTTGAAATTGAAAGTTACAAGAACATGTATGATTTTCTCTTTGAAAATGCAGAACTCAAAGAATGTATCTGCCGTGTAGCAAAAAATCTAGATGTACTCCACAGTACAGAAACACTTACTAAAGCAGAACACTTCCTTGCACAAGAAGAAGATAAAGAATTCTTACTTAAACGAAAACTCGAAGAAGTGGAAGGATATGATTATGTTCTTGTTGATTGCCCACCATCTCTTGGTTGGATTAATCAAAATGCACTTCTCTTTGCAGATGAAGCAATTATTCCAGTGCCAACAGATTACTTGGGACTTGAAGCACTACGAAAAATGACAGTTGCTATTCACTCACTCAATCATTACTTTGATCACAATATCAAAATCACCAAAGTCGTTCCAACACTCTATGATCGACGAAACAAACTCTGCCCTGAAATGCTCAAGCAAATGCAAAATGAGTATTATGAAGTTATGGCAGACCCAATTCATATGAATTCTAAAATTCGTGAGTGTCCACTTGCAAAGAAATCTATTTTCTCACATGCAAAAAGCTCACGTGGTGCAGAAGACTACATGAAACTCGTAAATTCTGTAATGCGAGACGAAGCAAAATATGATAAGCCAGCAGTAGAAAAAGCTCGTCCAAGTGTAGTAAAGAAAGCAATTAAGAAGAAAAAGAAGTAATTTTTGCTCTTATTCTATTTACGACATAATTCTCTATTTCCACACCAAAGCTTTATAAATGTTCTACCAGGCCTCTGATACATGGAAGAGGTTATCTTACAGGGTATTCTCAAGCAAATTGAAGAAGAACACGTACAGGACAAAGTGGAGCTCAACAAGCTCAAAGTAGCGTACGCAAGAGAGCATAACCTCAAATCCCTTCCAACAGATGCAGAACTTTCTAATGCAGCAGAACCTGCACAGCGAGAACGTCTCAAATCTCTTCTTTCCATTAAACCCGTTCGAACCATGGCAGGTGTTGCACCTGTTGCACTCATGACAAAACCACACAAATGTCCACATGGTACGTGCATTTACTGTCCAGGTGGTCCAAACTCACCGTTTGGAGATGTACCACAAGCATACACCGGTACAGAACCTGCAACACGAAGAGCAATTCGAAATCACTATGATCCATATTACCAAGTCATGAATAGACTCGAGCATTATGTAGTAATGAATCAAGTACCTGACAAAGTAGAAATCATCGTGATGGGTGGAACTTTTCTCTCACTGCATGAATCTTACAAAGACATGTTCATTAAACTCGTGTACAAAGCAATGAATGACTTCTCAGAACTCTTCTACAAGGATGGCGAACTTGATGTTGCAAAATTCAACGACTTCTTTGAAATGGCAACACCAAAAGATGATCCAAAACGTGAGTCCATTATTCATGCAAAACAAGAAGAACTCAGAAATCAACCTTGTACACTAGAAGAAGAACAACTACGAAATGAAACTGCAAAAATTAGATGCGTTGCACTCGTTATTGAAACAGGCGCGGAAGCATGTGATGTTGATGACCTACTCAAATATGGTTGCACTCGAGTAGAGCTTGGCGTGCAATCTGTATATCCTGAAATTGTAAAAGGCATCAACAGAGGACACACTGCGCAAGATTCTATTGACAAAACAAAAGAACTCAAAGACGCAGGATTCAAAGTAACCTACCATATGATGCCAGGTCTTCCAGAACCAAATCTCACACTTATTGAGTATCAAAAAGATCTTGATGGACTAAAAGAACTCTTCACCAATCCCGATTGGAGACCAGATATGATTAAACTCTATCCCTGCATGGTCATGAAGGGAACTGAACTCTACAAAAAATACGAACAAGGTCTTTACACACCAATGACCACAAAAGATGCAGCACAAATGCTCGTAGATTTTACTCCTACTATTCCTGAATATTGTCGAATTATGAGAATTCAACGAGACATTCCAACATACATGACCGAATCAGGTGTTGATAGAACCAACCTTCGTCAATACGTTGATCAACTACGAGAACAACAAGGCGTGGAATGTAGATGTATTCGGTGCAGAGAAATAGGACGAAAGCCAGCAGAAGGTGATGTGACCTATAGCACCATGACATATGATGCATCAGATGGAAAAGAATTCTTTATTCAAGCACAAATTAAAGACAGCATTGTTGGATTTTGCAGAGTGCGATTTCCAGCAAACCCATCAAGAAAAGAAATTGGTGAAAACGATGCACTGCTAAGAGAACTGCATGTCTACGGTACTGCAACAGAACTTGGCGCTGAAGGAAACGTACAACACAAAGGTGTTGGAAAAGAACTGATGAAACAAGCAGAAGACATCTGCAAAGAACATCACAAAAGCAAACTCATTGTTATCTCGGGTGTGGGCGTGAAGCAATACTACATAAAACAATTGGGCTACCACAAAGAGGGCCCATACGTGGTAAAAGAACTATGAATATGAAAAACGATATAATTTCAGTTGGCATACGAGACTACTTACAAGAACACGCAGCAGGTTCAGGGTTAACAACCGGTGGATTTGCGCACGCAGAAGGACCATACGCATCCCGTTACTCATTCACACGACGTGGTGAGCGAGCATTACAACTCAGTCCATCTGACTGTCATGCAGCAGAAACAGCAGTACATGATGCAATTGTACAAGCAGAAAAACTACTTGCAGACAAAATTGATGGCTGTACCCCATTCTGGATAAGAGAAATAGGTCATGATGGCAAAGGGTCCTACAGAAGTGGTTTTAGTATTAACCCATCAAGCTTTTATGTGGTGGTAGAACGTATGGAAAAAGACATGACGCCCTATGTTCGAGCTGCAAGAGATGATGAACTAAAGAGATATGGTTAAACAATATCTTTAAAAGAAAGCAATTTTTTGGAAAGGTGAGGTAATAAAAATGGTAAAAGAAATTAACAAAGCAGATTTTGAAGCAGACGTAGTACAATCAACCAAACCAGTAATTGTTGACTTTTGGGCGCCTTGGTGTGGTCCGTGTAAAATGATGGGTCCAGTATTTGAAGAACTCTCATCAGAACTTACCGATGCAGCATTTGTTAAAGTAAACGTTGATGACAATCAAGAACTTGCAGCAGAGAATGGTGTACAAGGAATTCCAACTCTTATTGTTTTCAAAGACGGTAAAGAAGTTGGACGACATACAGGATTTGCTCAAAAAGACGAACTGAAAGACATTATCAAAGGTATGCTATAAGCACGCCTCTTTTCTTCTTTATTCTTTATTTCTATAATATGTTCCCCATCCAACATGTGACCATGCTCTCTCGTGTAGATAATAAAATAGTAATTTAAGCACAGCCTCAAGCCCTCCAACACCAATAGCAATACTAAGGTCTCCAGTAAAGATCAGTACAAGTACTGCCGTAGTAAGTGTTGCAACAACTCTCCAACTAATGGTTTTGAGAAGACTTCGTGATTGTGTTTCAGTTTTCATACCTCTTTTTTCCTCTCTTTCTACTTAAATATTATGTAAAGAAACATTTAAGAACCTCTACACTCATAATTATGCATGGGCCATACGATAGAGCACGCAACTCATTCTTATAATCAATTTGAACGAGCAACCATTTCACTTAGAAGCATCGTAGGACTGATGTCTGTTTCTGGAAAAAAAGCAAAACATGACACCGCTGTATTAGAAAGATATCTTGCAGAATGTGAACAAGGTAATTATGAACACGTACAAGAATTTGGCCGTATTGCTCAAGATCTTCTTCGTTCTGTTGAAGACATAAAACAATATGCTCGAAAACAAGAACATCAAGATATAGTAAAATTAGAACAACTACTTCATGCATCACTGCACTTACACTTTATTGCAGCACAACCAAAAGCACTTCGAAGAGCAACAAGAGAACTTCTTGAAGAGATCCATGAAGAGTTCAAGGAAGAAGTACAACGAGAACGCCTACTCTATAAAAGAAAGGCGCCAAGAGGAACCGCATGGAATCGTTTCTGGCATACTGACAAATCACGTGCACGAGCCCGTGTGCGAAATGCTCAATATGCAAAAATACTCACTGCAAAAGAATCAGACACCTATGACAAGGCGTATGCGCTCATTCATCATATCTCAAAACATGCACAAGAAGACACCACAGAAGAAAAACATCTTCTCATTAAATATCTCTCAAACCTCATGGTACTTTTGCAAGAAGAGTTTTCCTATATTCATCAAGTGCAAGTGCATGCAGCAGTGCAAGAATATACACTCATAAAACACATTACAGAACTCAAACAACAAGTTTCCAATCAACAACTGCGAAGCATACTAGAAGACCTTGATGCTAAATTTGGTCACCTCATAGATGCAGACCTACAAGAAGCAAGGGTTATGCAAGCAAAAGAACTCCCTCGAGTTGCGAGTGTGAAAAAAATGGTCTCTCAACTCATTGACCCTAAAACACCCGTGCCAATAAATACTTTAACTGGTGCATCTACAGAAACAACTACGCCTACAGAAACTCAGACTTCTCTTGATAGCGTGCTTTCAGAGCATGTTTTCTCTAAAAACTAGTATTTGGCCCATAAAACACTTCTCTTCTTCAATACTTTTAAAAATGCTTGCCAGATACTCTTCGTATGCACAAGTTACGACCATTTCCTAACCTTGAAGAAATTGAGTGGAAGCAAGGATTTGTTGACCGCTATAGTAGTCTTACGGATTGGGAGACCTTTGCAAAATACTCTTTATCTTTCTTAAGACGATCTATTCGAGTAAACACACTCAAAACAACCATTCCTGAAGTAAAGAAGCGTCTTGAAGCACAAGGATGGATTCTTGAACCCGTTCCTTGGTGTAAGGAAGGATTTTTCATCTCCCATAAAGAAGGACGAAGAGACACGGGTAACACTCTTGAGCATCAACTAGGATATTTCTACATACAAGAAGCAGCATCTATGGTCCCACCACTGGTACTTGATCCAAAGCCAGGAGAATTTATTCTTGACATGGCCGCATCACCAGGATCTAAAACAACACAACTTGCACAAATGATGAACGATCAAGGAATCATCATAGCAAATGAAGTACAAGGACGAAGACTTGCACCATTGTGTACTAACCTCACACGACTTGGCATTACAAATACCATAACGACTATGATGAAAGGTCAGCAGTTTGGTAAGTTTACTGATCGCTTTGATAAAATTCTTATTGATGCACCCTGTTCTGGAACAGGTACCATTCGAAAATCTGTAAAGACCATTCGAATGTGGAACCCACGATCACTAAAATCTGTAGTAAATGTCCAAAAAGAACTCATCCAAGCAGCATTTAAAGCACTAAAACCAGGCGGCACCATGATTTATTCTACGTGTTCACTAGAGCCTGAAGAAAACGAAGGACTGGTGAGTTGGTTTTTAGAAAAAAACGAAAACGCAACCTGCGAGCCATTTACACTTGAAGGACTCAACCAAGGAGAAGCAGTACTTTCATTTGAAGGAGAAACGTATCATCCTGATGTAAAGCACACCTGCAGACTTTGGCCTCAAGATAATGATACCGAAGGATTCTTTGTTGCAAAAATAATCAAATCACTTCCAAAATAGGAATGCAATAAAGAGTATATAGAAGAGTAAAAATAACATTCCTTCTTTTTTGTTAATCTTCCAATCTGTTCTAATGAATACCAGGAGTAATATAGCAAATATGAACATTATTGGCAGAATTGCAAATAGCGTAAATGAATCAACAGCAAGTGGTGTTACCAAACCTGAAACACCTGTTACAAGCAGTGCATTTGCAACATTGCTTCCAAGAATATTTCCAACAGCCATATCACCAAGTTTCTTTCGCACAGCAGATATAGTAACACTCAGTTCAGGAAGTGAGGTGCCAATAGCAATCATGCTTAAACCAATAATGGTGTCGCTAACACCAAGAACTGATGCAAAATATACTGCATTTTCAATGGCAAATTTAGCACCTGCAACAATGGCAATTAAACCAACAATGATGTAAATGATATCTTTGTACACACCTTGAATTACTTTTTTCTTTTCACCATTTCGTGCATGATTAATTTGTTTACGCACAGATCGTACATATTGTAGTTTGAGGAAATACTCGAAAAATTCTGCAAAATGACGTTTTACATTTGGATCATCGGTGTTCTCAAATAAGAACATCGTGTATGCAAAGTATAATACGAGTAAAATAATGGCATCAACAAACCCAATGGATCCATTCATCATGAGCAGTGCAAGTACAACAAAGCTAAACAACATAATATAGCCATCTCGCTTGAGCATGTCTTCTTTAGTCATAATAACAGCGGCCATAGCGCTAATACCAAGAATTAGACCAATATTTGCAATATTACTTCCCACAACATTTCCAATAACCATGCCACTATTGCCTCTTAGTGCAGCAGTAACAGAAGATGCGAGTTCGGGAATAGATGTACCCAGTGCAACAACAGTAAGACCAATAATAAAATCAGATACTCCAAATTTCTTTGCAAGCTCGCCCGCATAGTGTACAAATGTATCAGATCCCTTAATTAAGAAGATAAGGCCAATAATGAATGCTGCAATCTCAATATACATGAAATTCACCCTTCTTTTGATATTTATTAGTGTTGTGGTTTCTTTACTTCAAACCCATTCGAACCTTACCAAAGGTATTTATAATCCCTTTATTTACACCCATCTATGGCAAAAAACAAGTTTATCATGCTGAATTTAGAAGAAGAGCCTGCAAAGGAACTTGCAGAGGTTCTCTCCTCAGAAAAAAGTAGAGCAATCCTCAACTATCTTGCAGACAAAGAACACGCAACAGCATCAGAAATCAGCAAAGCTCTGAACATACCACTTTCAACACTCAATTATCAACTCAAAAAAGTAGTGGCATCTGGTCTTGTTGATAATGATGAATTTCATTATAGCAAAAAAGGTAAAACCATTGAACACTACAAACTTGCTCAAAAGCACATCATCATCTCACCAAAGAAAGTAAAGGGGCTTAAATCAAAACTCGCAAATTTACTTCCACTCGTTCCGCTGGGGATTGGTGCAATCATGTTGCAGGTATGGCAGTCAAGTAAAACAACAGCTCAGATGGCTATGATGGAAGCTGCTCCACTTACCGCGCGGACTGCAGAAGTAGTACAAGACTCTGCAGTAAAACCAGGCGGATTAGTTCCAGAACCTTCAATGGAAGGAATTGCTGCAACCACCACTTCAGTAAGTACATCAGAACCTAACCTTGCCATTTGGTTTTTACTTGGCGGTCTTATCACATTCATAGTATTTTACATACTAACACGGAGGAAAGAATGAAACATATTATAGCAATACTACTCATTGCACTACTTGCAATCACAGGTTGTGCAACAAATAGTAACACAAAAACAGTAGAAGCACAAGGAACAGCAACACTTGAAGTACAGCCAGACGAAGCACAAGTCTACATTGGTATTGAAACCAAAGATGACTATGCAGATGCTGCAAAAGATGAAAATGCAATCAAAGTTGATGCAGTACGCTTGGCACTAGAAGAACTTGATGTAACTGTTGAAACACAAAATTTCAATGTATATGAACAATACACCTGGACAGAAGATGGCAGAGAATCAGATGGTTTTATGGCAACACATACACTACTGGTAACCACTGGTGACTTTGACGAACTTGGTGCAATCATCGATGCAGCAGTAGATAATGGTGCAACACGAGTAAATAGTATCCAGTTCACCATCACTGATGAAAAGAAATCAGATCTACAAGCACAAGCAATTTCGCAAGCAGCTGGCGAAGCTCGTAAAAAAGCAGAAGCACTTGCAACAGGTGTTGGTGGAAAACTAGGTGATGTCGTATCTGTAAGTAATGCAGATTACAACTACTACCCATACCAATACTTTGGAGGGGCAGAAGATAGTGTTTCACTTTCTGCTGCAGTAAAAGCTGTTGACACCGAAATATCACCACAAGATCTAGAAGTAAGAGCAACCGTAAATGCGGTATTTGAACTCAAATAGATTTTATCTCTTTCTTTTTATTTTTCTTTATTTTTCTAAAAAAACCTCTTCTCGTCGGTGTTTCGTCGGTATATAGCGAAAAGCTTAAATACTCAATTCCCTAAAATAGAGGTATAATTCCATAGGGGGGAAATTATCATGGCAAAAAAAGTTGCTAAAGTAGGTGTTAAGAAAGAAAAAGGATATCTTTACTTTGTTGACAAAAACGGTAACGTTTCACGTGCAGTAATGTCACGAGGCGGACGAAAAAAAGGTGGCAAAGCAAAGAAAGAAGTTGTTGCAAAACCTGGCGTTCAAAAAGAATCTGGTTACCTATACTTTATTGATAAAGATGGCGACGTCTCCTGTGCTAAAATGGCACGTGGCAGAAAGAAAGCATCTAAGAAGAAACGATAGATGAAATATTTTAGAGCGTTTGTTGCTGGTATGTTATTACCTGCAGTTCTCGCACCTTTTCTGATAGCGTTCCTTGTATTAAAAGGAGAAGGCGCTGCAGTAGCGTCGCTTCCATTCTTATACTTTGGACCACTGCTTTGGGGCCTTTGGAACATGGTGTTCTTTGCAACCAAGCAAATGGTACCTATCAATAATAGAAATGTTAAAATTGGTGTGTATGGCGCAGTGTACGGACTTGCATCTGCACTCATTAACACACTAGGGTTTGAATTTACTTCAAAAATTAACGCATTTCCAGAGTCAATGATCTTCTTTTCTATTGTACTCTATCCCATCATCTTGTATGTGGTGTGGAAATACGTGATTAATGCACTCAACTTTATTTTTGATGTGTATTAGATTTTCTTCCTTTTCTTTTATCAACCAAACATTTAAATACCACAACACCAGTATTTTCATAAAGGGGTGAATACATGGTTGTACGCGTAGCAATTAATGGTTTTGGTCGAATTGGCCGTATGGTTCTTCAAGCATGCTTGCTTAACAAAAAGATAAAAGTAGTTGGAATAAATGACTTAGGAGATCCAAAGTTACTTGCACATTTGCTCCAGTATGATTCTGTCCAAACACATAACGTAGTAAAGAAAGCAACTGCTACAGCAAACTCAATTACCGTAAACGGACAAAAAATTTCCTTTTTTCAAGAACGCAATCCCGAAGATCTTCCGTGGAAGCAATTAAACGTAGATGTCGTATGTGAATCAACTGGATTCTTTAGAACATATGACTCTGCATCCCTGCATCTGAGAGCAGGTGCAAAAAAAGTAGTGATTTCAGCTCCTGCAAAAGGTGATGATGCAAAGATCAGAACCGTTGTGATGGGCGTAAATGATAATAAAATCAAAAAAACTGACAAAATCCTTTCAAATGCATCTTGTACAACTAACTCACTTGCACCACTGGTAAAAGCAATTGATGATTCCTTTGGCATAGAAAAAGGATTCTTTACCACTGTGCATGCCTACACATCAACACAAAACATCGTAGATGGTCCAAGTAAAGACTGGAGACGTGCACGTGCTGCTGCAGTAAACATTATCCCAACATCAACAGGCGCTGCAATAGCACTTGAGAAAGTTCTTCCAAAAATGAAAGGAAAACTTGATGGTGTTGCCATGCGTGTTCCAATTCCTGTAGGAAGTATTACTGATATTACTGTTACGGTAAAAAAGAAAACAACCACAGAAAAAGTAAATGCAGCCCTAAAAGCACATGCCAAAAAAATGAAAGGAGTACTTGATTATTCAGAAGAACCACTGGTAAGTTCAGACATTGTTGGACGACCCTGCTCTGTGACCTTTGATGCACAAATGACACGAGTAAATGGTAACATGGTGAAAATATCTGGTTGGTACGATAATGAATGGGGCTTTAGCAACCGTATGGTTGATTTAATGGCTAAACTCAAATGAAAGCACTACACGATCTTGATGTTTCAGGAAAAACTGTTCTTGTTAGACTTGCGCTTGATGTTCCACTCAAAAATGGAAAAGTAAGTGATGCTTCAAGATTAAAAGAAGCATTGCCAACACTAAAACATCTCTCAAAAGCAAAACAAGTTATTATTATCGGTCATTTAGGACGACCTGTGGGTAAAAACCCAAAACTCTCACTTGATCCTGTTGCAAAAAAACTCTCAACACTACTCAAAAAACCCATCGTAAAAGTAAATGGTGTACTTCCAAAAAAACTTCCAAAAAGTAAATACGTGATGTTTGAAAATCTACGGTTTGATGAACGTGAACAAGCAAACGATAAAACGTTTGCAAAAGCACTTGCATCCTATGCAGACATCTATGTGAATGATGCATTTTCTGTATGTCATAGGAAAGCAGCATCCATTACTGGCGTTCCAAAATATCTTCCATCCTACGCAGGTATGCATCTTGTTGAAGAACTCACAGAGATAGGTCACGTTTTGCAGCACATGCATCATCCATTTGTGCTTGTGCTAGGTGGTGCAAAAATAGACAAACTCGAATTACTCAAACCACTGGTGAAAACAGCAGATGCAGTCCTCATTGGTGGTGCAATGATTTTTACATTCCTTAAAGCACAAGGTTATGAAATTGGAAAATCGCTCTATGAAGAGAAGCATCTCAAACTCGCAAAGAAACTGATCAAAAACAAACATATTATGCTTCCTGTTGATGTTGTCTTAAATACCAAGAAAACAGTACCTATTCACAACATTCCACAAACCGCAAAGGGACTTGATATTGGTCCAAAGACCGTTAAACACTTTTCAGATATTATTGCACAAGCAAATACTATCATTTGGAACGGACCAATGGGTGTTTTTCACATTAAACCATTTGATAAGGGAACTACAGCACTTGCAAAAGTAATTACCAAGCAAGATGCAGTAACTATTGCAGGTGGTGGTGATACAACAGAGAGTATTGGCACCTATGCAAAGAAGTTTACTCATGCAAGCACTGCAGGCGGAGCATTTCTTGCTCTACTCTCAGGAAAAACTCTTCCTGGCATTAAAGCACTAAAATAAATACTCAAATAGGATCTCTCCTCTTCTACGTCTATCTACTAACACAAGTGTAGGAATACATATATTCATCTGTCATAATGTTTAAAATGCTTGCAGCTAGCATACTACTGGGGGTAATGATGCAAGCTGAAATTAAAATAGAGCCAGTACCAAAATTGGATAAAGCACTGCGAGTAGCATTTACTGCAGTAAAACGAGACGTTCACAACTTACGAGGAGAATTTGACCATTTAGAGGAAAAAGTACACTCTTCTCTTGATATTTTTCAAAACAAATTAGATTCTACATCAAAATCAACAGAACGAGAAGTACGTGAGCGAACAAAAGCATTAGAAAAACTCACCAAACAATCTCACACCCAACTTGAAAAAGAGCTTGCAGCAATTGCAAAAGACACCGAACAATTCATTAAGAAAACCAATGAACGTATCATGCAATGGAATGTCAAAATACGTGGCATTTCAAAAACAGAAAAAACCGTAAAAGATCTTGAAATTGAACTCAAACAACTTCAGCTACTTAAGGCAGATATTGAAAAAATTGCTCTTTTAGAAAAACACATTTTCCGTATTGAAAGCGCAGTTGTGGGAAAAGATGACTTTGAAAAAGAAATCGCTCTTGTAAAAAAACACATTGATAAATCAATTGATAAACTGAATATTAACATTCAAATTGCATCAGAAAAACAATCAGGTGACCTTGTTAAATTTCAAAAAGAAGTAGAAACAAAGATTTTTACCGTCGATGAACGAGTTGATAAAGTCATTCAAAGTATCACTAAACTTGACAAATTATCACACGATAAAGCATTCATTAAAAAATCAAAACAACTAGAAACCTATGTTGATGCACACGCAAAACACATCGAAGGCTTAAAACAAGCACTTAAAGATCAACAAACAGCAGCAAAGAAAGAACACGATGAAATCCGATCACTCATTGGTAATGTGCAATCATCAATCCTTACTAAAAAAGATATAGATGCAACTATTGACATCAAAATTGCAACGGTTGAAAATGATCAAAAAGTTTTTGCTGATGCAGTACAAAAACAACTTGCTGAAATACAAAAAGAAATCAAAAAAACACTTGAAGATGGCAATAAGGCCTACCAGGATCAATTAAAAGATCAAAGCAAGCAAGATCAAGCACGAATCAAAGAACTTGAAAAGCACATTGGAAAACTTGAGAAAAATCTTGATAAAATAAGTAAAGCAAGCACAACCTCATCAAAAAAATCTAAAGAAAAGGCTCCAAAAGAAGAAAAAGAGCCAAAAGCACCTAAAGGACCAAGTCTTTGGAGACGATTTGTTGATTTTCTAGTAGAAGACGTTGAAGAGGACAAAGACTCTAAATTACAAGAATTTGACCGTAAAAAAGGCGACAAATTTGAAATTAAAGAGTTAAAAGAAGTCAAGTAAAGCTTTTATACTCTTTTTCTTTCTTTTCTTTTATGTCAAGGAAAAATGCACCAGGTGCAAGAGCCATTGCAAAAGATCGTATTAACGAACTATTCTTAGAAGCACGTAATACCGTTAAAACAAACCCTTCTATGGCAAACCGATACGTAGGAATAGCGCGCCGTCTTGCAATGAGATACAACCTTAAACTCTCAAAAGAACAAAAAACATCATTTTGCAAACACTGTTATCATTTTCTACAGCCAGGTAAAAACCTTACTGTAAGAAGAACAGAAAAAGGCATCACATACACTTGTCATGATTGCAATAAACATATGCGCTTTCCCCTAAAGTAATCTTGCCCAAGTATACCTTCTAGCAGTGGTATTGCAGACTAATAATTCTTTTAAAACTATTATCTGTTGTAAATACTATGGGGGCAAACACATTACGCGCATTAGAAGAGAATCTAGAAGGTTCTTTTAGACGAGTCGCACAGGACGTACACAATCTCAAAAAAGCAAGAAAAATGCATGCGAGCACACTGCATGACATGACCTTGCGTCAAGTAAAATTAGAAAAGGATAAAGCATCTAGCAAAGCTGTTCACACACTACATCTTGCAGTAGATAAAATTGCACATGATCAAAAAATGGTAAAAACCGTTCATGATGATGTAAATACACTAAAAAAAGATGCAGTACTCAAAAAAGACTTTGACAGTGCTACAAAAGATGTTGAAAAACAGCTCAAAAAGCTTCAGGCAGATGTTGCAGCACTCAAGACAAAAAAAGATGTCATTAATCCATATCGTATTCACGAAATTGAGAAAAACATGCTCCACCTAGCAGACATTAAAGACGTTGTCTTAGGAGATGTGCAAAAGAAATACCTGAATGCAAAAGAAGTATCTCTTGAAATGGGAGCACTCAAACAAGAATTCTATGATCTTTATGATCGAATGAGCAAACTGCGAAGAGATGTGATGCACTTTCCAAGAACACAACTCCTTGCAAATACATTCCTTCTTCTAGCACTACTCAGTCTTGCAGGAGCAGCAGTGGGTGTGTGGCAAGGATTTTCTACAGCGGCAAATTTTCTGGCAGTAGAAGCAATCGCATTCATCTTAGTGGGTCTTATTCTTAAAGCCTTTATACAGCTTAAGAAGTAAGATTTCGCCAAAGTGAATGAAAACTTTTTTAAATGGTTCTTTTATCCATTCTTTATTAGATGCCTCCGTAGCTTAGTAGGTAGAGCGTGCGGCTGTTAACCGCAAGGTCACCAGTTCAAGTCTGGTCGGGGGCGCTCTTTTTCATATATCCTAAATACAATGACATACAACATAGTATTAAACAATTGGGGCCCAGGCGCTCTTTCTCGACTAAGTGGTACAGAAATTCTTGGAGCTTCAACACTTGATGGTATTTTATTTCTTATTTCAACTCAAAGAAGTATTGCACTTGAGGGTGAGATTCCTATTTGGCATCAGACTGAAATGAATGGATCACATTCTTCTCTAAACTATGATGGCGGTAGTAGACCAGTTGAGTATCATAGAAAAATGCTTCAGAGATGAGGATGCTTACTTCATCTTAATCACATTCGTAACGCTCATACCAATGCTTTTCTTCATAACAGAACTTGCATCTTCAGAAAGTGCTGTAAAAACACCAATAACTTCTGTTTCTTCAATTTTGCTTGCAAGATTATGCACAAATTTTGACACTCCAGACTCATTATTGTAAATTAATAGTGTAGAAAGTGAATCAAAGACACCCTTATCTTGATTAAGACCATCTACACCCTTAGCAATTTTAGTAATCAGATCAGCATTTTCAGGGCTAGCTCCTCGCTCCTTTACTCCCTTAACTACTTCTTCCACGCTCGTACTTGTTGTTTTTGGCAAAATGAGTACCCCTTTTTCTTCTAAATTCTTGTAATTATACTATATATATGTTGTGATTATTTCTTTGTAGCTGATTTTCGAACAGTTTTCTTCTTTATCGTCTTTTTAGCTGACTTTTTCTCAACCTTTTTTGCTTTAGCTGCTTTTTTCTTCTTGTTCTTTGTAGCTTTCTTTTTGTGAATCTTATTGTCGAGCTTTCGTTCTATTTCTTCAAGCTCTTCTGCTCGTTCTCTGTATTTGAGCATGAGTGCATCATAATTTTCTCGTGAAATGTTATGCTTTTTGAAGTATTTTCGTTGTATGTCTTTTTCCATATCAAGTATTTCTGTTTCTTTTCGTTTGGTTTTCTTTAATTGCCGTCTCATGTGCATGCCGTGCCAGAGAGGATAGGTTATCAGTAAAAATAGCACAAGTCCACCAGCGTATGCATACCAAAACGGTCTCACGTAATTATAGTAAAATAATCGTGCTTGCAGTTCATATTCACCAATAGGTTCAATACTAATTGCTTCGCTCTGTCCTTTTGCAACACTGCCAAACGCATCAACTACAGAAAGCACCATCGTTTTTACTTCAAGGTCTTCAGGAAGCACTACATAATCTCCCTTATAGATACCTGGTTCTGTTTCTCTTAGCGTGATGGTTTTATTGCCAAATTGCACTTTTGCTTCTGCATTTTCAACAGGCAAATCATTATCATATGTTGCTCTTCCTTCAAAGATAATACGCTGTCCTGTAAAGAATTCAGTGGATGTAGGTTTTAGTAATACCGTGTTAATGGTTGCAGCTCGCACAATCACCGGAATACTATTTCCTCCCGCTCGCGTGATATTATTAACATTGGTTGTTGCTTGCACACTTATCTGAAGTGTTCCTAGTTCATCTGAAAGTCCAACATCATACTCGCCTGTGTATGTTCCTTCTTCAACTTCACGAAGCTGAGTGAGGCTTCCATCACTTTGTCGTAGTTGAACAATTGCATCCGTAATCAGTGTTTCCTCTTCACTTACTTGAACGGTTACAGGAATAGCATCTCCTCGTGAGAATTCACCATTTTTAAGAGGACTAAGAAATGTTACCGTATAAAATGCAACACCTTCTGGTGTGGTAACAGCATCTTCATACACATATGTACCTGTATTACCATAACTATCTGTTGCAGTCATGGAAATGGTCCAATCGCCTTCAGGATCTGCAAAACTAATGAGGTAATCTTCTTTGAGTGTTCCAAATCGTGTAATGTTCACTTGTGTATTAACAATGGTTTGTTCACCTGCTGAAATTACTAAGTCAACTGGTGTACTGGTAACAGGACTTCCATCAAAATAGGTAGCACTTCCTTCTATGTAGATACGTGTACCTTTCTCGAATGTTCCGTTAATGGTTGCATTAATAGTGATGGTTGGATCTACGGTAATACTGATTTGTTGTTCATCATATGCTTCTTTTTCAGCAGTTACACGAATGGTATGTTTACCTGCAGCATCCTTTTCATCTATAGTGAAGGTTGTACCATAATATCCTGTCCTACCATTGTGCCCACCAATTAATGGCATATTACTAAATAATGTAGAGTATGCATTAACGGCAATACTATTATCAAGTACGCCGCCGTTGAGTGCTCGCACAACAAGTGTAACTGGTCCTCGTTTAACAATGTCTCCTTCAAGTGGTTGTTCAAAAAAGATATCAACCGGAATAATGGTGCCTCCATCAATGGTTGTTGTGGTAGTACTTCCACCAGAACCACCTGTGCCGGTATCGTTCCCACCGGTGTCTCCACCCCCTCCGCCACCGTTGTTATCTTCAGTCCATGTACAGGAGTGGCTTTCACAGGTGCTTTGTGTTGAATAGCTATCACAGGTATTGTGTGTTGATTGACATCTGTTATTGTTGCTATTATATGAACAACCTGCACTAGTACATGCAGACTGATCACCATTGTGAGATGAACACGCATGTGCTGTTCCAGAACACACAGCAAGTGCAGCAGGTGTTAACACGAGTACTGCAAGCATGAGTGCAAGGATAAAGAATGTTTTACTGGATATCACTAAAGACCTCCTGATCAGGGTACACGGTAATACCGTTATCATCAATTCCCATCGCAACAATTTGTTTTTGATGTTTTACACCACGAAGTTTTAATACTTCAATGGCATTTTCACGAACATTTCCTTGCCGTATTGCATATAATACGAATACACCATCTGCAAGGAATTCTTCAACACCCTCTTTTGAGTATGTTTTAGGAACTTGTTCAGTTTCTGAAATAAGAAATGCCGTGGAATCAAGATGTTCAAGATATCTAAAGAACTGTTCAATGAAGATTCTGTATCCATCCTCTTTTTTTGGAAATGCAGCATTAATTGCCGTTACGGAATCAACAACAATTCTGTCAGGTTTGAATCCCTTTGGTATGATATCTAAGATTTCATTATATCAATGAGTAATTCGCCTTTTGCATCAGCAAGCAGTGCTTCAACACTTTTGGTAAGTGCAAACGGATCTTTTCTCACCACTCGTAGATTTTTTTTGAGTTTTTTATAATCCCATCCAAAATCTTCCATGTGTTCTTCAAGACGCTTTTGTGGTTCTTCAAAACTCAAATACAGGCATTTTTCACCATTCATTGCTGCATTCACAAGACTTGCAGACAAAAGATGGTTTTTCCAGAACCCGCACCACCTGCAACAAGTACAGAAACGCCTCTTGGGATACCCTTTTCGATGAGTTCATCAAACCCATCAATGCCTGTGAGTAAAAATTCACGATTACCTGACTTTACGGAGAACTTGCCTTTTTTAAGCTCAACGTCTTTAAGAGAATCTCGCTGCTTTTTAACTTGTTTATTCTTTAGATGATTTTGAATATGTTGTTTGATATTTGCCATAAAAGAACCAGATGATTTTGTTTCTTCTTTTTCTGGTGCTTTTGTAGGTGTTTTAGTTACTTTCTTCTCTATTTTTTTAGATGAAGCAGCTCCCTTACTTGTTGCTTCTAGAATTTGTTGTTTGATGATTTAGCACCTGTTGCTTTTGTTGGTGCTTTAGTGGAAGATTTTACTGGTGCCTTTTTTGCATCCTTTTTACTTGCCTTAGCAGTTGAAGCCTTCTTTGTAGATTTTTTTGGCATACCTCTTTTTTGAAAAATGAGTATAAAAATGTTCTGTTTCTTTTTCGTGTGATTAATCCTCTTTTTTTCTAAAATGGTATATAAATAATCTCATCAATAATCTTTTTAAACAGTACCCAGCAACGTCTTCTAGGTTATGAAGGGCATATTAGAGGCAGTAATTGCAAAAGAAAAGCAAAGTGTTGCGCACATAAAAGAACTTGAAACATCACTTCTTGCAGAACTAGAACGTGAAAAAAAAGAGTTAGATAAAGCGTATGCAAAGCGCCTCACGCAACTTCAAACAGAACTTTCTGATGTTTTTGAAAAGGAGCAAGCAAAAATAGTTGCTCAACTAGAAAAAAAACAACAAACGGTTGTGAAAACAGTAGAAAAAAAAGAACTTTCTGACGCAAAAATTGCTCAGATTGCAAAAAAGAGTGTGGCACACATTATAAAAAATGGCAACTGAGGATTTGTATCACGTACGTATCACAGGTCTGCATGCAAAAAAAGCAGAGCTGTTAGACCACCTCCATCATCTTGGAGCACTACACATTACCCAACCTGATGTACACATAGAAGAAGATCTTCCTCTCAAACAAACACAAGAACTTGCATCAGCACTTCTTGATATCACTTGGGTGGTTGAGCAGTTAAAAGATCACACAAAAAATGGATGTGATCTTACGTTCAAAAAAACCACCGTTAAATCAGCAATACAACGAGCAACTGCATGTATGAACAAGGTAAAGGATCAACTTTCTCTTACCTTAAAGAAAAAATCAGCAATTGAACGTGAACAACGATCACTTCTTACCACACTTTCTAAAATACAAGGCATCACACTTGAAATTCCAAAAGGCATTGCACTCCCGCATGAATCAGATCATGTGTACGCTACATATGCCACCATCTCAAAAAAACAATCTATTATCATTCCTACATCTTTGAGTGTAAGTAGACACAAAGAGCACCTCATGGTTATCGGTGAAACTAAAAAAGAAGTCGATGCATTTCTTTCATCTATTGATGCAAGAGTTGTCTCTCTTCCACCACTTAATCATGAACCAAAAAATGAAGAGCGATTGATTAAAGCAAAAATAAAACGTCTTGAAAAACAAGAACAAAAATATCATGCACGTCTAAAAATACTTGCAGAACGATACTATAAAGAAGCACGATGCATACAACACACTCTCAAAATTCTTCACGAGCGTTATGAAACGCCTCGTCAATTTAAAAAAACAGATCACACCTTTGTTCTAGAAGGATACATTCCAACACACACCATCTCATCACTAAAACCTATTGCAGACGAATTAAAGGTGCATGTTGAATACCTAAGAAAACCTCAAGCACCAACCAAATTAAAAAACAATGCATACGTAAAGCACTTTGAATTTTTAACCCATATGTTTGGTCTTCCAACGTATGGAAGCATTGATCCAACACCATTCATGTCTTTTTTCATTCCACTCTTTTTTGGTTTTATGTTCTCAGACATTGGATATGGTGTATTACTTCTTGGTTTAGCACTTGTACTACATCACACTGCAAGAGCACAAAACAACGTACAAAGAGATATGGCATTTTTACTTGGAGTGTGTTCAATCACTACCATCCTATTTGGTGTATTTTTTGGTTCCTTCTTTGGAAACCTTATAGAAATAACACCGCTACTCATTAACCCATTTACAGAAGCAAAGCTCGTACTCATTAGCGGTCTTGCACTTGGTCTTATTCACTTAAATCTAGGACTTGTACTTGCTGTTTCACAAGCAATTAAAGAAAAAGCGTATCAGAGAATACTTCTTGAGCCCGTTCCTTTCTTTTTACTACAGCTTGCAGCAGTTGCATTCTTCGTACAACCAAAAATAGGGCTCGTACTATTACTCATCACCAGCATCTTACTCTATCTTAAAAATAAAATACAAGGGATTATGGACATCACTGGATTTTTAGGAACATGGCTTAGCTACGCACGCCTACTCGCACTTGGTCTTGCAACAGGCGGTATTGCAATGGGTGTAAACATCATTGCAACGCAACTCTATGAAGTAAACCTACTAGGTCCATTCCTTTTCATGCTTGTCCTACTTATTGGACACACCTTTAACTTTGCCATGAATGTCCTTGGCAGTTCAATTCAATCAGTACGATTACATTATATTGAGTTCTTCTCCCAGTTTTACAACGCGGGTGGAGAACCATTTAGTGCATTTACAACACAAAAAACAAAAGACACACTTTAGGAGGAAAACAAAAAATGGAAGCAGCAGGATTAATCGCAATTGGTGCAGGACTTGCAATTGGAATCGCAGCATGTGGTTCTGGAATTGGGCAAGGTATTGCATCAGCAGCAGGTGCAGGAGCAACTGCAGAAGATGAAAAACTACTCGGTAAAATGCTTGTTTTTGCAGCATTGCCTGAAACACAAGCAATCTATGGGTTTGTAATTGCAATCTTACTGATGTTTGTATACGCACTTGCATAAGAGCAGGAAAAGAAGTATAGAAATGGAAGTAATAGATAACAGCAAACACATCATTGGAAAAATCGAGTCGGATAGACGCTCAAAAGAGCAACGACTACTCCTTTTGAAAGAAAAGGAACTCAAGACATACAAAAAAACACTTGAGCAATCATACAAACAACACTCTGAAGAGTACACGCAAGAACATGAATCCCATCTAGATCACATGAAAAAACGATTAAAGGGTGCACATGAACTTGAAAAAGAACAGCAGCTTCTTGCAGTAGAGTCACACAACACACAACGAGTGATGCAAGCAGTAAAAGAACAACTTGAATCTTTAAACAAAGCAGACAAAAAACGTGTTGTAGAACATATGTTAAAGCACATTACCGATGATCGTGTGAAAACATATCATGTTCCAAAAGGTGTAACCATTAAAGGAACCAAAGCAACTCGTAGTGATTTTTCCGTAGTAGGCGTTATAACAAAAAATGAAGAACTTGAGTATACACTCGCAGACCTTATGGCAGACAAAGAAGTCTTCATCAGATCCATCATGGAGAAACACGCATGAGTTTTGTATTGATAGGAAGCATTGCGGGAATACTTGTACTAGTCGTAGGAATTATTCTCTATCCTGCACTAAAGGTAGCTCCCTATGCATACTCCTCAGCAAGAATTCGTTCTGCAAAAGGAAAACTCCTATCAAACGAAGAACTCCATGTTATGGCAAAAGGGTCATACAAAGATGCGTTACTTCTTCTTGAGAAAAAAGGATACCCTGAAATTCTCAATCTCATCGAAGAAGATTTTAGAGAAGACGTAGTGCACAAATCACTTCGCCTGCAATCAGCAAAAGAAGTTCGAAGACTCATAGATTATGTGCCAAAGCAACACAGACCATTCTTCATTCAACTCTATCGTAAAGATGAAGTGATGTTTATTCTAGCTATGCTAAGAAGTAAAAAAAGTGAATTTTCAGATAGATACCAAATTGGTTCACTTATTCATCCAACAAAGTACTTTACAGAAGATGACATGCAGCGGTTCCAAAATATGACCTTAGATGAATTCTTATCTAAACTCGAACGAACACGATACCGTGCAATCATTACCAAACATAGATCATCAATCCTTGCAGGTGATCTCTTCTCATTTGAAAATGAATTTCTGCAAGAATACTATACTTCACTACACAAAAAAGCACAATCAGATCCAACACTTTCAAACTACACATCTCTACTCATTGATCTTCACAACACCCGTTTTGCATTATGCTTTGGAAACCCTCAATATGTTTCGGGTGGAAAAATAGATCCTGCAAAATTTGCACACGTTAAAACTATTGACGATGTAAAAGATGTAGTTAAAGATACACCATTTGGTTCATACGTGCAAGATTCAACTACTGTTCAAGATATGGTAAAAGCATTACTCAGATATAGAAAAGAATATGCCATCTCACTTGCGCGAAAAAGTAGTCTTGATATTAGCTTACTACTTGCATACAGTGTACAAAAAACCATTGAGCTAAAAAATATTCGTTTAATTCTCAAACTCATAAACTCACGATTTTCTCCTGAAGAAATACGGAGGGCAATCATATGATTACCATCATAGGAACACGACTATCCGTAATTGGATTTGGTCTTTGTGGAATACGAGACACCCATGAAGTTTCAGAAGGAGTATCAGCAACAGAAATAGAGCAGCTGATTACAAACGCAAAAAGCAACGTAGTAATGATAGAAGAAGCATTACTCAAGAACGTAACAATCAACCATGATAAAATCATAGTACCAATACCAGATCGATTTGAGAAACCTGATTACAGCGATCTTGATAATCTGGTAAAAGACACAGTAGGAGTAAGTATAGATGTCAAGCATAGTTA
>CAZJAJ010000001.1:0-101421 GCA_964544335.1 uncultured Methanosarcinales archaeon | reverse complement strand
TTGATAATCTGGTAAAAGACACAGTAGGAGTAAGTATAGATGTCAAGCATAGTTACTCCTACTGTGTCTTTTACAGATTATCAAGATCGCTGTAATCAGGTAAAAGACACAGTAGGAGTAAGTATAGATGTCAAGCATAGTTAAAATCTCTGGCCCCGTGGTTAGAGCAAAAAATGTACAAAACCCAAAGGTGGGTGATGTAGTAAAAGTAGGAAAATTAGGACTCCTTGGAGAAATCATTGAAATCGTAAAAGATGAAAGTGTCATCCAAGTATATGAAGAAACCGACGGTCTTAACATCGGCGAGAGTGTAACCAACACTGGTATGCCTCTTAGCGTTGAATTAGGTCCAGGTCTTCTCACAAGCGTATACGATGGTGTGCAGCGACCACTTGATGTCCTTAAAGATAAATCAGGTAACTTTATTGGAAGGGGCCTTAGTGCACCTGGTATTGATCGAAAAAAGAAATGGACGTTTACACCAAAAGTAAAAAAAGGAGACACCGTTTCAGAAGGCGATATCTTAGGTGAAGTAAAAGAATCATCACTTATTACTCACAGAGTACTTGTACCCATTGGCGTATCAGGAACAGTATCAAAAATTTCAAAGGGATCCTACACCGTTGAAGATACTATTGCTGTAGTTGGAAAAACAAACGTAACTATGCTCCAACGATGGCCTGTTAAAACACCAAGACCGTTCCTCAAGAAAACAACATCTTCAGAACCACTCATTACCGGTCAGCGTGTCTATGATGCATTCTTTCCAACCGTTAAAGGAGGACAATGCTCTATTCCAGGTCCCTTTGGATGTGGAAAAACCGTAACACAGCAAGCAATTGCAAAATGGTGTGATGCAGATATCATTGTATATGTGGGTTGTGGTGAGCGTGGTAACGAAATGACTGAAGTACTTCGTGACTTCCCAGAACTCAAAGATCCAAAAAGTGGAAAACCACTCATGGATAGAACTGTTCTTGTTGCAAACACATCCAACATGCCAGTTGCCGCACGTGAAGCATCTGTCTACACAGGTATGACCATAGCAGAATACTACCGTGATCAAGGATATCATGTTGCAATAATGGCAGACTCAACATCACGTTGGGCAGAAGCAATGCGTGAAATCTCAGGACGTCTTGAAGAAATGCCTGGTGAAGAAGGATACCCAGCATACCTTGCAAGTAGACTTGCTCAGTTCTATGAACGAGGAGGCATGGTACAAACACTTGCAAAAAAAGATGCATCCATCACCATTATTGGAGCAGTATCTCCAGCAGGCGGTGACTTCTCAGAACCCGTAACACAAAATACCCTGAAGATTGTAAAAGTATTCTGGGCACTTGATGCAAAACTTGCAGCAAAGCGGCACTACTGGGCAATCAATTGGCTACGTTCGTATTCATTATACACTGACATCACTGATAACTGGTTTAATGATCACATTGGAAAGCAATGGAGTTCCTACAGAGAACAAGCTATGACTATTTTGCAAAAAGAAGCATCACTTCTTGAAATAGCACAACTCGTAGGTAAAGATGCTATGCCAGAAAAAGAACAGTTTTTATTGCTCGTTGCACGAATTCTTCGTGAAGACTTTTTACAACAAAACGCATTTGATGACGTTGACAAATACTGTGCTCTCTCAAAACAGTACCTCTTGTTTGAAGCAATCAACACCTTCTACGATCAAGGTCTTGCAGCAATTGAGAAAGGAAAAACAGCTAGTAGTATTGAACGCATGAAACTTGTTGAAGACATTGGTCGACTCAAATATGGAGATGAGGATAACATCAAAAAGTGCATTAAAACCATGAAGCGAGGTATACAATGAAAGTTTATAAATCACTAGAATCCGTAAGAGGACCACTTGTAGTACTAGAAAACATAGAAGGTGTTGCCTACAAAGAAATTGCAAAAATTACACTTAAAGGTGGAAAGCAACTTACCGGACAAGTACTTGAAGTACACAATGACAAAGCAGTAGTACAAGTCTTTGAAGGAACACAAGGAATTTCACTTAAAGATGTAAAAGTAAGTTTCTCAGGTGAGACTGCAAAGCTTGGTGTATCAAAGAAAATGCTTGGTCGTGTTTTTGATGGAAAAGGAGAACCTATTGATGGACTCAAACACTACGCAGACAAATACCTTGACATCCAAGGTGAACCCATCAACCCTGCAGCACGAATACAACCAGAACAGTTTATTCAAACAGGTGTCTCAACCATTGATTTACTCACACCACTTGTGCGTGGACAAAAACTTCCTATCTTTACGGTAAGTGGACTTCCACACAACAAACTTGCAGCACAAATTGCACGTCAGGCAACCGTTCTTGACAAAGCAAAGTTCAGTGTAGTCTTTTGCGCAATGGGTATTTCACAATCTGAAAAAGATTTCTTTGTTGAAACTTTCAAAGAAACAGGAGCACTTGCACACACCGCATTGTTTCTTAACCTTGCATCAGATCCATCTGTTGAACGAATCATGACACCGCGAGCAGCACTTACTGCAGCAGAGTATCTTGCATACGAACACGGACATCACGTACTTGTAATTCTTTCAGACATGACAAACTACTGTGAATCCCTTCGTGAAGTTTCAGCAGCACGTCAGGAAGTACCTGGACGTCGAGGATATCCAGGATACATGTACACAGATCTTGCACTGCTCTATGAACGAGCAGGAGTAATTGAAGGTGCAAAAGGATCAGTAACACAACTACCAATCCTTACTATGCCAGGTGATGATAAAACACACCCAGTACCAGACTTAACAGGATACATCACAGAAGGTCAGATTATTCTTTCACGAGAACTCTACAAAAAGAGCGTACTTCCGCCAATTAATATTTTAGGAAGTCTCTCACGATTAAAAGTAGGCGGTGGACAGCTACGTGAAGATTGCTCTGCAGTAGCAGATCAGCTCTATGCCTGCTATGCAACAGGAAAAGAACTTCGTGATCTTGTAGCAGTAGTAGGTGAAAGCGCTCTTACTGAAAGAGAACGTGTATACCTTGACTTTGCAGAGGCATTTGAAAAACAATTTGTACATCAAACTTTTGATAAGAACAGAACGATTCTACAAACACTTGATGTTGCATGGAAATTACTTGGTATGTTTGAAGCAAAAGAACTCAAGAAAATTAAACCAGCACTCTTGGAGAAATATCACACACCACAATGACCACACCAACACGATCAGAACTTATCGAATTAAAGCATAAAGTGCTTCTTGCAAAGAAAGGACACTCTCTTTTGAAGCGAAAGCAAGATGCACTCATTCGTGAGTTTTTGATGCATGTGCAAGACTACAAGAAAAGAAAAATTGCCATACACGAACAAGTAGTGCAAACCTACAAAGCACTCTCTCTTGATCTTGCATATACAGGGATCTTTGTAAGTCGTTCCTTCTCCTATGCAGTACTCCCTTGTTTTACACTGCATAAAGTGGAAAAAAATCTACTTGGTGTGCGGATTCCACAACTGCACGTAAAACGAACACGTGATACCGAAGTTGCACACTTTGAAGGATCACCCCTACTTGCAGAAGCAACACGAAAATTTCAACATCTCTTTCAAGAACTCATTGCACTTGCTAGTATGGAAATGAAAATCAAAGCGATGGCAGAAGAAATCAAGAAAACAAAACGCCGAGTAAATAGTCTTGAACACATTCAAATTCCAAACATGCAAGATACCGTTGATTGGATTAAATTTGTCCTTAACGAACAAGAGAGGGATAATTTTTCTCGACTAAAATCGCTGAAAAAGAAAATGGACAATGCATAAAACAACGCTTATTTTCATTGCACAAACCATTGCCTTTTGGCTCATGGTGATTGGTTTTGGTCTATTTGTCGTCTTGTGGTACCTGGGACAATAGCTCTTGTGCCTAATGAATTGACAGCAACATTTATAAATCGCTTCCGAGTCCAAAACCTGTTACGACCCCGTAGCTTAGCCTGGTAGAGTGCTCGACTGATAATCGAGTGGTCCTGTGTTCAAATCACAGCGGGGTCACCATTTTTTCTAAACATTTCATATAACTAAGCGTTAGCGCATGTTATATTTCGTAGCCTACAGTCGAAACTGTAGAATCACAGTGTGGTCACCATTTTTTCTAAACATTTCATATAACTAAGCGTTAGCGCACGTTATATTTCGTAGCCTACAGTCGAAACTGTAGAATCACAGTGTGTTCACCACTTTTTATGAATGATCTAATCTTTAGCTTTATAAAGGGGTGTTGAGTTGCTAGTCTGATGTTATTTGGTAAAAAAAGAGATGAAGAATCATCTAAAAGAGCCGATCTTAACTCCTTGCTTCAAACACATGGTTTTATTAATCCAATGACGCTAGGATTTGGTGGATTTTGTGATGCGTATCTTGTTTCAAATGGTGACAAGAGTGCAACATTACGGGTGTATGATTTTCACAAGCACGTTGATGAAAAAACAAAGCAAGTGGACCCATTTGCTAAACGATGTGCTCAAAAAGCATTTTCACGTGAACAACAAGTATCAAAATATTTGGGATTACAATCAGATTCTTTTCCAACTTATTATGGTTACCGAGAAAATAACCGGTATGGCTTTTTACTCACAGGATATGTCCCAGGCCTTAATCTAAATGAAACAAGAATATCTGAAGCTTCTTTGTTAAGAGGAATGGTTTTTTTGAGTACACAATTAAGGGAATTACATGCGCTTGGACTCATACATGCTGATGTTAAACCAGGAAATTTGTTGTATGCAAGTGGGCCATTTATGCAAGATGAGCGACTAGGTTTGATTGACTTTGGATCTACAAGATCAATACCTCATCATCCTTCTCTTCCAGAAGCACTTCTCACTAAAGAAGAAGAAGGAACAATTCATGGTTCACCAAAATTTATTCCTCCTGAATATCAAGATCAAACATATACCACTAAAGCAGATGTATTTGGAATGGGTCTAACAATTGCTCATAAACTTACAGGGTGTACTCCTTTTGATGTTGTGTATAGTAGACAAGATAATCGTAATGCTCAATTACATGCATTGTTTACATGGTTTGAAAACAGCGTACGTATTCACGATGAGTTTATTTCTCAAATTGGAAGAAAGCTCAATAAAAAAACAAAAAGATTCATAGAAGCTGCAACACAACCAGACCCTAACAAGCGTCTATCCTTACCAGAATTTCAAAGAGGATTAGAACAATTAATTTAAACAAGATCTGCATATTAAAGAGTAAGCCTTATATACTTCTAAACTCCTAAAATTTCATGCTATACATCGGTTCTGATCATGCAGGGTACTTGCTCAAAGAAAAAATAAAAGGATTTTTGCAGCAAAAAAAAATCAAATTCAAAGATGTTGGTAATAAAAAATACGATCCAACAGATGATTATCCCGTGTATGGCTATGCACTTGCAAAAGCAATGAAAAAAAATGACAAAGGAATTCTTATTTGTGGAAGTTCCTTTGGTGTATGCATTGTAGCAAATAAAGTAAAAGGTATTCGCGCAGCATCAATGGCGTCAAAACGAGATGCAAAACTTGCAAGAGAAGATGATGATGCAAACATATGCTGTCTTTCAGGAAGACACACATCCTATCTTAAAGCAAAAGGCATTATCACTACTTTCTTAGATACACCATTCTCAACAGAAGAACGACACAAGCGACGTGTTGAAGAAATACGGAGGATCGAACGTGGAAATAAGCCCATCAATTCTCGGCGTTGATCTTTCAATCGTTCCTTGGGAATTACTTTGTAAGCATGCACATCGATTACACATAGATGTAATTGATGGAGAATTTGCGAAAGGAAAAAGTCCATACACGCCAAAGGTTGTGCAATCACTTCCAACATGCATGATGCGAGATGTACACTTTATGTCTAAAAATCCACAACGTGAGTTCAAAGCATACAGGGATGCAGGCGCATTTGTTGTGAACTTTCATGTTGAAATAGGAAGAGTACATTGGAGAATTGAAAAAGCACGAGCACTTGGTCTTAAAGTAGGTCTTGCAATTAATCCAGAAACACCTATTGAAGAACTCTTTCCTTTCATCAAAGACGTAGATGAATTTCTTATTCTTGGTGTGCATCCTGGAAAATCGGGTAGACCATTTCAACAAGGTACGCTTAAAAAGATAGCAGCACTAAGACAAAAGACACACAAAATGATTAAAGTTGATGGTGGCGTTAGTGAATATAATATTCTTGGTATACGTGATGCGGGAGCAGATCTTGCAATCATGAGTTCAGCATTATTCAAGAACAATACTCCAAAAGAAAACCTAAGAGTGATGCTGCGTCTTATTGATTCAAAACTAGAATAGTGTTCTTTTTATTTAACTCACAAAACTAACGGTTAAAAAACCAATCATGGTCATAACACCAAGTACAAAGAAGAGCGCAACACCTTCTTTCTTATCAGGTACAACATCACGAACAACCACGTGCAGTAAACTCCCTGCCATAAGGCCAATAAGTCCTTGATAGAACATGAGTGAAAAGCTTGTATAATACCCTATAAAAATACCTACAAGTGTTGTTGCAGAGAAAATAAATTTGAATAGTTTTCTTCGTTTCATTGGTGTATACATGTATTTAATTGAAGCACTTGAAAGTACATCATGCAGGACCAAGGGAATGAAGAAGAAAATACCTTCGACAATGTTTCTTTGTAGAAAAAACATTACAGACATACCCACAAGAATATGATAAAGGCTAAACACTGCCATGTGCTCTTCTCTTAGTTCTTTTCGAAGTGTTTTACCCTTTGCATGTTGATAGATATATTTCTCAAGTAGATGGAATATTACAAATCCAAGTAAAATAAAGAAGAAAAAGAGATCAGTATCTCCATTATCAGGAATAGAATGTGGAATAAGTTCAAGAAAAATATAAGTGATTACAAACCCTACACCAAATGATCGTGCCTGGTGTCTGCTTTCCGTATTATCAATATGTAAATGCTCTCCTAAATAGGAAACTACAAATGCAATAATACCAAATGTTATAGCAAGAGCAAGTACCATGTCTGATTCTTGTTCTTGTGGTATATATATGTTGTGTTGCCTTATTTATCCCGAAGCTTTATTAACTAAAAACCGCACTCCACTACATGAAAGTACTCTTATCTGCGCTATTGCTTCTTTTTCTAGTAGGATGTTCTCTGCAAGTATGTAACGCACCCTACATCTCTCAAAAAGGCGAATGTTGCCTTGATATGAATGCTAATGCAATCTGTGATGACACAGAAGACATCACTCTTGAAGATATAGAAAACTCGTTTGCATATGAACTTGAACAAAAAGAAGTAGAGCAAGAAGAGCCTAAACAAGAAATGGTTAAGCAAGCAGAAGAAGTGCAAGAAGAACAAGATATTCAAGAGGAATCTTTAGAAGATAATGCACAGGTTGATGCCCTTCAAGAAGAACTTGATGCCCTAAAAGCAGAACTTGAAGCATTAAAATCACAAGAACAAGTACCTCAAAAACCACTAAGCGATAAAGAACTCTTAAGAGAGCGAGCAATTGCATTTAGTGATGCCCTGCTTGCAAACAATATTAGTGTGGTCTATGATCTCATTGATCCTTCTATACAATCACAAATGACTAAAGAAGATTTTGTATTCTACTTTCCCTATGTGCAATATGGCACGTATGAAGCATACGCAGACACGGGTGAGATGATTTATCAGGGACTTGATGAAAGTGATGTGCTTACCAGAGTAGTTGATCGTGTTGAAATCAATGAAACAACAGGGTATGTGCACTACCTTGAAACTGACAAACTCAAAGATCAATATCTTACTACATACGTATTTACCAAAACAGACACCTGGTATGCTATTGCTTTTGCAGATGTAGCCATAGTGAGCTGTGATATGGCAGAAGAGTGCTTTGCTAAAAATGAGTCACTTTATCCACTCTGTGTTGAAGCGTGCGAAGAAAAAAGTTATGTGCCACTTGGTGAAACCAATGAGTACCGTTGCAAAAATCACGTCTGTGAATGTAACTGTTATAACACCTACCAAGAAACCACGTATCCTGTACGACCTTAATTGATTCTTATGTTCTTGTTTTTAAACAATCTACCAAATCTTTATAAACCCTCATCAGGGCCAGATACGAATGGAATACACTACCATTGCACCAATTGGAAAAGACGCAAATAGACTTAAGAATCTCTTTACAGGGCTTGAAGCATTTCCTTCAAAAACAGTTATTCTCATTACGCCAGTATCACGTAAAGCAAAAGCAGAGGAAATAAAACAACAACTTGAAGAAAAGAATACGAAGGTGTCTGTAGTTACCATCGAAGGTAATATCTGGGAAAAACTCTTTGAAACCATTGCAGAAGTAACGGCAGACCAAAACCCGCACCAATTTATTGTAAACACCTCATCTGGTGATTCCACAACACAATGCGCGGCAACATCTGCCTCATTTGTGAATGGCGTTAAAGCAATTGCAGTTGATGGACCAAACGTAATGGTGCTTCCTATCCTCAAATTTTCATATTACAAAATGCTTACAGATAAAAAAATGGACCTACTTAAAGCACTCGAAGATGAGAGCTGCTGCAGTTCACTTGATGAACTTTCAAAAAAAGCAAAAATGAGTCTTCCACTTATTTCTTACCACGTAAATGGGAATAGAAAATCAGAAGGATTAAAAGACCTGGGTGTTGTAGAAACCCATGAACATGAAGGAAAAATATCCATTACTCTTAGCACGATGGGAAAACTCCTTCTCAAAGGATACGTAGCACATGAATGATCATTACACAAAACACATTGACGATTGGAAAGCAGCAGGAAAAATAGCAGCACAAGCACTTGCGTATGGTAAATCACTTATCAAAGAAGGTGCAAGTGTTCTTGAAATCTGTGATGCTGTTGACGCAAAAATCCAAGAGCTTGGCGCAGAGCCAGCATTTCCAACACAAATAGCACGAAATAGTATTGCAGCACACTTCTGTCCTGAAGCAGGAGATAACACTGTTCTCGAGAAGGATGTGGTAAGTCTTGATTGTGGTGCACAAGTACATGGTGCAATTGGTGATAATGCAGTTACAGTTGATCTTAGTGGTGAGCATGCAGATCTTGTACAAGCATCACGTGATGCACTTGCCGCAGCAATTGCCATAATTAAACCAGGCATTACCACAACGCAAATTGGAAAAGCAATTGAAGATGCCATTGTTGCAAAAGGATTTACGCCAGTAGTAAACTTATCAGGTCATGGACTTGACTATAACACGATTCACACGCGTCCAACTATTCCTAACTATAACAACGGAAGCGATGTAGTGATTGAAGAAGGTATGGTCTTTGCCATAGAACCATTTGCCTCATCTGGTTCTGGAAAAGTCATTGAAGCAGGAGAACCAACGATCTTCTCACAAATTGATATCAAGCCTATGCGAACACCTGGTGATCGTAAGGTGCTTGAAACTATTGGGTTGTTTGAAGGAATGCCATTTACCACACGTTATCTTACTGAAGAAATGCCTGTATTTAAAGTAAAGATGGCGCTAAAGAATTTACTTCGTTTAGATTGTCTACATGCACACCCGCCACTGATTGATTCAGGTAAAGGGCTTGTGAGTCAAGCAGAACATACGGTTATTGTAACCAAAGATGGGTGCGAGATTCTAACTACTGAGTAATATTCTATTCTTTAATAAATGTAAATAGTCGTGGCAGATGTCGTTCTTCAACAAATACAGAATACTTGTGGCTTTTGTAGTGAATGGTGCATTCTCGCCATGAACGTTTTTTATTTCCTGTAGGACCTACTTCTGCTTTTACTTTATCTGCATGTTGAAATAATTTTTTGTGATCTTTTTGCAGCATGTATCCTTTTTCATGATAGCTCGTAAGCACATGTTTTCTCTGTAGAACAACAACGCGCATCCCATGCTCTTTTGCATCATCATCTTCGGGTGCTTTGTAAATGGTAAGATGTTCTGTTCCTTTAGCTCCGCGTTGTTTTGAAGGTGGTAGTGCAACCATGCATGTTTTATTAAAATGGTGATATAAAAATCTTTTTTATTGGTCTTTTATGAAAAAATATGTTTCTTATCAACCTATATCCTCTATTATACTCGATATTAAATGCCAACATTTAAATATGAGAATTACAATTTTTAACTAATCATGCTACGGAGGTGTAATGTATGGTAAATAATAGAGGTCAAGCAGCACTTGAGTTCTTGATGACATACGGTTGGGCAATATTAGTAGTACTTGCCTCTATCGCAGCACTGGCATTCTTTGGTGTTCTTTCTCCAGAAAGATTCCTACCTGAGACATGTACAATGCAAAGTGGTATCAACTGTGTAGACGCACAAGCAACAGCTGCTTCAGGAGTAACAATAGTTATGTTAAATGGACTAGGGTTTGACATGGAAAACGTAACTGTTGCAATTAACGATTGTGGTACAAACGTATCAAACACAACAATTGTTAACGGCGAACAAGATACTTTTGTCGTGACATGTAGTCCTGCATTAACAGCTGGATCAAGATTCCAAGAAGATGTGAACATTTCATATGTGAACAGCGACTCAGGTCTTGCACACACAGCAAAAGGACGAATTGTAAAAACAGTTCAATAATTTTATGAATAAGGGACAGATAGCACTCGAGTACATGCTTGTCATCGGGGTTGCGATCGCCGTCCTTATTCCTTTATTTCTTATTTATACTCAACAAAGCACGGATTTTATTTGTCGTGTTGATCAAGAGCATGCATATATTGCAGGTCAGCGTATTGCAGACACCGCAGAAACCGTTTTCTATTTAGGGTACCCATCAAAAGCTGATGTGCGCATTCGTCTTCCATCATCAATGGATGCAGGAACTCTTGCTAATAGAGAAATATCGCTCATGGTATGTAATACCAACACGGAAGTCATCATACCAACATCTATTAATATCACTGGTACTTTGCCTTCAAAAGGGGGAACGTATGTGTTACAGATCGAAAACAAAGGGACGTATGTTGAAGTCTCATAAAGCCCAAGCAACAATTGAGTTGTTAATTTACTTTGTTGCAGCACTTGGTCTTATGGTTGCAATAACTTCCGTGATTATAGTGAATACGAATTCTCGAACAACCCAAATTGAACAAGAAGGTCTTCGCTCTGTGGTAGATACACTCTTTGATGAAGTACTTCTTGCAACGCAAGTAAGTGAAGGGTATGCTCGAAATTTTACTCTTCCTGAAAAAATTAGTGGAAAAGAGTATACGGTAAGTATTATCAACGAATCAGTCATTATAGCAAGCACAAGCCGTTTTGAATCCTCTAAAATAATCTTTCAAACAGAGGGGCAGCCTCTAAAAGGAACAAACACCATACGAAAAACAAATGGGACTATCACACTCAATGAATAATAGAAAAGGACAATTGTGGAGTATTGATTTTATTGTAGGTAGTCTTGTCTTTGTGGGCTTTGGATGGCTTATTGGTGGCCTTATTGGAAGCTTTATTGTAGGTCTATAGAAGGGTCTGTAAAAACTTATATAGGACCTCACGCTTCTTTTTTACATGTTACTTGCAGGTATAGATGAAGCAGGAAGAGGCCCTGTGCTTGGTAGTTTGGTCATGTGCGGCGTTGTAATAGATGATGCCCTTCTTCCAAAACTTGAAGTACTTGGTGTAAAAGACAGCAAAGATCTCACACCAAAAGTAAGAGAAGCACTCTTTGATCGTATCATTAAAGTGGTAAAAGACTATCATGTAGTGATCATTGATCCTGCAGAAATAGATGATGCACTTGCATCCTCCACACTTAATCTCAATAAACTTGAAGCCAATAAAACCATTGAAATAATTGAAGCACTTACACCAGGCAAGGTGATCATTGATTGTCCGGATAGAAATCTTGATGGGTACAAGGAATATCTCTTTAAACGTCTCAACCACGAAGCAGAACTCATCGTGCAGCACAAAGCAGAAGAACACGCTGTTGTTGCAGCAGCATCTATTATTGCAAAAGTGATTCGTGACAGAAAAATGCAAGAACTTGCCAAAATCCACAAACTTGCATTTGGTTCAGGGTATGCATCAGACCCCAACACCCGTAAATTTATAGATGAGCACTGGGATAACCCAAATGTTTCTCATATTATTAGAAAATCTTGGGCTACGTTTAAGAATGTGAAAGAAAAGAAGAGTCAGACCAGTTTAGACTCGTTTTAGAATTTAAAGAGTTTTTGCGTATCTTGTACACCGGTAAGGTGCAGTCGTCCCACATTATGAATATCATGTACTAGCTTTACATCTAGTGCATTCTCTTTGCTTTTGTGGTTTGTAATATCAAGGTGACCATCGTATAAAATAATGTGTTCTGTTCGTATATTTACACCACAAGCATCAAGTACTCTAATTACTTCATCTGTTGATTTCATTCTTAGCCTTTTACTTGCAAACCATCCTTTTTGCATTGCACCATTTGCAATAAGCCTATCTTTAATTTGATTGTTAGAAACTTCTAAAACGTGCTCTTGGTCATGTGTCTTACTAAACAAACTAATCCAATTACTCAGCATCATATCTCTTTTATCCTCAAAACTCCTTAATTAATGTTTCTATTTACTCTTTCTTGAATAGATGATTCGAAATGCTTATATACCTACAAAACACACTATTTTCATGGCAACGCGTATTGGTTCGGACGAATCTCTTAAAGGAGATACCTTTGGAGGCATAGTTGTTGCAGCAGTAAAAGCAGATGACACGGAAAGAAAAGCTCTTGAAGACCTAGGAATTCGTGATTCAAAGAAACTTTCAGATCAAAAAATCAAAATTCTTGCAAAGAAAGTAAAAGATGTTGCAAAAGTGTACTTTGTGAACATGTACCCGGAAGAGTACAACACAGAAGTAGACAAGTTTGGTCTTACGGCTGTTTTGAATAAACTCCATCATAAATGTATTAAATCACTTGAATTTACCGATGAAGAGGTTATTGTAGATCAATATCCGGGTGCTGATGTTCCTGGTGCAACACTGGTTACCAAAGCAGAAGATAAGTACATTGAAGTTGCAGCAGCATCAGTTATAGCGCGTGCACTTGCACTTGAACAAATGCAAGAACTCTCAATTATTGCAGGGCAAAAACTGCCCCTTGGAAGCACACATGTCTTTGACACGCTCATTAGTATGCGAGATGCAGGTAAAGATTTTCGTAAATTTGCAAAAACATCATTTAGAAACGTTCGTGAAATCATGAACTCAGGAGGAGTACAATGAAACTGTGGGTAATAATCCTAATCTTCCTTGTCATTGGAAGTTTTTTAATCGTAAAAACAAATGATCTTGATCTAGACAATAAATCAGATCAAAGTACATTTTTATTTAAATTCTCATCATGGGTAGGAAACCTGTTTGGTAATGGGAAGGCGTTAGTTGGTCATGCCATTGCATTAGACTGGCTTCCTGCAAGCGAAGAGAATAGTACCTCTGAATAGATTTTTTTGATTTTTCTTCTTCTTCTTCTATTCCTTTTTAATGTCCATGAAAACTTTTTTAAAGAATTCTTCTAAACGATAGGGTATGGTTACTTTTCCTGAATCAATGGATGATCTTGTATACATGACAAGACGAGCAGTAGGCGAAAAAGGCAAAATTATTGCCTGGGTATACAAACAACCTTGTCCCGAATGTGGCAAGGCAAAGATGGGCAAACCGCTTGATGAAAAAACTGGCAAGCCAAAAATTCGTTCAAAAGAATACGAATGTCCTGAATGTAAACACAATGTTGAAAAAGAGGCATATGAAGACACCCTTGAGTGTGAAATTCAATACGTTTGTCCAAAATGTGCTCACGAAGGTGAAGTTGCTGTTCCTTTTAAGCGAAAATCAGTTCAAATCTTTGATGAAGAAGAACAAAAGAAGAAAGCAGCAAAAGCAGTGGTTTTTCACTGTGAATCCTGTAATGAAAAGCTTGCTATCACCAAAAAGATGAAATAATGGTGATTTTACTGCTACATAAACGAAACATTTATCTTTGACTTTTCTTTTTATTCATGTATGGGTAGACTCTCCATTCTCATCGTGTGTATCTACGCAGTGTTTATCTGTGCCGGTTGTAGTTTTACTGGTCAGTCTGGTTTAATTGATTATGAACCACCTTCTGCATCAGATCTTACCGCAAAACCACTCTTCCCATCCTCTGCTGAAAAGGCAGAAGTAGAAGAATTAAAGCAACAAGAACAAGCAGAAGAAGCAGCAGAACCTAAAAAAGGCGGCATAACTACCATTTCTCTTGTGGGTGTAAATAGAGAAGCAGACACCTGTGGCATTAAAGTAAATGGTGAAACGGCATGGATTAAAGAAGGATCAAATGATGTTGTCCAAAATATTCGTATTCATGTTTTTGAAGCAGACCTATTACATGCAGATGGAGAAGATGGCATTTGTGAAATTCTGATCGCAGGTCAAGTACTTTCCTTAAACACCTAAGAACCTTTATAAACTATTTCTCTTTTTTTGATCCTATGAAAACTTACTTTGTTACCACGGCAATTGACTATCCCAATGCAAAACCACACATTGGTCATGCATATGAAAAGATTCTAGCAGATGTGAGAGCGCGTTGGGAACGACTACTGGGTAAAGAAGTACTCTTTACAACCGGCCTTGATGAACATGGTCAGAAAATTTATGACAAAGCATGTGATGAGGGCAAATCTCCACAAGACTTTGTGAATGAGCAAGCACATATCTTTATCGAATTTGCAAAAAAACTATCCATCTCCTATGATCGATTTGTTCGAACTACGGTCAAAGATCACATTGACCACGTAAAACAATTTACACAAGTGGTTCTTGATAGGGGAGATATCTATAAAGGAGAATACACGGGATGGTATTGTGTTCCTTGTGAACGATTCTGGACAGAAAAAGAACTTGACAATGAAATGTGTCCAGAATGTCATCGTGAAGTACAACTACGCATAGAAGAATCGTATTTCTTTAAACAATCCAAATATCAAGAGCAAATTATTGAGTTTATCAAAAATGGGTATGTCATCCCAGAATCACGAAGAAATGAATTACTTTCAAGACTCAAAGAGCCACTTCATGATTTAAGTATTACTCGTCTTCGTGAACGCTTACCTTGGGGTATTGAATTTGTTGGCGATAACAAACACATTCTCTATGTGTGGTTTGATGCACTGAATAATTATCTCACAGCAGGAAAAGATGGTTTTTGGCCCTGTGATCTTCACGTAGTTGGTAAAGACATCCAGTGGTTTCATGCAGTGATCTGGCCCGCAATGCTTCTTTCAGCAGGGTATGATCTTCCCAAAAAACTCTTTGTACACGGATTTATCAATGATAAAAACGGGCAAAAAATGAGTAAAAGCAAAGGGAATGGTGTTGATCCTATAGAACTGCTAGAAAAATATGGTGTTGATGCTCTACGGTACTATTTGCTCAAAAGTGTAACACATGGAGATGATGGTAAATTTAACGAATCAGATCTTATTGCGATGTATAATGCAGATCTTGCAAATGATATTGGAAATTTAGTGAATCGAATCACCGTACTTTCCACAAAATACTATGGTGGTGTTGTAAATCCATCAGGTGAATCAGAGATCAGTATAGATGTAGAACATATTAAATCACTCTATGATCAATATGCCTATCATCGTGTGCTAGAAGAGCTCAGCAAATATTCCAATAGAATTAATGCATACTTGAATGAAAAAGAACCTTGGAAAAACGAACAAGGACGAGATACGGTGCTCTATAATGTACTAGAACACATTCGATTACTCATCATTTTACTCCATCCCTGCATTCCTGATGCAACAAAAAAGATTGCAGCTGCCCTTGGCGTTCGCATTACACCCGTTGATGAGTGGAAATATGGAGAAGAGTTCTATGAACTTGAAAAGTCACCAATTCTTTTCCCGCGAATTGAAGAAACTATTGAAGAAGAGTTCACTCTTGATTTGCGTGTAGGAAAAATAACTGCAGTTGAAAAAATTGAAGGTGCAGATAAACTCTACAAAGAACAAGTGGACCTTGGCACAGAACAACGTCAAATTGTTTCAGGAATTGCGCCATACTACACACCAGAAGAACTTATTGGAAAACACGTGCTTGTCGTGTGCAATCTTAAAAAAGCAAAACTTCGCGGTGTTGAGAGCTTTGGGATGCTTCTTGCAGCAGATCATGGTGAGGACATAGTAGTTGTAGAAGCACCTGATGCAAAACCTGGAGATCACGCAGTTCCTGAAGGCTTAAAACCAAAAACATCACGCATACTCTTTGATGACTTCATGAAAGTAAAGTTAGAAATTACTGGTAAACAACTGCATGCAGATGGCAATCTTGTACTCATTAAAGGAAAACCAATCACACTTGATGTGCCAGATGGCAGTAGTGTGCACTAGACTATTCTTTATGGCAGATAATGATAGTATCAGTCTGCTCATCAATGATTTTATCAACAATAAAGCGTTCTTGTATCATGGAAATGCATTCTTTTGTTCTTTTACTTGCATTAAGTAGCGAGAAACCAAATCTCTTCCCTACTCGTTTCATTTCATCAAGTCCTTTTTTGATATCACTAAAATTATGAATGGATGTTACAGCAATAACTACTTCAAATTCGTTATCTCCAAATGGAATCTCTTCAGCACTTGCACGCACATGAGGATATGGATTTGCATCAAGCAGCGTTTGCTTTGGGTCAATACCCACCACATCTGAGAAGAGTGAAGAACTAATACCTGTGCCACACCCTACATCAAGGGTCTTGTGATCACCAAGCTCTCTTCTGAGGATTCGTGTTTTTGCCAGTTGTTCCTCAGTTCTTAATGTGTTGTAGAGATCTGCATCTTCATATTCCATGTGAGTGTTGTTGTGGTAGGTGTTATAAAACCTTCGAACGAAGCATTTAAATAGGAGTTTTCGTGTAATTTATGCATGGCAGATACGCTGTTCTACATTGGTGTACTACAACTCACAGTAGTCTTTCTTTCAATTGCAGCAGGAATCATTGCATCATCGCTCTACAAAGTAAGCCACAGAAATAAAGAACTTCGTGCATGGAAACTGATGATCATCGCACTCATCCTATTTGCAGTAGTTGAAATAGTGGGTGTGCTTGATGCGTTTAACATCATGCGAAGTATTAACTATCTCCGTCATATTATTCCAAGTTTTATTATGGCCTTTTTGATTGGTGCAATCTTGCGTCAAATTGAAGTGGTCAAGGAGAAACAATGGTCTTAGCATGTAGCGCAACAACATGCGTTGGACAAATTGCTCCAATCTATAACATTGCACTTGTTCTTGTAGCATTCTATCTTATCATTAAACTGGTTAGAATGAAGGATGTGCACAAAAGCATCTATCTAGACCCATGGTATTATCTTTGTGCTGTTATTGGAATATTCTTACTTGAGTCTCTTATTACTGCCATGAAATTCTTTAATATCATTACCGAACAAATGGTTCCGCGATGGTTTAACGCAGTCTTTGAACTCATGATGATCATCCTTATAATTTACATGCTCTTTACTCAGCTCAATCACGTAGATGATCGGTATAGAAAGAAGAAGGCAGCAAAGAAATCGACAACTAAATCGACGAGAAAATAGCCTTTCTGGAATACATTTAGAAATCTTTTTAAACAAATTTATGTTCAAGTAAGATATGGATACACTTGAAAATCAACCATGCCCTATTTGCGGAAAAAACACCTGTACCCTCTCTGAAGGAGAACAGGAAATCCCCTATTTTGGACATGTTGCAGTATTTGGCATGCACTGCACCGACTGCGGATTTAAGAAATCTGATGTAGAAGCACTAGAAGAAAAAGAAGGTGCTAAGTACACACTTGAAATTGAATCAGAAGAAGATTTAACTGTTCGTGTTGTTCGAAGTTCTGAAGCAACCGTTAAAATACCACACATGATTACTCTTGATCCAGGTCCTGCATCAAATGGATATGTGACCAATGTTGAAGGTATCCTTAATCGTTTCAAAGACACGCTTGAAAACGCAAGAGAGAGTGAAGAAGATAACGATAAGAAAAAGAAAATTAAAAACATGCTCAAAAAACTGCAAAAAATCATGTGGGGTCAAGAAAAAGCAAAACTGATCATCGAAGACCCAACGGGTAACAGCGCAATCATTTCTGAAAAAGCCGTGAAGGCTAAAGTAAAAAGTAAGTAGAGTTAGATTACTTCTTTTATTTCTAAAAAATATTTGTAAAAAAAAAGAATTATTGCATACGATTAACTGCTTCTTGTGCAAGTCTTGAACGTACAACATACTCACTTCCTTGGAAGTATATGGTTGCTGCACCTTTGTATGATTTCCATCGTTCGTTTGCAATAACAAGACTATTATTTTTGCGATCAGCAATTCCTTTAAGATCACATTGTTTTGGATCTCCAGTAAGAACCATTTTTGTCCCTTCACCAACACGTGTCATTGCAGTTCTTAGCTGGAAAAAAGATGTATTTTGTCCTTCGTCTAAGACCCAATATGCATTTGTAAGACTTCTACCACGCATATGAGTAGTAACAAGAATTTCAAGTAGCCCTTCTTTTTTTAAATCCTCAATCATATCAGCATCAATCTTATATGTTTCCGCAAGTTGTTCAATTTGATCATAAATGGGTGCAACCCACGGCATCATTTTATCTGTGAGGTCACCAGGAATTGCACCAAGATCTACTACATCTCTATTATTTTCATTTACAGCAGGTCTTGTGATAAGTAGTTTAGCAAATTCTCTTAATTCATCTCCGGTATGGTGTGCAATTGGTCTTTTACCTGCATTTCGTGCAACTTCATCAGTAAAACAGAGTTCAATTGCAGCATCTGTAGCAAGGTATGTTTTAGCTGTTCCTGCCTCACCCATACAAAATACCACATCAATATCTTCATCTCTTAGCACATCCATGTAACATTGTTGAAGTACATTTTTTGCTTTTACTTTAGATTGTCTCCCTTCATAGTGATAAAGTCGGTGAAGTCTTCCATCTATGTGCCGTAGTGCTGTTGTTTCAACTCTATTTCCTGTGAAAATAACGAACTCATTAGGAAGTAGTCCTTCTAATCCGTCCATAGGAAGATGTTTTACTTCAACTTCTCCACGATTGTGGTGTACTTTATCAAAGAATAAATTAGGATCAATTTCTAATGCTCTCCAACCTTTGTAGGGTTCTACAGTAGCTTCTACTTCTTTTTCTCTCCATGATTCAGTGTGAAGACCTAGTGCATTTGCAATAACATATGCACCAGTATCATTGGTTACAAAAGTTGTTTTATGTCCCGCTCTTTGCAAATCACTGACGACTTGTATGATTCTACTATCTGGCGTGTTATCGTGTGCATCTATTACATCTGTTCCTTGTGAAAGGTTTGTAGAAGCAATTATTCTGTAATTTGGTTCTAAATCAACTCCTTGAAGTAAATTAGATCCCGATTCTCTTATTCTTTCTTTAAGAAGTCTTAATGTTTCTCGTGCAGCAAATCCTCGATCACTGTGGCTTTCATTTTTCTTCTCATCAATTTCTGCAATAACTTGCATCGGAAGTACAACTGTATTTCTTATATTCTTATCCTGTGGTTTAAATTGATCTATTGCAGTAGGGTCTGAAAGAAAAATATTTGTATCTGGAACAAAATATTGCTCCTTCTCAAAAGTGGTCATTGTTGTTCCTTCCGTAATGCATTATGAATAGCTTCATATTCTCTAATATAGTGATCCGTTCTTCTTGTTACATCAGCATATTCTTTTGCACCCTCAGTAATCCGACAACCAATACATTCCATAACTTCAGGATTATTTTCAGAAAGCAAATCTCTTAGTGTACCTTCAATAAACACTTCATCATCTGATTCAGTAATGAAGGGGAATATTTCTGGAATAGATAGTATGATTTCTGCTCGTTCTTTTTTCTTAATAACACATTGAGTTCTAACCTCGTAAAAGTACCCTCTCACATTTCTTTGAAATTCTCGTGCTGTTCTTCGAAGTAGTGAATCGCCTGATTCAAATCCGTGTGGACATTTTTTTGAAAGAAAACTATCGTGTGCAGCATCTACACCAGCTACATATATTTGTCCTACATCACTATGGTCAAAACCATTTCGTGAAAGAATATCTATTGTTTGATATAAATTGAGCCTTCGCATTGATAAAGGAAGTAAAATTCTATTTATAACGATTTATCCTATTGGCGCTCTATGTGGTCTTCAGATCTCAGAAAAGCCCGCTGTAAATCCTCTAATTTACGCTTTAATTCAGCGTTTTCTTGTTCTTTTTTAAATATTGTACCAAGAAGGGTGTCGTTTTTCTCTTCAAGCTCTGCAATCTGCTGATCCTTACGTGCCAGAAGGTGTTCAAAGTGATCATTCATACTAACTGTGCCTCCTCTATGATGAAATTTCCTGTATTTTCATCTTCCATCACTACCTTTGATTTGGTAATGTCTATTTTCTTTGAAAAATTAGGTCCGTTGATGACCAGGGATTCAAATTCTCCTCCCTCGCCTGCAACATTGATCTTGTATTTTTTCTCAAGTTGTGCAAGTTTGTCCACATCGTTGAGTGTAAGTACCTTTCCAAGCCACTCTTTTGTAAGTCCATATGCAGCAATGGATGAGAGCATCACTTCAAACCCAGCAGAAATAAGTTCTCGCATTTCCTCTTCCTGGTTTTTATGCCACAACGGTGCAAAGACACTTAATCCTAACTTGTCACAAATAGTTTCAATCCTATTTCTCTGGTATGTTGAAAAAATAGCACCCGTCACAATAGCATCCAGCTTATACTTCTTTTTTGCTTCTCTAATAGCAGCTTCAAGATCTGCAAGCTCTTCTTCCTTTTTTCCTTCTGTTGTTTGCACCATGCGTGGAATGCCAAGTGCTTGTGATTGTAATTTGGTAAGTTCAATATTTGGTGTGTGGAACATGTAACTAGATGAGTTCTTAGACTCAAGTGTAATTAAACATGAAACTTCATAATTCATCTTCTGCATAATATAGAGTGCATACGTTGAATCCTTTCCTGATGAAAACAGTGCACCCACACGCAAATTTGCTTTTGGGTAGAAGGTTCGCAGATACGCAGATTTGGTGAGTCCTTTTTTCTTTGCCAGCTTTGCAAGCGCCTTATCAAACTTAGACCCATACTGCGCCGCTTTCTTTTTTCGTTGTGCAATAATCTCTGGAGTTCCTGCTTCTTGTGCAATGGTTCTAAGAATTGCTTTATTATTTTCTTTGGTGATTTTTAATTTTGGATCAAGATTAAGTGCAGTTTGCACGAGTGCCTTGTCAAGAAATGGCAATCGTAGTTCAATAGAGTGGTGCATCGTAAGCACATCGTCCCGATACAGATCTCGTTGATACATTTGTTTTAATCCAAATAAACACTCTTCATTAATGTCTGATGATTTGATGTGCCGCTCATACCCCGCAAATATTTCTTCAGAGCCAAGGCCGGAAAACATCACCCGCACACCATCTTTTTTTGCCTCTTCACATGCCACATAAAACGGCAGTGCAACACCAACCTTTACCACATTAGAATCTTCAATGAGTGGAACAATGGTTTTTAGATACGTTGGCACTTTGCTAATGGGGATTGATGAAATTTTGAGATGAAGATCAAGTAATTCTGCAGCTTTTTTTGCATACACCACATCATCTGCTTCTTTCATCCCTTCTTCTTTGATTCCTGCCGTGTAGCAGGTAAATGGAATGTTCATATTTTTTAGAATCGTTGCAATGTACGTAGAATCAACACCGCCTGAAAATAAGAGTCCAATTTTTTGTCCTTTTGGAATTCTCTTTTTGATCGCAGCTTCAAGAAGCTCTTTTGTTTTCTTTTTATCTTTGTGTGTCTTTTCAAGTGTAAAGAAGGATCGTTCTTTGAGTGTGATCTCATTTGTTTTGACGTTGTAGGTCAAAATCATTCTTGGGTTTAATTCATGAATGTCAAGAAAGCCTGCTGCTTCAAGTGCCTTCTTTTCAGATGCACACGCAAACACATCGCTATGTGTATACCATAATGGCTTTACTCCAAGAACATCTCGTGCAAGAATTACAGTATCCTTATCCCATAAGCAGAGTGCATACACTCCATCGGCTTCATCAAGTCCTTTTGTTCCTTTCTTTTCAAGGATCTTGAGTAGTGCATCTGCATCATTTTTTGCATTAAGGTTGTGTTTCTTATTGAGTGCTTCCCAATTGTATATTTCACAATTCGTAACAAGTCTATTATCAAGCGGCTGTGGTGTGTAATTGACAATGGCATGTAAGTTATGTCCAATACCACATGATCCCTTTGTGTAAACCTTGGATGCATCTTGTCCTCGTGCTTGCATCACCTCAAGAGCAGTAGCTAATTGCTTCCTAACGTTCTTACTATTGAAAATGCCAATAATGCCGCACATGTATTTCTTTGATGAAAGAGAGTATAAAAAGCCTTCTCATTCGAAACATTTAAATGCATTATTTCTTGTAATGACCCATGGGTTTATTTAGAAAAAGACGTTTGAAGAAAATAGTATCTCTTCTTGCAGCTGCTTTAACACAATTTTCTGCCCATGGCGGCATCTCTGAACTGAGCGCTGCAGATAAAGATCTTACTCGAACAACCAAAGAGCTAGGACAAATCGTGACTACATTTCAGGCAGACGATCCAAAAGAAGTTCAACAGGTGTTATATCTTCTTGAAAAGATACCTGGCCAAGTTGATCAAACCCTTCATGAAGATGCAAAACTAAACTGGGGAGAGAAATTAACTGTTCGTGGAATAACAGGTATGTCTCAAAAAGATCGTATTAAGCAAGCAAAAGAAATTAAGCGCTATGTACAACAATTAACAACTGCGCTTAAAACACTTGCAGAGCTTGATGAAAAGATGGAAGAAGTGGATAGACAAGAACAGCGTGTGTTATCTTTAACTGAATTTCATCGAATTGTCAAAGATATGAAAGCACAAGAAAGTATCTTCAAAAAACTAAAGAAAAACTATTTTCTTGATTTGGCACATGCAGAAGCACACATTCAAAAGCACATCACCACACAATTTGAACTTTTTGTAAATGCCGTTGTGCGTATGCAAGATGAAGAAGCAAGTAATACTGCAGCAAAGCTTGTTTCAGAAAGTGATTTGCCTCATTCTTTGATAAATAGTCTTACTAGAAAATTACGTCGCCAGTAATGCTTTCGTGCACATTCTACGCTGATTAAGAGTAATAATGTTACACCTAAAATCCATGCGGTAAGTGCAAAGAAATATTCTCCTGGATAAAGCGTTATTAGAAATGAATCTGTTGCAAAGGTGTAGTTACCTTGATGAAATACTACTTCATGGAATAGTTCAAATATTTTACCCGGAAGTACTGCAATGAGCGCAATAATAATTGCAGTAGCGTTTACCACGGGTGTAAAATTAATCTCTGGTCGTTTAAACCAGTATAGTAGGAGCGTGCATACAATAATGGCTATGGATATCATTGCAAATGTCTTTTTCACATTTCGTACATCTTGCATATGTTCATATTCTTCAACCGTAAGAGTTACAGTAAGTTCGCCTGTTTGTAAAAAATTCAATATTGCTCTATTTTCTTCAATGGCATTATCAGAGTTAGAGTGATGGGTTATGAGAAAATCTTGCACTTGCGTGTTATCAAATGTGAAGTTTGCAATAAGCAGTAATAAACTCAGTGCAACAAGCCATGAATAGATCTTCATGGTGTTATATTAGAATAATACTATAAAAATGTATCTTTGAGTGTATTTAGAACCAGCCCTTCTTCTCAATCTCTTTGTCAAGATCTTCAAGGAGCTTTCGTGCTTTTTTGGACACTTTCTTAGGTACTTGGATGTCAATCACCACATGTAAATCACCAGATGATGACCTGCCAAGGTGTGGGATACCTCGTCCTTTCATTCTTAGAATAGTTCCAGCAGTGGTCCCTGCAGGTACTTTGAGTGTTGCTTTGCCATCAAGTGTTGGCACATCAATTTCTCCGCCAAGTGCTGCCATGGAAAATGGAATTTGATGTTTGATTATGATGTCATCATTCTTTCGTGTAAATACATCGTGTTGTTCTACGTGGATAAATACATACAAATCGCCAGGTGGTACGCCATGTTCTCCTGCCTCTCCTTCGCCTGCAACACGTAGTTGTGAACGGGTGTGCACACCTGCTGGAATTTTAACTTTGATATTTTTGGTTACTTCAACTCTACCGCTTGCATGACACTCCATACACGGATCAGTAATTGTTTTTCCATCTCCCTTACAGGAAGGACAGGTGGATTGCATATTAAACACACCAAACGGTGTTCGTGTTTGTCTATTCACCACACCTTGTCCATGACATGTACCACAGGTATCTACTGCATCAGGTGACTTTGCACCAGAACCAGAACATGCTTTGCAAGTATCGTATTTAGGAATTTTAATTTGTTTTTCAACGCCCTTGTATGCTTCTTCGAGCGTAATTGATAATTCGTACTGTAGATCGTTTCCTCGTGTTGGCCGTCGATTACCTCTTCCACCAAATCCGCCAAAACCAGAGAAAATGTCTCCGAAGATATCTTCAAATCCAGAAAACCCTTGACCGCCTTGTCCACCGCCAAAAGGATTATCTGCGGTGCCAAATTGATCGTAATGTTGCCTCTTTTGCTCATCGCCAAGTACTGCAGCAGCCTCTGATGCTTCCTTGAACTTTGCTTCGGCTTCTGGGTCGTCTTTGTTTAAATCAGGGTGGTATTTTTTTGCAAGTTTCTTGTATGCTTTCTTAATCTCTTCTTTAGATGCGTTTTTTTCAACACCAAGAATCTTGTAATAGTCCTTACTCATACTTGCCCCTCACTTTGTACTTTGGATTGTTCACTATGTCAAGTAATTCATCTTTGATGATTCGCGTTTTTTTTGCAGAGATCATCGAATTCTTAACAACTCTTCTTACAAAAAGAAAAATAAGAAGAAGAGCAGCAATAGTTATTGCTTCATTCATTCTTTTTTATCGTCAGTCTTCTCTTCGTTAACCACTTCAGCATCAACAACGCCATCATCCTTCTTTTCATCAGGATTTTGAGCAGCAGCTTCTGCTTGCTGTTTATACATAGCCGCGCCCATCTCTTGGACCTTTTTGTTTAATTCGTCCATCTTTGCTTTAAGTGCGTCTGTATTCTTTTCGTCACGAAGTTTCTTGATTTCCTCAAGTTCTTTATCGAGTTCTTCAAGCTGAGCTTTATCAAGTTTATCCTTGTACTCATCTTTCATCTTCTCAGACTGATAGATCAAGTTATCCACTTCATTGTAGAGGATTACTTCTTCTGCTTTTTTCTTATCCTCTTCAGCGTGTTGTTCTGCAGCTTCCTGCATCTTCTTGATCTCATCATCGCTTAGGTTACTAGAACCGGTCACGGTGATCTTTTGCTCTTTATTGGTTCCTTTGTCCACTGCTTTAACATTTACGATACCATTTGCATCGATATCAAATGTCACCTCAATTTGTGGAACACCTCGTGGTGCTGGTGGAATACCTTCAAGATCAAATTGACCAAGCAGTTTATTGTCTGCTGCCATGGATCGTTCCCCTTGGAAGACTCGAACTGTTACTGCAGGTTGATTGTCTGCTGCAGTAGAGAAGATCTGAGACTTCTTGGTAGGAATGGTGGTGTTTCGCTCAATTAATTTGGTAAAAACACCACCGAGTGTTTCAATACCAAGGCTTAGAGGTGTAACATCAAGAAGCAATACATCCTTTACTTCTCCGCCAAGAATACCTGCTTGTACTGCAGCACCAAGTGCTACTGCCTCATCAGGGTTAACGGATTTGTCAGGGTCAATGCCAGTAATCTTCTTAACAATGTCTTGTACTGCAGGGATTCGTGTTGAACCACCTACCAGGATTACTTTGTCAATTTTTACATCGCCAGCATCTTTGATTGCTTGCTGTGTTGGTCCTTTGAGCTTGTCAAGGATTGTTTGAATCCATTGATCAAACTCAGCTCGTTTAATGGTTCGAGTAAGGTGTTTTGGACCGTTTGCATCGGAGGTGATGAACGGAAGGTTTACATCAGTTGTTGGTTTTGAACTCAGTTCAATTTTTGCTTTTTCTGCAGCTTCTTTAAGTCGCTGTAGTGCTTGCTTATCAGATCTAAGATCAATATTTTGTTCTTTCTTGAAGTCTTCTGCGAGTTTGTCAATAATTACTTGGTCAACATCATCTCCACCAAGTCTATTATCTCCTGCAGTAGATTTTACTTCAAAGACGCCATCGCCAAGTTCTAGTACAGATACATCAAACGTACCTCCACCAAAATCAAATACAAGTGCGGTGTGGTCTTGTGATTTGTCAAGCCCGTATGCTAAAGATGCTGCGGTTGGTTCGTTTACAATTCTAAGTACATTTAGACCTGCAATTTTCCCAGCATCTTTTGTTGCTTGACGTTCAGCATCATTAAAGTATGCTGGAACGGTAATGACTGCATCAGTAACTTTTCTTCCAAGGTAGCTTTCAGCATCTGCTTTGAGTTTTTGTAGAATAGTTGCTGATACTTCTTGTGGTGAGTAGTCTTTTCCATCAATGTTTACTTTTTCATCAGTACCCATCAATCGTTTAATGGATCTAATGGTATGTTCAGGATTCATTACTGCCTGATTTCGTGCGTGCTTACCAACGGTTCTCTCTCCGTCTTTGATAAGTACTACTGATGGTGTTGTTCTATCTCCTTCTGCATTAGGTATAATGGTTGGTTTACCACCTTCGATTACTGCAACTGCAGAAAACGTTGTACCTAAATCAATTCCAATTGCTTTTCCTTGTTCTGCCATTTTATTGCGTCTCCTTTGGTTGTTTACCTACTTTAACTCTGGTGCATCGGATAACTTCACCATTGAGCGTGTAGCCTTTTTGTAATACTTCTAGGATCTTGCCATCCTCACCATCATCGGTAAGTACAGCTTCGTGTTTGCTTGGGTTGAAGTTTTCTGTGTCTTTAATTTCTTCAACGCCTTCGCTTTCTAGTGTTCCTAGAAATTGAGCGTAAATCATTTCAACTCCCTTAAGGAATTCTTCATGGTTGCTTTTATGCTGTAGTGCAAGATCAAACATATCTAACGTAGGGAGCATATTTTTGAGAAAGTCTTTTTTGAAGAGACTTTTGAGTTCTACTCGCTCTTTTTCTGTTCGTTTCCGATAGTTCTCAAAGTCAGCTTGGAGGTGTTGTATAGTAGAGGTGAGTTCTTTGACTTTGTCATCGGTGTTGTGTTCTGCTTGTCTTTTTGCGTTATCAAGTGCTTCTTCTAGCACGTCATTCTTTTGTTCTTCTTGTAATTGTTCGTTTTTATCGACCATTTTTGTACACCTTTTTGATTGTTTTTGGTTGACTTAAGATCAACTAAGATGAGTTGGGATGCACTTCTTTATAAAGGTTTCGGAGAAAAGGCCTAAATCGATCGGTGTTAAATTGATTTTCTAATAATACAAAGTAATCTTTTATTCATTCCAAGGCGTTCTTAGTTCTAGCATTGCTTTTGGTACTGTGAAAAATATTAATCCAAGAAGTGCAAGCAAATAAGCAATTTTTTTATCCCGCGATTTTTCTATTTCCTCTGGTGTTTTAAAATACGTAGTTCTTACTACTTGTATGGAATCACTTCTTAATCACAAATCTATATAAAATACGACCCTTACACATCACCTCATGGATGAAGAAAACGGCGTATTATTGGATTGTCATGTGCTAGATGATGTGGTATCGGTAATGGCATATGATGCCAGGAAAACTCCATTACTTATCTTTAGAAATCGTGTTCCTGAAAAGTTCTTTTATGACAATCCATTAGGATTTATCATGGGTCGTTTTACCTATTTTGCAAAACAGTGTGCTATGGTTCCACGTGCATTTTCTGCAGATGCGGTTCAGTATCGCTCTGCTGATGATAATGATCTATTACGCCTCTTTCCTAAAGTATTTGTTTCTAATGTTGATAATAATGTGTATCTTTTTAATGCACCTTCAAAAATAAATGCCTATGGGAAAAATACTTGGTCTGGCCCAAGCCCTGTAACCGGGACTGAGTGTTTTATAGGTGAGTTTACTCACTGGCTTTCAGTAGAAAAGTATGAGCAGTATATGGGGATGTTCCTTCCTGATGAAGTCTTTTCAGACATTGTTGCAGAGCATGTGTATAAGTCAGTAACATCAAATTTAACAAGTAATATTACTCCTGAACTTATTGCTGATGAGTCAATAAAAAAAGGTGCAGGGCAATGCCTTGATGGTATTGAACACCAAGTACAATCAAAACTCGAACACATGGGATTTACCCTCAAAGAAGTTCCTAAAAAAGGCACCATTGGTATTGAAAAAGAACTTGCGTATTGGATGGAATAATCTTCTCCATTAATTTTTTAAATACCATCTTGTTTTCAGCACGCTATGTTCCCTTCATTTACTGTACTTTTACATCATTGTCGTATTGGAAAAAAAACTCAAATGAGTTATATTTGTGAAAGCGAGTTACATGATCCTGAAAATAATATGCGTGGAGATTTTGCTCGAGTGTATATCGATCGCGAAGAAGAAAAAACCGATGATGTGAGAGCTCGTATTACACTTGATCATTTCACTCGTTTTATTACGGATAGAGTTACTCTCTGTCATACTGGGGAAGGCGTGTGGCGACACCCTGATTTACAGGAGCTAGAAGATATTTTTCCAAAAGTGTATGTTGTAAATGAAGATTTTAGTCAACTATCCTCATATATTCCGCAAATGAAGTGTGCAGGATATCTTGATTGGAAAGGACCTTCAAGGGAACGATGGCCAGTTACTCTACAAGGAAACCTGAAACAATATGTTGACTATGTATGTAATTTTAATCATCCTAAATATGGTATTCAAAGTATAGAAAAAGATGGAATTGAAGTGGTTGGTAAACGCGATGTTATTCAATCCGAATTAGATAACCTTATTTTTAATCCTTGCTGTAATGTTACTAGAAGAAGAGTAGTTGAATCTGCTCGAAAACTTGCACACCTGTACTCAGAAATAGATCCTGAGTTTGCAGCAAGATCTATGTTTGATCAACTAGAACAATATGGTTATGTGCCAGATGAAGTACGTGTGCCAGGTACTGTGCTTGGAAAAGAAGTTGCATATATTATTCCAAGACAATAAAGAAAAAAAATAAAAAAATGATCCAAGGAGGTACGTTAGTTTACTTCCTTATTTCTTAATTGTAATCGTCGTCGTCATCGTCATCATCCCAGTCGTCATCATCGTCGCTGTCGTCATAGGATGTTCCAAAGCCGATCATTTTTTCTTCAAAGTAAAGTGCTTCACTCATCGTTTCTTTTTGCTCGCCTTTTTTACAGCTTTCTTAGCAGCCTTTTTAGGTGCTGCTGCCTTTGCTGTTTTCTTTACTGCTTTTTTAGCAGGTTTTTTAGCTACGCTCTTTGCAGCTTTCTTGGTTGCTTTTTTAGCAACTTTCTTCACTGCTTTTTTAGTTGATTTCTTTACCGCTTTTTTACTTGTTTTTTTTGCTGCCAATTTAAGGCCTCCGTACAAGACCAACGTCTACTACATATATGATGGAGCTCTAAACATAAGAGAATAATCTACCTACCTAGCAAACGTTGATCGAGTTGTTCGTCTTACCACTTGCAGACTTTTTCGTCTGCTAAACAGGTGTATGCAATGTGTATGAACTTGCTTAAATACTTTTCTATATGCTGTCTTTTTATCGACGAGAAAATGAAAGAAAATCTAATAGTTTTTACGGTGTTCACTCACAACGTCTTTTCGAGTAAGGTGGTCTGCCCTTATCCATTCATTTCGTTTTGGAATGTAGATACTTTGCAGTACATAGTCGCCAATGGTATCACTTTCCCACTTCTTATTTTCTCTCTGTGGTTCAATAAGTCTGTAGGTAATTGGTCCATCGCTTGTTTGCGCAGTAACGTGTGAATTAACATATCTCTTTGTTCTTGCTCGATTGCTTCCAATGGCATTGAGTTGATCAAGTAGTTCATCGTATTCAATACCTAGTGCATCTTCTTCAAGACCCATGATTGTATGTCCCTTTACTTCACCATTCTCATCTGTTCTATACATGGTTGCAATACATACGTCTTTTCCTGTTCTGTGTAGAGTATATCCTAGTGCAAGTGAGAAATCTTCACAATCTCCAGTACCATCAACAAGTGTTTGAATAGGTGTTTTTGGAAGTTCCATTCGTAGTACTCTTTTACCGTCTTGATTGTATCTATTGTCTTGGTCAAGCACATATCTAATATTATTGCCATTAAAGAACATGCGTGAGGCATCTTCGAATCCGTCTCGCCTATAGTATCTTCCCTTAATTTCTTTTACTAGGGGATCAAGACTATCGTAGTTACTAGCAAACACGTGCTGAATAACTTGTTCATAGTGTTCATTCATTGGACCTTCGGCAGTTGAAATAGCAACTGATTGAAGATATTCTTCAAGTGGGATTTGGAGGTCAACTTTGTTATATCCATACTTTACTGTAACTGGAATCTTTCCATTAACTACACGATGTTTTACTGCTTCGTATGCTTTTGGTACTGAGACCTCTATATTCTCTACCTTTTTTTCTTTAGGTTCTTCTACAATATGTTCAATTCTGCTAGGCTTTGTATCTGGCTCTGATCTGATGGCGTGATACAGTGCTCCTGTAATGTATGTAGCAAGAGCTGCTGCTCCTAGAAATGTTACTATTTTTGACTCTTTTTTTTCGGTCATTATGGCCTGTGTAGCTGGGTGAGTATATAAATGTTTCGTCATTGTGTAGTAGTTATGACGGATTTTCAAAAAAGCGTCACTAAACCACCAAAGAGTAAAAAGTCTGAAATCAAGGAATTTTGGACTTTTAGACGTTGTAAGCAGAAACGAGACCTAAGCATCCTTAGGCGAATACTTTGGGTGTTGCAGGCAAAAAGGAGCGAAGTAACGATCGCTTTTTTTCTTTTTAATTAAATTTATATATAAATACTATTTTCAAGTAGTTATGGGGGAACAATTAGCTACTACAAATAGTAATGAAGTTGAATCTTTAGATAATATGCTACTTCCAGTAAAACAAGTAGTTGAACCTCTAGAAAAAGGACAAAATATATTGATTCAGTTTGGAGATTCTGTTTCTCTGTTAAAATATGAAGGTGCTGAAATTGGTTCTAGCGATCCATTGAGAGTTCGAGCCAATAGACATACAAGCATAATGTGTATAGGGAATATATTGATGCCACAAGAAGGCGATCCATATACTCATAAAGATCCCTCAAAAAGAATTACTGCTAAAGCAAGAATAGAAATTCTTGGAACTCACAGACTTGACTTTGATTTTGATCAGGAATTTGGTTTGTATCTGCCTTCTGCTGAAAGTCACACCGACCTATATTTAACTCTAGCAAACAAATTTGGAGATGGTCGTGTTGAAAAAACAGTTGATGGTGTAACTGTTATTGCTGATGAAAGTTTATTGGTTGATAAATTAAAAGAGATTACTAGACCTGGATATTTCGAAAGAAATGTAGTTCCATTTCTTGAGAATAGAGGTACTGATTTAGAAATGCCTAAATGGGTTACTAAAGGAAACATGATCACTGGATTGATTAATAGATTTAAAAGCAACGGTGATTCAAGAAAACCTTCATATGGTAGTTTTAATATGTGGGTTGCACATGATTGGTTGACAAGAGCAACTAAAGATTTAGAACATGGAGATTTTGTTTATGTTGGATCAAAAGAGGAAGTTTATCTATTAGGTGTTGCTAAAGATGATGATGATGGTTCATTGTATATGCAAGGAACATACACAACATCTACAAAGCCAATGTTATACTTTTCAAATAATTTTTTAGGGCACATGAGTAAATTTGATATGCAAAAACCAATGTTCAGAGGAAGTGGTTCTGTTAATGTAGCCGAATATAGGACTTCATCTGCTCCAGGCTTTGAAGAAGCTCCTTTTATCTTTACATCTATGGGAAGAAAACAAGATTGTAAAAATTCTATTTTCACAGGAGAACCTTATGTAATTACAGGAGATTTAGAAGAAGCATTACAACATTTTAGAACTACTGATTTTAAAGAATTTGAAGATGTTGTAAAAGCATATGCTCACAAAATCAAGGAGCCAACTCCAAATGCTACTCCTAACGGAAGATTCTTTTATTGAAGGTAAATTATTAATTGAATTCTCAACGATTAATAGATTTTCTTAATTCACTTTCTTTTGACAGCATAACCTGAGAATGACTTTTCCGCTGTCATCTGAAGTTTCCGCTCGCTTTTTTCTGTTTTTTTCAGAAAATTCATCTGCTTATGACGGATTCGAGGAAAGCGTCATTACGACGCCAAATCGCTTTTTGGTTAAAAAGGTGAAATTATCCGTTTTAACGTAGTGGTAGCTATAATTAGCCATTATAAATCTTTCGTCATTGTGTAGTAGTTATGGCGGATTTTCAAAAAAGCGTCACTAAACCACCAAAGAGTAAAAAGTCTGAAATTAAGGAATTTTGGACTTTTAGACGTTTTAAGCAGAAACGAGACCTAGCATCCTTAGGCGAATACTTTGGGTGTGGTAGGCAAAAAGGAGCGAAGTAACGATCGCTTTTTTTCTTTTTTTATCAGAAAGATTTATATATTTCAATGTATTTCCATATATCGTGGCGATATATAATGGTTAAAATTCAAATTGATTTATCATCGGAAGAGGATAGAATTGTTGAGATATACAAATTAGTCAATAATTTGAAAACTAAACAAGAAGCCATTAAACAGATGATTACCTACTTCAAGGCAGAAGTCAAACCAAAAAACATCAATGAGAAAGATTATTTCTCTGTTTAGGAGGACTTAACATGGATCAAACAACAATAATCAAATGGGCAATTGGAATCATTGCGATATTAGCAAGTATTTGGCTAATAAAAGGATGGATAGTAATTTATAACAAATTTCAATATTGGATAAATAGAGCGAAGAGGAAATTTGCAGATATTGATGTTTTAATGCAACAAAGAATAGATATGTTGCCTGCACTTGCACAAGTTATCAAAAAATATGACATTCATGAATACAAAGCATTGAAAGATGTTATTGAGGCGAGAAGCCGATGGACAAAAGACGCTTCATTAAATGAAAAAGCTCAAACATTCAAAGAAGTAGATAATGCATTCCTTAAAATCCAAGCAGTTTTTGAGAGATATCCCAAATTAAAAGCAGATGCGTTGCATAAAAGTATTATGGGACGTGGAAGCATCTCAAGAATGGAATCAAAATTAAGAAACTTTAGATTAGCATACAACAGAGTTGTTCAAAAATACAATGAAAGAGTAAATATCTTTCCAAGAAATATTGTCGCATGGGTTCATAGATTCAAAGAGTTAGAATATCTTAGTCTTGGAAATCAGATAAATCAAGGAGACCAAGAAAAATACGACTCAAAAAAATTATTTGAGGATTAGAAATGTCAAAAAGAAGAAGAGGAACTGCTATTGTTGAAACATCCAAAGGCATTCTCTTAACTTCAATGGGTGGAACTTATCTTTTGCCAGGTGGTGGAGCAGATAAAGGAGAAAGTAGATTTAGAGCAGCAATTCGTGAACTTGAAGAAGAAACTGGATTAATGGCAAATGAAGCTAAAATAATATTTAGACATGAAAGTCACAGCCATGAACACACAGTTGTTTTGATAAAAGCTAAAGGCACTCCAAAACCAAAACACGAAGTTAAACGAATAGATTATTACTTACCTGAAAAATCAATTAAGCTTTCAACAGGCACTAAAGATATAATAAAAAAATATTATGCGTGGAAAAATGGTTCATTATCTAATTGAATTCAGATTTCAAGGAAAAGCAAAATCTGAATTAAAAAAGCTGATATGGGAAGTTGATAAAAGATGCAGAATAGGTAATGCTAAGAAGAAAAGACCAGTCCCACATATTACTCTGGTTGCACCGTTTCAAACAAATAATGAGAGAAAATTAATCAGTGATTTTTATTCTATATGTTCAAAGCAATCTTTAATGAAATTCACCGTCAAAGGATTCGACACTTTTGAGAAAAATAGAGTTGTATATGTTGATATACATCCAAGTTCTAATTTAGATGAATTCAGATGGCACCTGTCAAAAAAACTACAACCTTATTGTACACTTCAACCAATTGACTATGAAAGAAAATATTACTTTCATTCCACTGTAGCTATGAAATTAAGCCCAGATAAGTTTCGTCATGTTAAAAACTACATTAAAAATAAACCACACCCTAACTTTAAACATATTGTTGTAAGAGCAACACTTCTAAAAGGCGGTAAAATTCTAAGAGAATATGATTTCTTACAGAGAAAAATGTTTGATAGGAGATTAGCAAAAAATAGAAAAGCATACAATAGAACAATTGGTTTGTTGAAAAGATATTTTGATGGTTCTTATAATCCAGACGAAAAGATGAAATCTTCAATTTGGGATAAAATTAAATCATTTTTTGGAGTATAAAATGGGTGCTGAAGATATAGGAAAATCATTTGTTCAAGAATTCGTTTTAGGATTTGGTTTTCTAAGCGGTTTATGGATTCATGTTGGAGTTAATCCAGAATCAGAAATTATCAAAGCATTTGCATCTATAATTCAAGAATTATCTCCAGACCCAATCTACTCTTTTGCTTTTTGGCTCATTCCAATTATTGCAACTCTAGGATCTCTTGCTGGTTCTTATTTTTTAGGAGGTTGGCTTGGATTAATTGCTGTAGGTCTGGCGTTTATCGGAGGCATATTTATCAGTTCAGGGTTTGGAGTTTTTATGCTCATTATCGGAATTTTAGTAGGATTTATTGCCCCTTTCACATCAAATTCTTAATTCACTTTCTTTTGACAGCATAACCTGAGAATGACTTTTCCGCTGTCATCTGAAGTTTCCGCTCGCTTTTTTCTGTTTTTTTCAGAAAATTCATCTGCTTATGACGGATTCGAGGAAAGCGTCATTACGACGCCAAATCGCTTTTTGGTTAAAAAGGTGAAATTATCCGTTTTAACGTAGTGGTAGCTATAATTAGCCATTATAAATCTTTCCATATTTAACCACTATTAAGTAACAACAAAAACCACTAAACATTCTTAAACTCCTTCACATACACAAATACATGCAATCTATAGAAGAATTAGAAATCTATCTACATAAGATGCAGCAAGCACTTGCGTCCTTTACGGACAAAAGAAAGCAACTTGAGTGGCTTGTGGACTACGGAAAACATCTCAAAGTAGATCAATCCATTATCAAAGAAGAACATAAAGTCCAAGGGTGCATCTCTGGTGTATACATCACAGGAAAAATAATCAACAACCGTATGCACTTTGAAGGAACCTCAACGTCAGTTATCATCAAAGGGTATGTTGCCATTGTCCTCAACGCCATGAATGACCTTCCTGTAGAAGACGTAGAAAAAGGACTCGCACATATTTCTCATTTTGCACAAGAAACCGGCCTTACCCAAAGCGTTGTTCCATCACGGCAAAATACCATTGCTCACATTCTAGAGCACATGAGAACAATTATTCTTTCACAGCAATAGTGCTCGGGGATCGTCTACCCACAACAGGACCATCAGTTACTACAAACCCTGCTTCACGTAAATTATCTCGAACACGGCGCGCACAAGAATATGTGCTCAGCTTCCCACCTTTCTTTAATACGCGAAACACTTGAGCTAACACATTTACTTCCCACATTTCAGGATGCTTTTGGGGAGAAAAGGGATCAAAGAAACACACATCAAATATCTCTGCGGGTAACTCCTTGATGGTTTGCATCGCATCACCCATGATGAGCTCAATACAATTGCCGTTCTCATCACACATTTTTTTCTCATCACCAATGTTTCTAAAGAACATAAACTCTTTTTCTATTTCTTTTGGTGGCTCAATCTCTTTCATCATCGTAATAATTTTAGGATCAATCTCAAGTGCAATCACATGCATATTCTTATGCCTATGACACGCAGCAATTCCATTGTATCCAAGGCCAAAACAAAAATCAAGTATTTTCATGCCATCACGAACACCAAGAGGACGCACATGCTTTTCAAATGCCTCTTCAATAGCGCCTGATTTGGTATGGTAGTGTTCATCAAAATCAGCATTGTGGCAGGTATAAGAATTATCTGCTGTTTTTAGGAGTTTCATTAAACTCTTCAACCTTGTCTTCTTTATTAAAGTGCTTGATGAGTAAATACAATGTCGTACCAAGAAGCGCAACAATAACATCTACTACGCCGTCCCAAAAGAACACATCAACAAGGTGTGGTGGGTTTGGAATAAACCACTCTTGCACAATTTCAACTCCTTCCCAGAGCATGCTCATTACAAAAGAACCAAGAATTACAAACCAGTTACGCCAGTACACTTTCTTCTTTTTTCCAATCCAAAAGAATGTTGCACCAAGCGCAACACCTGCAAGAAAATGCCCGCCTATATCTACTGTCGGAATGGGTGCATACAAATCATATGTTCTCACCACCACTTCGTAGACAAGGAAAAGTACCCATCCGTAGAGTGCAGTAACTAAATCATTCATGTGATCAAGTGTTCGTGCAAGTTTCTTTGCTTTTCCTCTTAACTTGCGACCCATAAACAGTACATGTGAAAAAACGAATATATAAGTTTTCTCTCCAAAAGCTATATATAGGTGTTGACGTTACATCAACCATGCGCTACAGCCGTAAAATAACCATCATTAACATCACTCCGCCAAAAGTGGATGACGTTAACCACGACCTACAGTACTTTGGTACCTCTCTTGGACTCTTTGGTCTACGAGATAAAGATCGAAGTTGTTATCGGGTATTTGTGGAATTGCTTAAGGCAGCAAAAATGAAAGCAGGCCTGACCTCGGATGAACTTGCATTTAGACTTGACCTCACCAGAGGAACTGTGGTGCACCATCTAAATAAGCTCATGGATGCAGGAATTGCTGTGCGATCACGGGGCAGATATTATCTTCGTGAGGACAACCTTTCTGCTGTTGTTGAAGAACTCAAAAAAGACCTTGAAGACAATATGAAAAATCTCATGCATATGGCAAAAGAGATTGATGATTGGATGGGAATATAATAATAAAAAAATTAGAGTATGGTAAAATATTTCCAGTGCTGTGGTAAAATAAGTGGGAATGCTTCAAGCACCTTATTTTCTACCAATTGTTCAAGTGATTCTTTATAGGGGATTGCTTTTCTTGGAATCGAACCCACTTTGAAAAACTCGTCCTGAATATCTCCTCCTCTAAATAATAGCTCATACACATTCCCTTCTGGGTCTACTGTGTATGCAACATCATTATTTCCTTGTACACCTCGTTGTATTTCACCAATCCAATATTTTTGTTCTTCTGTTAAATTTCTGTGGTTCATCTCATGAGTCCTCCTATGACAATACCAACAATCATGATCCACACTGGCATGCTACTGGGGATAGGTAGTTCTATGATTATACATGCAATAGCAACAACAGCAAATGCTGCAGTCCATTTCAACACGCCTGCATGAAACCACTCTAAAAACACAGGACCAAAACCTGCAGCCATCATCACAGCAAAGGTTGCAATGCATCCAGCAACTGCTGCAATAAACAACCTCTCGCCCAAGCTCCCTTCAACCATGCTTGCACTAATGAGCACAACAGGCCCTGCCATAAAGATCAGCGCAATGGTCAAAATCAATTCTTTCTGGATAATGTGTTGTGATGCCATAATTGCAATACTCCCGTCCCACGCACTACTGCTCAAAAGCAATGTCAGTGGTTTGATTTGTTTCATACGTACACATGGTGAATGATGTATTAATTGATGACTGAAGATTATTCAATTTTTTATCAAAAAATATTTAAATTATTGAATATTATTCAAATTATGAGAGACATTAAAAACAAACTCATTCAATTATTCATGCAGGGGTACTGCACGCCGCAGATAAGTAAACTTGCAAAAGCAACAAAAGCACCCTCTGCAACACTGCACTATAATATCAAAAAATTAGAATCTGAAAAGGTCATCAAAACCTACAAAGCAGTCTTTGATTATAGTAAAATTGACATGGGATTTTGTACGTATGTACTTCTTAGTCTATCGCCCGATCAATATGGTGTTCCTGAAAAAATAGCAACCATGCTTGCAAAACAACCAGAAGTAGAAAGTGTTGACATTTGCACCGGTGATTGGGAAATCATCATGAAAATTCGAACAAAAGATCAGCACACCTACTATGATTTTGTCAAACGAGTGCTGAGCAAACCAGGCATTGGAAAAACAAAATCACTAGTTAGTTTTAAGCAACTTAAATCAGAATTTATTCTCTAATAATCGTAATTTTTTTATATCATTACTTTTTTACAAAAAATACATGGATTATGGCATCATAGGAAATTGTAAATCCTGTGCGCTTGTTCACTCATCGGGTAGCATCGATTGGTTTTGTTACCCAGAAAGTGATTCTCCTAGTGTCTTTGCACGTTTGCTCGATAAAAAGAATGGTGGATCATTTCATATACAACCAGATCAAGCATGCACAGTAACGCAACAGTATATTGAAGACACCGCAATTGTAGAAACAACGTACACTTGCAAGGCATATGCTTTTCGTGTACTAGATTTTTTTCGACGCTACAATAAAATCCTTCCAAAAAAAAAGCAAAAAGTCTATCGTATCAATAAACTGATTCGAATCCTTGAACCCATCAGAGGAATACCAAAAGTAAAAATTCACTTTGATCCCAAACTTAACTATGCAAAAAACATTACCATTTCCACTGCAGTAGAAGATGGACTTTTTGCAAAAGAAGCATCACAAGAACTCTATTGTAAAACAAACATTGATCCAAAACAAATACTCAAAAAACAATGCATCGAAATAACACATCGATCCTATTTTGTCTTTGGTGATGGTGATGGCGATTACACAGTACGTAGAGCACTCAACTTACTCACCGCAACAAAACGCTATTGGAAGAAGTGGGTTGCATCACTAGACACACCAGAAAGATACAAAAAAGAAATAATCAGGTCTGCAATCACACTAAAACTCTTGACCATGTCAGAAACAGGAGCAATCATGGCAGCAGCAACCACATCACTTCCTGAACAAATAGGGCATGAAAGAAATTGGGACTATCGATTTTGCTGGGTACGTGATGCTGCATACACTGTAGACGCACTCAATAAAATAGGGCGTTCTTTTGAAGCAAAACGACTCATGGAATTTATCTTTGAACATAGCATCGAGAAAAAATTACACCTTCAAATCATGTATGGTCTTCATGGTGAAACTGAGCTTACCGAAGAAATTTTACCTCATCTTTCTGGATACAAAAACTCTGCTCCCGTTCGTATTGGGAATGCAGCATATGATCAACAACAGCATGACATTTATGGAAATATCATTGATATTATGTATATCTACTTTGTATTTCAACAAGTAGAAAAAAAACTCAGTAAACGATACATCAATTACTTATCAAAATTAGTTAGAGAAATAAAAAAACACTGGAAAACAAAAGACAACGGCATCTGGGAATTTCGTGGAAGTAAAGAACACTTTACCTACTCAAAACTCATGTGTTATGTGGGCATCGATCGTGCAATTAGAATTGCAGACTATTGTAATCTCACATCAAAATCACATGCGTGGTGTAAACTTCGAGATGAGATTCGCCATGATATTCTCACCAACGCCTGGTCAGATGAAGCAAAGGCATTCACGATGTATTACGGTGGAGAAGAACTTGACGCAGCAGTACTTTTGATGTGTTATCATGAATTCTTACCGCCAGATGATCCACGTCTCATCAGCACCGTTAAGCAAATTAAAAAAACACTTGCAAACGGACCATTGGTACACCGTTACAATGCCAAAGATGACTTTGGGAAATCAACGAGTGCATTTACCATCTGTTCATTTTGGCTTATTGATGCATTGCATTATATAGGCAAACACAAGGAAGCAAAAAAATACTTTGAACAAATGTTAACCTATGCCAATAATTCAGGATTATTTTCAGAAGATCTCACCATGAAAGGAAAACATCTTCTTGGTAATTTTCCACAAGCATACACACACATTGCAATCATCAATACTGCAATTCTTTTGAGTGAGTGGTCAACAAAAAGGAAAAAATTAGATTGGGCGCAACGTAAAAAAATCTTATAATTCCAGGTACTTTTTTATACACATGAATACTCTAACTCACATGAAACTGCAATATGTAGATAGAGGAATTTTAGTACATAACACACTCATCATATCAGATCTTCATCTGGGTATGGAAGCATCTATGCGGAAAAAAGGAACGCTTGTTCCCAATCATCAAATAGATCAACTCCTCAAAGACATCAAATCACTTCTCACTACACATAAACCAAAGCACGTCATCATTAATGGTGATCTCAAACATGACTTTGGAACCATCTCCGATCAAGAATGGCGAGAAGTAAAAAAAGTCATCAGGCTCATTCAAGAACATGCACAACTCACACTGATCAAAGGTAATCATGACAAAGTCACAGAAATCATCGCAGAAAAAACACACACCCAAGTTACAGATCACTTCCTACTCAATGACATCTACATTTGTCATGGTGACACACTACAAGAAAACGAAGACTTCACCAAAGCAACCACTATAATCATAGGTCATGAACACCCTGCATTTGCATTAGAAGAAGATAACAAACGAGAACTCTACAAATGCTTTATGAAAACTACTTATCAAAAGAAAATACTCTATGTCCTTCCATCATTCTCGCAACTCACCATTGGAACTGACATACAGGAACATACATTTCTAAGTCCATTTTTACAAGACATCAAAAAAGCACACATTACTATTACACAAAACAAAGAACTCTTTGACTTTGGAGAAATTACGTTCTAATTATCCAAACACATGTTTGCACAAAAGTGACCACGCTTTGAAACTTTTTTTCACACGAAGACGTTGACTTCTGATTTGTGCTTTAAGCAATCGTTTCTCATCCTTTTTTAGTTGAGCAGCATCTTTATACGCCTGTACTTGACGATGCAAACCCTGAAGATCTTCTATGAGCATCTTATATTTATGCTGTATGTCAGACTCAATTGCCTTATAGCGAGCAATCCCTTTCAACCTCATTTCATTGAGCATCTCTTTTCTGTCTTCGTTGATTAATCGTAGTGTTGCAGAATATCTATTGCTTCGTTTAAGATCTTGTGCAAGACCACATTTACTCATGGTCCAAATAAGCAGCTTAGTAGGGTCATATTGATACCATCTAACGCCATTTCTATAATCTCCTGCAAAGGTGTGATGATAGTTATGATACCCTTCTCCAAATGTAAGCAAAGAAATAACAAAGTTATTGACTGCACTATGCTCTCTTGAATATGGCCTAGAGCCCCATGTGTGCGCAAGTGAATTAATGAAAAACGTGGTGTGATGCGTTAAAAATAGGCGCAGCAAGAAGATAAAGACAATAGCGGCAAATACTTCTCCTAAAATCATTCCAAGCCCAACTGTAACTACTACATTTGCAAGTGTTGCAAGAAGAATGTAGTACTTGTGCTGTATCATGAGCATTTTTTGCTGTTGTAAATCCTTTACATTGGTAATATCAACAACACGGTCTTCAAATAACCATCCCATGTGTGCATACCAAAACCCACGCTCAATATTATATGGGTCTTTATCTGTATCAACATGCCTGTGGTGCGTTCTGTGGTCAGCACTCCATGCAATAGCGCTTCCCTGCAGACTTAATGTGGAGAAAAATAAGAGTGGAACCTCAACGATTTTTGATGCATTATAACTTCTATGTGCATACAACCTGTGATATCCTGTAGTAATGGATAAATTACATGCTGCAAACAAGAAAACGGTCCACAGTACAATACTAATACTGGGTACTCCAAAAAGAATGATGTAGGTAGGTAGTAATGTAAAAAGTAGTACATGATATCCTACTAAAAATACGCGAATAAACCATTGAGCTTTCATTTTAGTTCAAAAAGTCATTGAAATCTTGGCGATCATTTGACTCATGTCTCATAGTATCAGTCATGATCTTTTTAATTTCTTCGTCTGTAGTTGATTTTCCTGCAGCCCAAGAGAGCTTAGCAAATGCTGTTTCAGGAAGCATATCTCCAAGATACGTAACACCTATTTCAAGAGAAAGTCGTCGTAGTGGACTGTATACTGTTGCAGAGGTTGCACCATACAAACACTGCGTAGTGAGTCCAACAAACACGCCCGTATCAACAAGCTCTTTAATTCTATCATATAATTGAATAGGTACATGTCCAAAACCTGTACCTGCAATAATAATCCCTTTGTATGATCTGTAGGTATCAAGTACGTCTGGTTTCATTCCCGGATGTGCATACACCAGTGCTACATCTGCAGAAAATACACTTGAAGCACTACATTTTTGTTTACTTCGTTTATGATATGGAATATTTCCAGGAGTAATACTTGTAGGTGTTACCTTGGCAAGAGGTCGTGTATTAATAGGTCTAAATGCATCTCTTCGTGAAGCATGCATTTTCCTTACCTTTGTTCCTCTAAGTAGTAAACAGTGATCATCAGCAGATGTCCCGTGCATACACGTAACTACTTCTGCACCATCCCATTCTGCAGCAGCTTTTACAGCACAAATAAGATTGAAAAACGCATCAGAAGAACCACGATCAATACTTCGCTGAGCTCCAGTAATCACAACAGGTTTTCCAAGTGTAAGTGCAAATGACATGGCAGCTGCAGTATATGCAAGTGTATCTGTTCCCATAGTCATCACAATACCATCCACTTTCTGGATTTTATCAGCAATCACCTCAGCAATTGCGCTCCAATCAGCAGTGCTGATATCTTCTGACATAATTTGCATGACTCGTTCTGCTTGAATGTTTGCAATAGATGTAAGTTCAGGACACATCTCAACAAAGTCTCGTGCATCATACTCTGCAAGAACACCGCCCGTAGTATAATCTACTTTAGAAGAAATAGTCCCTCCCGTAGAAAGAATAAGTACTGTAGGAAGTTTTTCATCAACCGGAAGTGGACTGTGTTTTACGTTTTTCTTTGTCCCTTCCTTAAGGAGCTTAATATCTTTGATCTTATTTTTATCAATCCCAATATTATATCCGTGTTCTAGTTTAAGTACAATGGTGTCGCTCCCAAGAAGAGTTGGCTTTTCAATATATATCCCCTCAAAGACATCATTTTCAGTCTTTACACGAACAAGATCTCCAGGTTTTACCATACACTCTTGAAGGGTTGATATTTTATAAATCTTCTTGTCTAGAGGATAGAAGTGTTCTTATACTTCCTTTTCGTAGGATCATTCATGGCACCTTCTTCTCTCTCACCTTTTCATCTCTATACCCCAAGACCATATGCACAAGGAAGTGAACATCTTGTGGTTTCTTCAACCCACGCAATTTCTGGAAGGTATATCTATCATACGCCATTTGATGCATATAATGCAAAAAAATCAGATCTTGAAAGAGCAGTTCTTTCCTATGCAATTAATGGTAATTCTTACGACCTTGTGGGTGTAGATGACTTACTTGCACTTGAGTGTACTCCTGAAGATGGGTCGCTAGAAGGACACATGCGAAACATAGTGGGCGCATGCGCCGAAGAAGTTGCACGAAGAATAACCAAGCGTTGGCTTAGAACTCAATTCCATAGTGGAAAAAGAAAAGGGATATTTGATAGAGGATTTGACCCTGAAAAAAGGGAAGGATATGTATTAACAAATACTAATGATTTGATTCTTAAAATAGAACGGTATCCTAACCTTGTACTTCTTAAAAAAGATGAAAAAGAACAATTCTCCTATCGTAAAATCAAAGAAATTGATGGTATGTTTGATTATCATGATGGCGGTAATCACCACATTCTTATCATGGAAAGTAAATGTGGAGTAATAGATATGCACATCCCTTCCTTGCAAACAGAACTTTTTGAACCCATGCAAACGTTATTCCCCTCTGCTTCATTTACATATGTGCTTATGGCACATGAACAACAGTTATTTAGACGAAAACCTTTTCGCGCACTCAAATCAAGACCAAAAAGAATATTTCATCACCTTCAAGCATGTGGCGTTGATCTTGTATGCCTCCCATTTAATGAACAAGAAGAGGAGATGGATAAAATCAAACGTCATATTCTAGAACAATATCATCTGGTGAAAAATCTTCCTATCTCAATTACTTCTCGTGTTGATTTTGCAAAAGATGCACTTTCCCTTCGCGTTAATGATGTCGTCTTTATGCGTTTTTCAAAAATGCTCATGCAAGATGGAACAGTACGATATGTACAGGACATTGATCAATAGCTGACCAATAGTTCATTACCTTTATAAACTTCTTATCGTCTATTATCTCTTATGTTATGTAAAGATCTACACCTTGCATTTATTTGCGATGGCAATCGGCGATGGGCTGTTTCAGTTGGTAAATCCAAACTAGAAGGACATCTTGAAGGTGCAAAAACACTTGAGCGTGTCATAGAGTATTGCAAAGAACAAGGAGCAAGAGCATTAACATTTTATCTCTTTTCAACTGAAAATTTTAATCGAACAGCAATAGAAAAAAAAGTGATCTTTGATCTCTTTAGAGAATATTTCAAAAAATTTAACACGCCAGAAACAAAAGAAAAATACACTATTTCCTTTCTTGGAAATCCTGCACTATTTCCAAAAGATATGCAAACGATGATTGCAGATTTAGAACAAGGATCACACGGTCCACTCAAACTTAATTTTTGTTTTGGATATGGTGGGCGAGATGAAATAGTTCGTGCATGTAACAAAGCAATCAACAATGGACAAGAGGTAACCGAAGAAACTTTTGCAGAATTACTTGACATGAACGATAATCCCGATATTGTTGTTCGAACCGGTGGTGCAAAAAGAATTTCAAACTTTTTACTCTGGCAGTCTGCATACTCAGAATGGTTCTTTCCAGAAACATTTTGGCCAGCACTCACCAATGAACATATTGCAGACATTGTAGCACAATTTAAAGAACGAACACGAAACTTTGGTAAATAGACGTTAAAAATTAATTTTCTGAAAAATTTACAATTCTTATTCACGTTTTTGAAAATATTCTGATCCTTTCCGAAAATATTTCAACAATTCCATCGAGCAACATATACAGATTCTAATTAAGAATATGGTATGGCATACATCATTAAGAAAAAAGCATGTGCATTGGCAGGAGCAACAGTGGTGGGGGCTTTTGTTCTTGGAAGTTATTTACGTCCGCAACACATTGCAGAGCTGCCATCACCGCGAGAAATTTCTCGAAGCATAGTTGAACACACTACCTACACCAGTCCTGAATCTCTGACCCGTAACCTAACAGGATCTCAAGTACACGAACTTCGTTCTTACCTTACAGATGAGATGAGTCTTGGAGCAAAATGGAATCTCTTTTCAGAAAAAGAAAAGTATTACATCCTTCAACAAGGTGTAAGTGAACTTTCAGAAAAAGATCGTAATGCATTTTTGAACAAGTACTTTGAAGAAGCAGCACTTGCACGAGGAAAGTCTGCATTTAAACGAGCAGAAAGTGCAATAGAATATTTGATTACACCAAAAGATGATCCTAAAGCAGCATCAGCAACACAGCAACAACACAATCAGCAACTCTTGGAGGAACGATTACGATGATGAGGAGAATTATTGCAGGAGCAGGAGCATTTGGATTACTAGTGGCAGCAGGAAATTATCTCTATCACACACTTCCACGAGAACCAGAGTACTTGCACTATCAGGGTTGTGATGCACTACGTTCAACAAATGGACAAATCTACTTGCATGCAGACCCGGTAAATGTCATGCGTTATATCCGTCAGTTAGACACTAGCACGCTCGAAGATGCATTGGATTACACGGAGGTGCGACCATGAAAAAAACATCTGATTATTTTTTATCACAACAGTATGGTGCAAAAGGCCTAGATGGTGGTTTGGCATTAAGAAGCAGTAGTGCCAACTCACTTGCCATCTATTCATCAACAATGGCAGATCGATCACAACGAGTTGTTGATGCACTAAGGCAACACATTCCGCACAAAGAATTACTCAAAACATTCACGATAAAAGAACCACGTATGCATTGGTTTTCAAAGATGTGTTATGAAGGACTCGCATCAATTGGTCTTGCAACATATGTAGATACCTCTCCAAAAAGTATTCACGATGTTCTTGCAAATGTAGAACCCGTAATACGAGATCAAATTGGATTACTTAAACAAGATTTATCTACCATAAGTCATCAAATACAACGAACCGATCGATGTGCAAGTGACATGCAACGCACATTCAAAGAAGAAGTAGTATCCTATCAAAAAGCACTTGATTCATTACGGCGAATAGAACAAGACAGTCCTGACCTTGAATCACATATTGCAGAAATTGAAAAACAACTTGTAGCCGTAGATGAAACATCGCCTCAGTTTCTTGCAATACTTCTTGAGTTATCTGACCTTCGTATACAGCACGAAGGTCAACACCCAAGAAGAGAAAGTTTGCAATGCTCTGTTGGAAGACATAAAATGTCCTACAACCGTGCACAAAACGACCTAATACAATTAGAACTTGACAAACAATGCCTTGAACGTCTTAATCAAGTAGGTACGTATGTGATAGATGATCTTGAACGAATATCAAAACTTGTTCCACTCACCTATCAATCCTTGTGTACCAGCCAGCAACTCTTACATCAGGCATCACAAGCAACAACCAAAATTGACTTTGGCGAAAAGCTCGGGTACTGCATTACGCAACTACAACAACGACACATCAAAGATATGCCTATTCCTGAGTATTCAGGAGCATATGGGAAGCATGATATTCGAGCCTCATAATATTTAAAAACCTCTTTTTTCTTTTTTCTTCTATGAATCGAGCATACCTAACTATATTTATTACCTATGCACTCTCATTTGTGTATATGTTGATCACTACACTAGAACAGGCGATCACATCAAGTGACCTTGTAATCTTTGCACTCTTTTCCATTCTTGCAATGGTCTCACTCATCATGGTGGGCAACGATAGAAAAGAAGGGTACATTCTTTCCATGATCATCTTTGCCTTTACTATTAGTTACATGCTCTTCTTGTTTGTACAAAGCGCAACCATTACTCGATTCGTGCTTATTGTACTCCAAGTAATTTCCTTCATAGTATGTGTTTTTGCAGGTACAGTAAAGCGTGTAAGTTCCTATGAATTTACTGCTGAATACGAACCAGAAATGAAAACACTACAAGAAGAAAAAATTTCAACAGAAGCAGCATTTGATAAACTACGGGCAGCATTTGATGTTGCTGCAAAAAACAGAGAGAATACTGATCTTGAAGGTACTATTGTCATGGATGGATCTGCTCAGGCAGCAGTTGCACTTGAGAAAGAACAAGTAGCACCTACCAAAGTGACAAAAAAAGCAGCTAAGAAATCTAAAACATCAACAAAAAAAGTAACGAAGAAAGTAACGAAGAAAAAAGCCACTAAGAAAACTCCTGCAAAGAAAAAAGTTGCAAAAAAAACCACTAAAAAATCATCCAAAAAGTCTACTAAAAAAGCTACCAAAAAGAAAACAACTAAAAAGAAGGTAACTAAAAAGAAAAAGTAGATGAATAGATTTGTAAAACCAATAGCCGCATCTGTAGCATCCTTATTAGTTGCAGGGTGTAGCTCTATTGAACAACATAGATACGATAGTTCTCTTGAGCACATTGCTCTAAGAAAAGAACAGGCAGCGTATGATCTATCTTTCAAAGAACAGTATTTCTCAGAACGTGTTCCACTTGATGCAGGGATGGTTCCACAAAACTCTCGTGGTGAAGCACACATTGACTCAACCATGCAATATCTTGCAGCACTTGCAGTAAAACAGCATACTGATCCAAATGAAAAGGATAGTCGACGCATAGCTGAAATGGTGCAGACATTTAGTTCACTTACTGCTGAAGCTCTTTCTGCAAATAAACTCTCTCAATTACTTTTTGCCTACAGTTTTATGCAAGAAAGAGAAGATGTACAAGCACATGCATCAGAAATTAGTGCAATGCTTTTTGAGAACGATCTTGAACTTCCAGGAACACATAGCGACCTTCGTGTTTCAAAAATGAAACTCTCTCGTAGTAGGGTACTTGATACATTGGTACTTGCAGAAGGGTTGAAAAAAATGGCACCCTCTAAAGAAGCAGATGCTCTACTTCAAGAATGCATTCGGGCAAATTATCTTAAAAAAATAAGAAACCTTGAAATTGATGCAGGCATTGTTAAAGTACCAACACATAGCAGTGATTGGTTATTCATGATACGTCTTGGAGCACTTATGAACTTTAATCCCTCTCCTGAATACAAAATTGCACTTGAACGTCACTATGTGACACAATCAGATGAAGATAATGCACTTTTTGAAGCAATAGCACAACTCAACGGTATTCCTTCACAAGATCCTTTAGAGATACTCAACGAATATCCTCTTCTTAATACGAACAGAGAAATACTTCACAGAACACAACGGATGGTGTGGGTGAAGAATGGTTGGAAGCATCAAGTAAAAGAACCACTTCCCGTGTATGCAAGAGGGACACACTATAATGTATGGAAAAAAAATCCCTTTCACGCACGAGAAAATCTGGGTAATTCTGGTGAAGCACAGTACTTTGGCATAGATTTCCTTCTTCCGTATTATCTTGCACAATTATCTGAAAAACAACAACAAGAACAACCAACAAAGCCCGTTGCATTAATTGTTGAAGATAAAAAACACACCAGAGATAGACTCGTGAAAATCTATGAACAGCAAGGATATCATGTATTGCAAGCAGGAACACTTGCGCAAGCAAAGTCCCTTGCACCACAAGCAGAAGTAATTCTAACAGACATGGATTTAAGTATTATGGGTGGTGGATTTACGGCAAAAAATGATGGACTTGATTTTCTTAAGTGGCTTAGAAAAAAAATTGATGCAGGTGCTCTTAGTCCAGAATCAGTTACACTACATAGTACGGTTCTTAATGAAGGTGACTCGATGCATTTTCTTGCAAAGGGTGTAAAGAAAAAAGTAAAGGAGCTTGGATTTCATGCGCAGCCAAAAACTACTCTCTTGCATTAGCCTTTCACTGCTACTTACAACAAGCTGTAGAACACCTTCAACTATTCCTGCAGCAACACATCAACCACAACCACTACAAAAAGAAGTCTATATTCCAATGCGAAAGCCAACACACGTATCAACTACAAAAAAATCATCATATATTGTTGAAAAATATACACTGGGTAATTCAAAGATAACGATGTATAATGCACACGGGGAAAATAACTCTGTACTTGTAATCCCGCAGCTCAAAGGACCCGATATCTTAGCGCACCTTCTTGCAAAACACTATGCAAGAAATGGCATGAATGGATGCGTATTAAAGTCAGATGAAATAGAAGAATCATTTACGCAATCAGAACTTGAACAGTGGGCAGCAACTATTCATCAAGAAGGATGTGATGTCGCATCTTGGCTAAGAACATATGAAAAAGGGAAGCTGGGTATTGTAGGTTTTAGCCTTGGTGGTATTGTTGGTTCAACCATTGCAGGACGAGTTGAGAGTTCAGCACACGTGTTTATGTTAACGGGTGGAGATATACCAAAAATATTTGAAACATCTGAGGAAGGAATATTGCGCCGTCTAAGAAAAAAGATTGATCTTGACACACTCACTGCGCCTGATCCAATTGATTTTGCACCATACATTGACCCTACATCTGTATATTTGATAATTGCAGAAAAAGATACAACCGTCCCAACAAGGCAATCCGAACTTTTTAGAAAAGCTCTTCACCAACCAGAAACATCATATCTTCCCTGTGGCCATTACCAATCCATGTTATACTTTCCTTTTCTAAAAAAACAGTCGGGAAAATTTCTTGAAGAAAAGTTAATTGACTAACAGATCTATTTCTTCTTTCTTATTTCGTTAATAATCAACAATGCAACACCAACAACAAGTGCAATATCTGCAACATTAAACGCAGGCCAGTGATAGGTTCCAATAAAAAAATCAAAGAAATCAATCACATATCTGCGAAAAATTCTATCAATAAGATTTCCAATAAGTCCGCCAGTGATTAATGCAAACGCAAGATGATCTTCTTTTGCAATACTTTTTCTAAAGTACACAATACCTGCAAGTACCAGAAGTGAAATGGCAATAAGAATGTATTGTTGTCCTTGTAGAATGCCAAATCCCGCACCATAATTTTTTACGGTAACTAATGAAAAGAAAGGAAGCAGTGAAATATTTGGAGTATATGTTGCAACAAGTGCTTTAGTGATTTGATCAAGTGCAACTATGCTCACGATGATGTGCCAGAAATTCTTTACCATTGTCTATTGTTGTTATTACCCAGTTTATTTTCAAGATTCGCAATACGCTGGTTCATAACATCCATCATGGATCTAAGACTATCAAGTTTTGCAATAACTACTTCCATTTTATCACCGGTATTTGATTGTTGCACAGGTGGTACTGATGGTAGTGGTCGTTCTTCAGATAAAATAGGCCGTGGATTTCCAAACCCATTTGGTGTAGGTCTCATAGGTTCTTGAGATGGAAAAGAAGGCATTTGTTCTTGTTGTCCCATGCTTGGTGGAAATGATGGCGTTCCAAGTGGATCAGGTCTTGAGAATGGATCTGAACTTCCCATATCGTTACTAGAAGGAAATGGTGATTGCATTGGATCTGCGCCTGGTGGGTATTTGCCCTCTCCTGAGAAAGGACTATCTAATCCATCGTCATCAAATGAGTCGGATTTTTTCTTAAAAGGATTCCACATAAGAATTCAACTAAAAAAAGAAGTATATAAATGTTACTTCGAGGTTTATTTTACAAGAACTGCGTTAAGGCTACCTGATTGACCAGGTCGTGAGGTAATCTTTGCATTTCCTTTGTCGGTTTCAACAATGGCACCTTTGGTGATAATGTTTCGCCGAATAAAGTTTCGGTTTGCAAGATTTTCAACTACACGTTTAATAGTTGCTTTAACGTATTTTTTACCGTCGAATAAGTTCACTGTATTTGATTGTAGAACACGCTGTTTTTCGTTTCCACCACGTACTCGTTCAGTCTTAGCTCTGGTTTCTCCTACTTTAGTCATTGTAGGAAGTCTACCAAGTTCTGACTGTCGTTTTTTACGACCATTGTGGTATCTACCGGTTGTAGCTTTTCTATTGGATCGTTTTCGTGTGATCATGTCTTCCTGAAACCCAGATCCTTTTATAAATCTTATTCTTTTATTCCTATCGTCGTAATATTTATTAAGGAGAAATATTCAGGTTTTTGCATGAAACACACACTGCTTGTTATCGTCGCTATATGTGCACTATTGCTCGTAGGATGTTCTGCATCAGAACCAGTAAAAGAACCTGATGCACTTGATCTCTTTTTCTCATCACTTACCACTCCTGAATCTTGCTTATCGTATAGTGAGCAAGATGCATTTAATGCAACACGCCTTGGTGATTTCATCGATCATGCAGAAAATGAATCTATCATGATACTCAGGGATGCGTGCCTCATTCATCTCATTGATAAGAATGTTACTGACGAGTCCATTATCTATTGTGATAATGCTACCGAATTTGTGTATAACTTTAGAGAGGATGCAAATCACACTTATCAAGTAACAGGCAAGGAGTTTTGCTATCGTAATGCATTTGATGAACTTCGATTCACACCATCTCCTCCTTCTGAGGGAAATATCGTCAATAAAACAACGTGTGATGAACTTTCTTCAGGTAAGGATAACTGTCTTTGGGTGGTTGCCATGAATGGTGATACGTCTGCATGTAAGCGAATGAGTGCGTTTGAAAATATGCAGTTTTGTCGAAGAACCTTTGAGCTTCCTCAAATAATTGCAGAAGCAGAAGCATTAGAAAAAGCAAAGGAAAATGCATCAGTTGATTCTGCAGATCCAAGTGATTCTAGTGAGTAATAATTAGTAACCTTTAAAAAGCGACCCTGTTTCATGACGTGTATGGAAAACTCAAGACCACTTGATGCATTAAACGCTGCAAGAAACAAGCGTGTAATAGTTGAACTCAAAAACGGAAAACAGTTCGTTGGTAACTTAGTCTCATTTGATATTCACATTAATACCGTCCTAGATAATACTGAGGAACGGGTAGATGGTGAGACCAAGCGAAGTCTTGGTAAAATCTTCATTCGAGGAGATACCATCATCTTTATTTCACCACAATGAAAGGAACAGCAAGTTTTGGTAAAAAATCTGGAAAGACCAACACCATAAAGTGTCGGCGATGCGGTAAGATGTGTTACCACACCAGTAAGAAAACCTGCAGTTCATGTGGCTATGGTAAAACTGCTAAGCTACGTTCATACAGCTGGCAAAAGAAATAATTCTAAAGAATAATTTTGTTTTTTATTCACTCTTTTCTTTCATGCTTTTTACTTTCAAATAACACGCTAAAATAATTGCATAGTTTGCAAGATCAATAAGGGTGTCGTCGAGTTTCTCATCAGCAACATGTGCTGCTTCTTGTTTATCGATGAGGTTTGAGACTCGAGTAATTTTATCTGCCATTCGCACAAGGATGCCCTTTTCTGCAGAACAAATTTCTAGGTTTTCGCACTCAAGAAAATTTTTGAACGGATCTTCAACTGATGCATAGTCGTGCCCTTTTCTTTCTTCAAGGTCAACCATGCGTTGTATGTAGTCTTTAAAGTGTGGAATTGACATAATTGATTACTCGTTCATTACCTATTTAAGTATTATGTAATTCACGTCGGTAATGTCAAGAGCATTGAAAGCTGATTTGCATGTGCATGCAAAAGAAGATGTCGTTGATCTTGTATCGTATCGTGCAAAAGATGTTATTGATCGTGCAGCAAAAAGGGGATATCGGGTTCTTTCTTTTACGTTTCATGATCAATTGTTTTACCCTTTGACCCTACAATCTTATGCAAAAAAGAGGGGTATTTTACTCATTCCAGGTATTGAAAAGACCATTGAAGGAAAACATGTGCTTCTGTATAATTTTTTCGATGAGGAATTAAGAAACATCAATTCATTTTCAGATTTAAGAAAGCTAAAACAAGATCATCATTTAGTTATTGCACCACATGTATTCTACCCTGGTTCTACTTGTTTACGGGATGTATTTATCGAGCATGAGGATCTCTTTGATGCTATTGAGTATTGTTCACTTCACACGCGGTGGTATAATCCAAACAAACATGCGGTTGCATCATCACATGTGCTCAGAAAACCCTTGGTTGCAACAACAGATTTGCATATCTTGCGTAACTTTGGTAGGCAGTATTGTGTTATTGATGCAGATCTTGCTATTGGTGCAGTCATCTCGTCGATAAAGCAAGGCAGAGTAAAAAATAAAGTACGTCCAATGAGTAGTATGCATTTTTTTTGTGATGTGGCATGGTATATTGTGCATGAGATGAGAAGACTTCTTAGATTATTATTGAGAAAGAGCATATGATGTTAAAGATAAAGAATGCTAGGCAGAAGTGCTAAGTCACTTCACACCTTGTACACCTTCGCTAAATGCTCGGTAGTACGAATAAAAAAGAAATATGCGAGGCACAGGATCCAGAAGCACTGCATTGTCAGTTGCACACCAAGATGAGTTTCGCTACGCTCAAGCTCATAAAAATAAAGAATGCGAGGCACAGGATTCGAACCTGCGTAAGCACTAAGCTAATAGGGCCTAAACCTATCCCGTTTGACCACTCCGGCAACCCCGCGCAAAGGTATTTGATCGTATTTGATCAATATCGTGCAGATACTGCTCCCTCTTTATAAACTTAATTGTTGTGGTTTATAAAGGATTCTGTTAAGAAGTGGGTCTTTTGAGTGTACTATCCAATAGTGATGAACGTCTATATTTTGGGTATTTTGCAGATATACCTTTTGTCCTGCATTGTGCCCTATTTTAGACCCTATTGTTTGCGAAAAGTTTATAAAGCACTCTTGGAGTTATTGTTCTACTATTGTGCTAACAGCACAGAAGAATTGTACTCGGTTCAAACCGATGCAGTCTTTAAATGTGCTGTTGGTACATATGTGCGTTCAGAGGTGGACGCAACTTGTTTCATGAAAAATTCATGAAGCATAACACGGAGGTGTTTAAAACAATGAAAGTAAGAAAGGCAATCAAAAAGGTTGCTGCAATCGGTCTTGGTGCATCAATGCTTGGTGCAACTGTGATGGGTGCAGTGGCTGCAGATTTGAGTGATTACCCAAGTCCTCTTGTAATTCAAGATGGTGTATTTAACGGTGTAATCGTATTAGGTGACAACGCTATTAGTTCCGATACTCTTGGTGCTATTGATATTGCAACTGGTCTACAATTCAGTTCCACAACTGCTTCAAGCGGTTCAGGTGCTGTTGTAACTATTTCCGATGGTTCAAGCCTAGGAAGTTCAGGTAACGACCTAAATATTGGTGAAGCATTCGCAAGTATCGAAGGCGATGTTGACAACTCAGAATTACCAACCGTTCTCGGTGATGGTGTATTCGACGAAAGTGAAGGTTCAAATGACAACGATGAACAGTACGACCAAGAAATTACTTGGGGTTCTGCTGCAGGTACACTTCAGCTAGATCAGGATGATAGTGACGCTCCAGATGGTGGTCTATATCTCTTTACTGACAACAGTGCTATGATGTACAATTATACACTTGAGTTTGACAACGAAGTTGACTACGACTCAACCAGTGATAGTACTGCTGAAGACGATTTCGAAACTGCAAAGATCGATATCCAAGGTAATACCTACACTATTGTTAATGTAAAATTATCAAGCAGTGTAATTAGTGAACTAAAACTACAAGCTGGTGACACAACCGTATGGCTTGAACAAGATAACCCAATTACCCGAATTATCGGTGGTGAAGAACACGAAGTTGAACTCGTTGATGTAAACGAAAACGAAGACAAGTGTGGTATCTTAATTGATGGTTCACTAGAATGGCTTGACACAGGTAGTTCTGAAACTATCAATGGTGTTGAAGTTGGTGTAACTGAAGCTATCTCTGTACACAGTGAAGCTCAAGATACCGATGTTTGTGAAGTTAACCTTGGTGCAACTGAAATTACCTTAAAAGAAGGTGACGAAGTAGAAATCAACGGTAAAGAAGTTGACGGTTCAGAAGTTGAATTCATTGGTAGTGCTGGTGCACTTGAAGAATTCAGTATCTGGTACGAACCTGAAGATGAAATCTACTTAGGTCCTGGCGACACATGGGCAGACCCTGTTCTTGGAAATTGGGAAATTACCTTTGCTAGCCTTGTTGCTAAAGAAGACGTAGTTACTGCTGATGTAAGTGGAGATGACTTTACAGTAACCTTCATGAACTCAGATGGTAAAGAAATTGTTCTACCATTCTTCTGTGACGGAAGCTGTGATGCAACAAACGATAACATCTACTTCGGTACAGATTCAGATGATGATGAACAATACTACTTTGAAGGTGACAGTTGTGCTCCTGCAAGTAGTGATGTACAAGATTGTGAAGGCGCTCGATTCCTTGTAAATGAAGGAGATGAAGTACACGTTATTGAAATCTCTGACATTGATGTGAACGACAACGAAACAACCTTGAAAGATATCACATACGGTGGAGAAAAGACTGAAGACTTTACACCTGATGGTGCTGTAGATGCATTAGACCTACCTGCTGGTGGTGCAAATGTATACTTAACCATTGGTCACGAGTCCCTGAACTTTACACACAGTGATTCTGGTGATGACATCATCAATCTTGGAGACGACATGGAAACCATGTATGAAGGTCTATTAAGTATTGAGAGAAACGGTACAAATAATGGTGCTAACAACAACACCATCATTGACGGAAACTCAACCTTCAAATTTGTTTTCGATGAAAGCGACGGTGATACCGACGGTAGTGGTGCAGATGATTCCCGAGGAACTATCAGCTTTAACATTACTAGAGATATCAGTGATGATGAAGAACTGAATGTTCGAACACCTGTATTTAGTGATGCAACCTACGGTTCAGTAGACTTTTCAGACTCTAACGACGATGATCAGTTATACTACTCCGACTACGGTACAAAAGTTGTACACGATGATGAAGACAAGAGAAGTCTAGTTCTCACCTTCCCTGGTGACGAACTATATGCTAATGTATTCATTAGTCCTGTAGGTGCTAACGTTGTAACTGCTCAATCAGCTGAAAGTGTAAACGTTCAGAAGATCGAAGTTGGTACAGCTAAGCTTGCAAGTGAAGTTGGAAGTTTCGAAAGTCAAAACACCATTGTTGTAGGTGGTCCTTGTGCTAACGCTAAAGCTGCAGAGTTCCTTGGCGTTACAGCAAGTAACTGTCTAGAAGGTGCACCAGAAGAAAACACAGCAGTTGTTTCCCTTAAGGAATATGGAGAAAATGTTGCTCTACTCGTTAACGGGTACGGCGCAATGGATACCAGAAGAGCTGCACGTGTTCTAGCTAACTATGATGACTACACCCTAAGTGGTGAAGAAGTTGTAGTAACTGGTACAGACTTTACCAACATCCAAGTATCAACCGTATAAGGTTGATTCTTTTTTCTTTTTTTTTCTCTTTTCTAAACAATTTTTCTGACACAAAAAACTTATATAGCTCTTCTTTTCTATTTATTTCATGAAATGGTTAGTTGCTTTACTGATTCTTGTACTGGTGCCAGGCGCACTTGCAAGCACACTTTCAGAATACCCCAACTTCTTTGCAGGTAAGGATATTAAGATTGTAGTGGGCGATCAAGCAGCTGCATCAGATACGATTGGTGCTGTTGATATTGCAACATACTTGAGTTTTGAAGCGCGTTCTGTTGAAGCAGTCCTTGCATCTGAAATAAATGATGTTACTGCTCAAGATCTTGTGGTGGTGGGTGGTCCGTGTGCAAATAGTGTTGCAGCAGCACTACTGGCATTTCCTTTGCCATGCTATGATCCAATTAAGCCAAATACAGCGCTTATTCAACTTTTTACGTTTGAAGATCACCAGTCTTTGCTGGTAGCAGGAAGTGGTGCCCAGAATACGCGTGAGGGTGCTCTTGTAATGTCAAACTCTGAAGATTATACGCTACCTTCTGGATCTGTTATGGAAGTGTCACGAACACTACAGCGAACCATTTTGGTGAGTTAGAATCCTTCTTCTATTTCTACACAAAAATTTAAATAGCCTCTCTCTTATCTTAATGCTATGGACGAGGGGGGAACTGTAGTTATTACGTACGAAACACTCTTTGAGTTAGTACGACGAGAAAAAAGCCGCGGTGAGCTACAGCAGCTTGACAAAGACTTCTATCGAAATACTATTGCGTACCTTGAGCAAAAGAAAGAGCTTCTCTCATCTGCGTCTGATGATGACATGTTTGGCGATAGTGAGCAGACACAAAATCAGATCATCCACATAAAGAAGTTGATTCGCAAACTCTATGAAACACGAGAGAAAAAACTCGTTGACATGGCACTTATGCGCTCAAAAACAGGACGCTCTCCTGGAGATGAGGAATTTATCCTTCCTGAAGAGAAAATGTTTTATGATGATTGTATCATGTTCCTTGATAAGTCTCGCGAGCAGGTACTAAAACGCGTAATCCTTGGCAAGTTGCCATTAACTACCCCTGCAAAGGAAGAGTTGATACAGCAAGAAGAGGAAGATGATGCAGTTGAAGTAAAATTCCTTGAACAAACAGAAGCCTTTGCTGGCGAGGATATGCAGATGTATGGTCCCTATGAAAAAGATGCTACAGAGACCTTTCCTTCTAAAATGGCAGATATGCTTCTTAAGCGTGGCTGCGTGAGTATTCTCAAAGAATAAGCTTTATAAATAGACCCTGTTTTCGTGATAGTATTATGAAATTTCCTAAATTGCAAAAACGATACTGCCTTAAGTGCAAAACACACACTGAGCATAAAGTCGCTCAAGCAAAGCGTAAAGGTCTTAATGCAACACACCATCAAACCAGTGGTAGCCGTAAAAGACAACAGTTAAGACACCGTGGTGTTGGTATTGGTATGGGCAACAGAGGAAGATTCTCACGTAAAGCAATTACCAAGTTTAAGATGACGGGTAAGAAGCTTACAAAGAAAACTGACTTTAGATACACCTGTTCAAAGTGCGGTCGAATCGCAGTACAGGCAGGTGGTATGCGTCTGAAGAAAGTTGAAATGGTATAGATCCGTTTCATTTTCTATTTTTACATCTAGTTTATTTCTTTTACTTCTATAAACATGTGGATAATCTTTAAAAACGTTCTTTCACTCCTGTAATGTATACTCGGGGGTATACTAATGAAACAATTCCTAATTTTAGCACTACTATTGTTTGCTGTAGGTTGCAGTACACAATACGTTCCTGAAGCAGATACTAGCGTACATGCTCAGGTAGTTGATGTTGAAACAGAAGGTCAAGTACACCATATCATCCTAAGAATGGAAGATAGCGTACCAGAACTTGATCAAATCACTGTACAACAAGGCGACACCGTACAATTCGAAGTAAGTAATCTTGGTAATGAAGACATGATCTTTATTGTTGAAGGCCTACACGAAGAAGAAATTCCAGCAACGGCAACTGCAGTATTTACTGTTGATGCAGTGGAAACAGGCATGTATGGATACGGTAATCGTATTGAAGAAAATAAAGGTCTGCTGATTGTTCAGTAGATGTTTTTCTTAACTTTTTATTTTTATTCTTATGATCTATGAAACTGAAGCAAAGGGTAAAACACTTTCTGGAATAGTTACGCTTGGTTCAAAACCAGGTTATAATTCGGATTTCACGTATCATCTTAATGATATTGTTTATCAACTATCTACGATCAATAAAGTGCGATCAACTGCACAAGAACTAGTAATTCCTTGCATAGTACAAGAAGGAACACTGGTTGGAAGAGCAGGAGACGATGAATATGTTGAAGACGTGTATCGATGCAATTTCTCATGGAGTCCACGATCTATTCTTCAAATTCCAAAAGATGATTTTCACAGAGCGCTTCGTTCATACGCATCTAGTCTTGGCAATGCACTTCAACAAGAACGAGTGTATATTGAATATGATGGTACAACAGAAGTCCTAAAAAAGAAAGAGTAGGCACTTTTTCGAAAATATTCCGATTTTTTCTCAAAAGCACTTATGAAGACATATCTCCGAAATGTATTTAAGGAGGTCTGCGTTATGAACACTGTGGCAAGATATACGGTACTTGTAGAAAAGGGCGAAGATGGCTATTTGCTCTCTGAAGTAGTGGAAATACCTGGATGTCATACTCAAGCAAAGAGTATGAAAGAACTCATGGCAAGAACAAAGGAAGCTATTTCTCTTTGTTTGCATGAACACACTCCAAAACGTCCACTTATTGCTATAAAAAACATTAACGTTGAAGCATAGGTGAAACTGCCTCAACTTACAGCAAAAGAATTTTCTAGTATATTAATGAGATTAGGTTTTGTATGTAAACGACAAAAAGGAAGTCATATGTTTTTTGCACATCCTGATGGAAGAACCACAGTGGTACCAAATCATCCAGGAGAAAAACTTGATCGTGGACTTATGAATAAAATAATAAAACACGATGTCAAATTGACACGTGAAGATTTTTTACATTTGCTCTGATCTATTCTTTCTTAAATTGCCACACGCCAATAAGTCCAAATAAGAAACCTACTGCAATGTATGCAAGATATTTTGGCACTTCACTAAGTACTAAATATTCTGCAATACCAATACCTACAAGAAGCAGTCCAACAAACCCAAGGATCATCATGTAGATGTATCGTTTAAGGAGTTTGTGTACCATACTTTTCATGAGCACTGGAAATGCTTCAAATGATTTACTTCGTACATTCTCAAATAGTGCATCAAATCCTTCGTGCACGATTCTAAAGAAAATATCACCTAGGCTAAATGCCTTTTTACTTTTTTTTGCTTTTGCTCGTTTTTTTGTTGCCATGTTTCACCTCTTTTCCCACATTTGCAATTATGATGTCAATTTCTCGAAGTACTTTGTCCATCTCTTTTTGATTTTTACCTTCGATTCTGCACCTGAGTAGTGGTTCAGTATTTGACGGACGAATATTAAATTTGTATGTGTCGGTCTCAACGCTCAGGCCATCAAGTGTACTCTTCTTTCCCTTGAAATTTTCATTAACCATCTTGATGACTTTTTCTTTATCTGCAACTTCATAGTTGTGCATTTCACTAATGGTGTAGCGTTCGTATGGTTTTATGAGTTCAGAAATCTTTTTCTTTGTGTTCTTCATAATGTTGAGTACGTGAATTGCACAAAGCACTCCTGAATCGGTATGATTTATTTCATCAAAGTAAAAATGTCCTGACCACTCAGCACCAAAACGTGCTCGTTTCTTTTTCATATTGTGGATCATGTATGATGTGCCAACTTTACTTCGGTAGAGTTTCATTTTATTGTTCTTACACTCTTCATCATTTACTTTACTGAGCAGTGCATCAACAACAACTTTATCTCCCTTTTCACCAAGATGGTCTATGAGAAGTGCGAGAATAAAGTCAGGTGGAATCACTTTTCCTTTTTCATTTACAAACACAACACGGTCGGCATCACCATCAAAGGCAATACCAATATCTGCTTTCTTTTTCTTGACCGTATCTTCTAGTTTTTTTCGAACACTTGCAACCGTTGGATTTGGATTTCCTTGTGGAAATGATCCATCTGCTTTTTGATTGAGCAGTGTTGCCGTAGTATATTTTGCAATGAGCTTTGAAGCCCTATCGCCCGCACCATTAAGTGCATCAATAACTACTTTTGTTTCTGTATTGGGAATAAGATATCGCTCAAGAAACATTTCGTAATCGATGCTTGTATCAAAATTAACTACTAAACCATCATGTCGTGATTCGTGCCATACACCTTGATGAATAAGGCGCTGTAATTTTTTGAGACCTTGGTCGTATCCAATTTGTACACCATTTCTTCCAAGAAACTTAAACCCATTATACTTACTTGGATTGTGTGACGCAGTAATGTAGATACTTGCATCAAATTCATAAAAGAATGCTGAAAAACAAAATTGTGGTTTTGAACATTTACCTAGAGTAAATACATGTACTCCTCTTTTTTTAAGGCCACTGATAAGTGCATTGTAGAGTTTTGGTGAACTTTTCCGTGCATCGTATCCCACTAATACTTTTTTAGCAGAGACAATGTCGGGAAATGTTAATCCTATTTTTTCTGCAAGGTGTGGATTGATATGATCCGGAAAAACACCTCGTACATCGTATGCGCCGAAAATTCCCATGGCTGTCCTCTACAAACGGCTTATTTAAACATGTGCAACTATTCAAGAGTGATGATAAATACTTATATACGATACTTTGTGCTAAAAAATAGAGGTGATCTCATATGGATGAACGATTAGGAAATTATTCTTTTGCTGTTGGTGTTGTTATCGCTCTAGTCCTTGGACTTGCAGCAGGCGCATTTACTTCAGCTGTTCAAGCAGTACTTACATCAGTTTTGGTACTTCTTGGCGTTATAGTAGGAATTGTTAATATTACGGGTGAGGAAACAAGAGACTTTTTGTTTACCGCAACAGTACTTATCATTGCAACTGCACTAGGTATGAGTGATGTTGCACTACGATCAGTTGGCATGGTTGCCGGTGTAAGTATTGGTGATCTACTTATTGGTATCTTTGGTAAAATTTTAGTATTTACGGTACCTGCAGTGATTATTGTTGCACTAAAGCACATTTGGTACCTTGCAAGTACACGGTAAAAATATGTTGAAGAATATGGAGAGAAGTAATGAGTAGACACATTCGAGGGCACTACTATAATACACTTCTCTCTTTTTTTATTATTGTCATAGGGCTTTTTGCTCTTCACTCCTACATTAATGTGGGAACAATTATGGGAACGGGAACAACCGTGTTTTCATTCATCTTTGCATCAGCTTTAATAATGGGTTGTGTATTGTTTCACGAAAAGGAGAGATTACGTCATGAATAATAGAGGAATATCACCGCTCATTGCAACCATTTTTCTTATCGCAGTTGCTGTAGCACTTGGATCAATTGTCATGAGTCTTGGTCAAGATTATGTTACGCAAGCAGGCGGACTTCCTGAAAGCTCTTGTAGTGCACTTTCCTATAGTGTGAAAACCGTAAAATACACGACTGCAGATAATTCTGTATTAGTTACCATAGATAATCAAGGTGTTGCAATAGATGGATTCTTACTCAAATTCTTTAATAACGACTACACACAAGGATACACACAGCAAGTAAGCCAACAGCTTGCACCATTTGATGTAGGAATTGTAAAAACCATTGTAAATAGTGATGAAGTAGAACGGGTGTATGAAGTAACGCTTATTCCACTTGAACTTTCTGGTAATGAATTACTGACGTGTTCAGATTCCTCTGTAACTATTACGCAAACAAACCCACGCTTTGTCGTAGAATAGGGGTTAGTTGTATTAAATTAATTATCTTATTTTCAAGTGTTTTAGAAAGAGTTAAATTTATAACTTAAAAAGAATTAAAAAAACTATGATTTATGAAATTACATTTGCAAGCACTATTGCAGTTTTAACTGTTGTATTTGGAATACTTGCTAAGGTAATTGGATTTCCTGATCAAATCAGAAAAAATCATAAAAGAAAATCAACTGATGGTTTATCTACCATAATGATAGTTATTGCAGTAATTGGATATTCACTATGGACTATTCATGGTTTCATTAAAAAAGATTGGGTTTTGGTTGTAGGGCAAGGTCTTGGAATTTTAACATAGGGGATAATTCTTTTTCAAATTATTTTATATAAAAATTACTAGACTAAATAAAGTATCTCTGTAAAAACCTTTATATTCTTTCACTACTTGATTAACTATATGGAAATACTTCTAGACCTTACCAAAAGCCTTGAAGAGAATGCTGCGCGCTATTTTGAACAGGCAAAGAAGTCTAAGCGTAAAATAGTTGGCGCAACAGAAACGGTAGAGGATGCAAAAAAACGTCTTGCAAAACTAGAAAAGAAAAAACCACAAAAACAGGAAATAAAAGAAAAGCGAAAACAGCAGTGGTTTGAAAAATTTAGATGGTTCTACACTTCAACCGGCTTCTTAGTAATTGGTGGGCGAGATGCTACGTCAAATGAAATTGTCATTAAAAAACACGTAGATAAAGATGATCTTATTTTCCACACCGATATGGCAGGAAGTCCTTTTTTTGTCCTTAAAACGGAAGGAAAAGACGTAGATGAACAAACCCTTCGTGAAGTGGCTGATGCAACCGCAACCTTTTCTCGTGCATGGAAAATGGGTCTTTCTTCACAAAAAGTATTCTATGTCACAAAAGAGCAAGTAACGAAGGAAGCAAACTCTGGTGAGTACTTATCAAAAGGATCTTTTATGATTCGTGGAAAGACAACGTATGTAGACAATGAGGTGAATGTGTGTATGGGCAGAAAAGATGACATGGTGATGGCAGGTCCATGTGCTAGTGTAAAGGCATATGACAAAGATGCCATTGAACTCAAACAAGGGGATAAGAAAGTAAGCGATATTGCAAAAAAACTTGCAAAAAAGTTTGATGCAGATGTCGATGAAATTATTCGTCTGCTTCCAACTGGTACGTATCGTTAATGATGCTATAAAAGGCACCTTTATATACTCTGCCTATTTACAAGTATGCATGGAAAAGCCAGTTATTGTTCAAATAGGAAAACAAGGCATTAGTGATAATATTGCACTTGATATCAAAAATTTTCTGAAAGATAAAAAACCCGTAACGGTTCGATTTCTGAAGTCTTTTTTAGGCAGTATGGATAGAAAAACTGCAACTAAAGAGCTTAATGGTCTTGTTGGCAGATCTGGCAAACTCATTGGTAACACGGTAAAATATGCACTTGATAGTCCGCGATGTGGTATTGCAAAGAAAATAACCAGATATTCTGAAAAAAGTGTAGAAAAGAAAGCGTAGCTATTTATACATTATTTACACTTCTTACATATTCCTCTTACTTCAATGTGAAAACTATTAATGTCTCCAGGAATTTTATTTTTAAGAAAATCAAGTGAATCTATATCAAAGTGTATTACTTTGCCTGTTTCTTCACATATGAAATGGCAGTGACTCTTCTTGTGCTTACTATAAATGCTTCTTCCTTCGCATCGGTACATATAGAGCTCATTATTCTTTTCTTGCTCTTTGAGAAAACGATAAATGGTTGCAAGACTTATTTGATCGTTCTTTGCCTTCTCATAAATATCTTCTGCACCAAAAAAGTGTGTTTGTTTGTCAATGATTGCTTGAAGTATCTCTTTTTGCCGTGTCTGTCGTGTTTTCATTCTTATTGAGAATGAGAATCATTAAACTTTATAAAGATATCCCATCTCATGAATGCATGACACTTATATTATCAATCAGTAGTGCAATTATTGTATCATTAGTATCAGTGGTTGCTATAGTTCCACTGCTTCTTAAAAAGAAAATTTCAGAACGTTTGCTTCTTTTCTTACTGAGCCTTTCTGTAGGTGTACTCTTATCCATTGTTTTTATAGATTTTGTTCCTGAATTACTTGCACATTCTTACACTATTGGGACCGTGCTTTACATCATTGGAGGATTCTTATTGATGTTTATTGTTGAAAAATTTGTACATTCGCATCACCATCATCATGACAAAGAAATTCATCACCACGACCATGATCACGATCATGATGTTGAATGCCATGTTCATGGTCACGCATACCACCTGGCACCACTTAATCTTCTAGGTGAAGGGTTTCATAATTTTATTGATGGACTAGTTATTGCAGGAAGTTATGCAGTGAGCGTCCCACTTGGTATTGGAGCCACTATTTCAATTGTACTTCACGAGATACCAATGGAAGTAGCAGACTTTGGCATTTTACTCTATGCAGGACTTTCTAAAACAAAGGCATTAATCTTCAATTTCTTTTCAGCACTCTTTGCAATATTGGGGGTAATTGTGGGGTATGTGCTTATTGAAAAAATTAGTGGTGCAACAGGAATAATACTTGCAATTGCTGCTGGAAATTTTCTGTATATCGCAGCATCTAGTTTAGTCCCACAACTGCACAGACACCATGGAGTTAAAGATACCGTATTACATGTATTTGCAATACTTCTTGGTGTTGGAATTATTATCGCACTTACCATCTATGCACCTGGGCATAGTCATTAGGGGGAAAAAATGAAAAAATATATGTTATTATTGTTAGGTATGCTACTTTCTTTATTGTTTGTAGTGGGATGTAGTACTGATCTTGTTGATAATCATGATCATGACGGTGATGGTATAAGTGACCATGCAGCAGAAGATCATGATGAACACATGGAAGGTGATCATATGGATGACAACCATTCAGATGAAGATCATGCTATGGAAGATGACCATGATGAAGAACACATGGAAGAGAACCATATGGAAGATGATCACATGGAAAATAATCACACAGAATAAAAGATTTATTTTTTTAGAATTTTCTTTACAACAGTTTCAACTCACCAAATAATGCATCCAATTTCTCTTCATCTGCAGGACCAACTGCCATGCATGTTCTCGTGCCAGGTGCAACAACGGTGTGTCCTGCATCGGTAATGACAGCAGTAACAAGACCTGCGTCTTTTGCGAGTTGATTATATTTAAGCAGCTCCTTCTCATCTGCTACTTTAAGGACAATTTTAGCCATTCCTTCAGATCGCCACTCTTTTACCTCTGCTTTATCACTTCGAAGGGTTGCCTCAACTGAAGCGTGCGCTGCCTGTGCTGCTGCTTTTCCTTTAGGAAGCTTAAGATCTGCTCGCATAATGATGGTTTGTTTCATACTCATGGTGTAGTGTGTTTCTTTGTGATTTATATATCTTCTGTGCAGACATAAGATTTAAATACCTCTTTTTTTAACAAAAACGCATGAAAGTATCTCGTGTTAAAGCAGAAGTTGAAGATAAATTAGCAGCACTCATAACTGCGGCATTTGGTCTTGTGGCCGCACTTGCGTGGAATGATGCAATAAAATCACTTTTTGAAGGTCCATGCGGCGTTGAGAATGCAGGACCACTCTGCTCACTCTCTGAGACTGGCCCTTGGGTATATGCAATTCTTGTAACGCTTATTGCAGTCATTGCAACCATTCAGGTAGGTAAATTGGCTCATAAGAAAAAAGAAGATGAAGAAAAAAAGAGCAAATAGTCTCTTTTTTCTATCACAACATATAAATAGCACAACATTTTGAAAATACCCATGGTTACGCACGAGCTCCTCTTTGATTATGGCTTCTTGAACTCAGCAGGAAAGGCTAAATTTGGTCACATGAGTGTGCAAGAGAGAAAAAAGCTACGAAAAGACGAGTCATTTGTCTTTGACGCAAAGGATTTTAGTGATCCTGAGTTCATGCATTTTCAATCTGATTTTAATAATGCAGGATATAAGCCAGAATTTAGTGGGTATCCTAAGTCACTCAGAAATTATCGTTTAGTGCATCAAAATTATCAACTCAGTGTTGAGGAGAGTTATTACTGGATCCTTGGCCAAATGATGCACGATCATGGATTTAACGCAAAAGACATGATCAAGATATCTGATGTGTTTTCAGCATCTGAATTAAGTACGTACTGGGGTGTTTCTGCACAACGTCTATCAATTCAACAGGATCGAGCAGCACAATATCTTCGTTTTATTGCTGAGATGACTAAAACTATGTTCCAACTTATTCGTGATCTTAACATTGTTGATGAAAAATTAGGATATTATAAACAAACTTTTGGCGATGATCCAAACACTGCCCAAGATGGAGAAATTGTACTTAAAGGACAATATGCAGATCTTGTTGAAGGAGGACCAAAAAATCCGGCAAGTATTTTTGGTATGGCGCAGAATTTTAACTTTGTTACACTACCATCACTCTTTTTTCAAACACGAGTACCTGGTAAAACGCTTGAGGAAGTAAAAAAGAACATTCATCCATTTATGCAAAAGCAAAAATTTGGAAACAAAACATTCAAAGATGTCTTGGAGCGAAAATTATCTGAGTATTACAGTTGGAAATTTAGAACATATGACCAACTAAAGACGTATAGAAAGCTGTATAAAAGCTATCTTAAACAACATTACAATAATATTAAACTCTATATGCAGTGGGTAAAACCTTATTTGAAAAATATCAAAACACTCACGCCAAACAGCAGTCTTTCAAAAAGCCCAGAACTTGTTTCTGCATTTGAAAATCAACTTATTGAAATAGAATATCTTGGAGTACGTCCTATTGGCACAGCAAACTCTGTGGTGCTGGTTAATTTTAGTTTTAGAACATTTCCGCACATGGAGTACGTTCCAAATTCGCAAGAGCGACGATCCGTAATGATGGGAAAACTTGAAATGAATCTTAAGTCGTATGCATGGACAAAAGAACAAATTGAAAACTATGTTAAAATGAAAGAAGAAGAGGACATGGAATTACTCAAGGATATTGATATGGGTATACATGAGGCTATGGATTCTATGAAAGCTGACATTATGCACTATCTTGATGAAAAAGAAGATGAACCTGATCCAGTTGTTCCTGGCTACACTGGACCAAAATACAAAATAGATAAGCGAACAGGGAAAGTGGTGAAGATCAAGCAACAAGATATGCAAAAAAAAGTAAGTAATGATTCTGTGCTTAGTCCATTTACAGAAGTGGTAAAAGGATTTGGTCTCTTTGTTGAACCATTTAAATTTCGTGTTGCTTCTACACCTAAGACAAGAGGGCCAAATAAAGGAGATTTTGCAAAAGCAAAGAAACACTCCATGCAAAAATGTTATTTGCTCTCGCGATTCTATAAAAAATCTCATGGGCATATTTCTTGGTAAATACGTTTATTTTAAAAGTAAAATAGTGTATCTTCTCTTATGGATCTAAAAAAGATACTTAAACTTCCTCTTAAGGAGCGATTAAAAAAACTTCGCGAGCTCTATGAACAAGAAGAAGATCCTGAATTACTTATTCATATCGCATCTGCTGAAAAAGAACTAGAGCAAAAAGAATTAGAGGATATATCTCACAGACTTAAAGAAGAAAAACCTACAAAAAAAGAAACCACGGAGGATGCAACTGTGGAAGAGGCATCAACAGAAAGTATAGAAGAGATTGTTTCAGATATTGAGCTTGATCGTCCTTCTGATTCAACTGCTGTTGATGAATTCTATCAAAGTTCAACGCATCAACAATTGTATGGTAGTAGTCAAAACGCACCTGAAACCAGAGCATACCAAACATCTGATTCGTCCTCACAAGATTCGTATCAACAACAACCTGAAAACAGACCGTACCACTCAGACGTACATCATAAAGAAGAGAAGAAAAAGAATCGATTTGGTTTTGAAGAACACAATGATGTTCCCGGAAGAGAGTATCATATATAACCTATTCCATAGGTCCGCCGTGCCATGTTCTAAATGACTCTTGCGATCCCATGCCCAGTCGCGACGCATACTCGCCTACAACAAAGTATGGTGATGCAGTTCTTCCAAAATATGAGTGTTCAATAACGTTCCAAGGATCGGCTTTATTTGGTCTGGAAAGTCCATGAACGGGTGTTCCAAATTCTCTAAATGCACCAATGTAAGATTCTTCACCTTGACGTCCTGTTTCTACAACAAAGTCAACGTCTCCTTTCTTGAATTCTTCAACCAGTTCTTTTACGGGAAGCGAACCTTCTCCAGGTGTTAAGTGTTCATCATTATACCCAAGGTTATCAGAAATGTGAATGTGTCCAAGCGTCTCTTCTTGTTTTACGTTTTTAATTTGCTCCCAATACCATTTATCATATTCTTCTTTTGTTCCGGTGTGATATTTTTTGAATAAATTAAAGTGTGCAATATCAAATGTTCCCTTGATTCTATTATTTGCTTCTTTTTTTGCATCTTCCCAGGACATATCTTTTTCTGCTTTTAATCGGCGAGCAAGTTCTTCCCTTCCCTCTTTGATTATCTGTTTCATCTCTTCAGGATGCCCACCATATTGTTCAGGAAATACATTTTCTGGTGCTACATACAAGTCTTTCTTGAATTTGTGTCCTTGTTCTCTTTCTGCACGTTGTTGTTCTTTTATTGCGTGCATGCCAAGTTCTGCAATAGATTTTGCCGCTTCTTTATTTGCAAATTCCCTAATGCTCATTAAACTATCACGGGCTGCTTTTGCTTCTGCAATTTGACCCTCTACCTGAGCAATGCCTTGTAGATAGTATTGCTTATCCCTTGCACTTCCTCCTTGTCTTGAGAATTGTCTGTAGTATGCTTCCTGACCTCGGAGTTGGAAAATTTGATCATTGATTTGTTTGAGTCTAAAATACTCACTTGGAGTAATTTGTTTATCTTTATATTTTGTATTTAGAAACCGTTCATCTCTGTCTGCGCCTTGTTGTTTAATTCGTCTATTATGTTCTTCAGTTTCAGCAACAATCGTATCCCATGTATATGCTCGAGTAACTGGATCACCTCGCTCTGCAATAGAACCATCTGGTTTTGTTTCACCGCCATTGTAGGTTTTTACAGCACCATCTTCAAGAACAGGTTCATAGAACACTTGTGTGGTATCAATAGGTCCTTCTACTACTTTATTTGTTCGCGTATCGACAACACCAAAATGTCCTCGATTTCTTTGTTGGCTCGAATCAAGGAATTGTGGTTTGTATTCATCCCCTTTCTTTTGTATTTCAAGACGTTGCTTAATGATTTCTTCCTCGCTCATGCCTGCTTCCATAACTGGTCTTGCATGTTCCCCAAGGTGAAACACAACAGCACCACCTCCAGCAGTATCTGCTGCAAAATCAATTGCTCGTTTAATTTCATCAACTGCAGCTTTTTGCGCTCTATCGTTATACCCTTGTTGTGTAAGTCCAGAAACGCCTGGAATACTAAAACTTGCGTGTGTGGTCAGTTCAATATCATTGACTTTTGCAAGTTCTCTAATGGCAGATCGTTGTTTAGTACCATATGAACCTGGTGTAAGATTTTGTCCACTTCCCTTTCCTGCGCCACCAAACCCTAATTCTAACTTAGAAAATCCGCCTCGAATTTTTGCCTGAAGCTCTTGCAGTTGGTCTGCAAACGGATTTGTGGTTACCCCGATGTCTTGTGCATCAAGGCCTATGCCATGTTCTTCTTTATCCATAGCGTTGTAGTAGACCATAGAGACTTCCTATTTGCTGTGTATTTAAACTTTGCTCTACTAATGTTCTAAATACATCAAACGGATCTTCTCCAAATCGTACTTTATTTGCTACATACACATACCCCACATCATGGATGCCATTGTGTGCAGGAAGATGCTCTACAAACACCTCTTTTAATCCTGCAATATCCTTTTTTCGAATAGCGTTCATAAACGCCATACTAAATGCAAATGCTTTTGCTTCCTCATCAGCATGATTTTTAAGAGCAGGCGATTGCACGTGACCTAGCTCGTGACCTACGGTAAGCATCACATTTGCAAGCTCACCTGTTTTAACAAAGACATGTGAAATGCCTTTCCCGTGTTTGTTAATACAAAACCCTTGAATACCCTCGCTCCATGTGCCACCCCAACGTGCATTTGCTTCTTTGAGCTCTTCTTTAGTGCACAGCGTAATTTCAATGTTATCTGGAAGTGCTTTTCCTGTAGTGTGTAGGAATGCTTCTTTGACATATTCTTCAATTTCTGCAGCAGATCCAATAAACCTCGTTGGTTGCGTTATAAATGTTTCAGGAGAAAAGACTGCTGTAGGTTGAGCGATATAGAGATCGTATTGATTAGATAGTGCATGTTGCTTTGTATATGCTTGTGTGCTTGAGAAGTGCATTTGTCCTTCTAAATGATATGTTTCCTGGGCAGGCATGGTGGAGAAATGATAGTGAGGTGTGTGCATGCTTGGTTGCACAGCTACGCTGTAGTGCATTTGCGTGCTTCCTGCATAGGTTTGTGGTTGATTCATATACATGTTAAATATGTCCTTTCTCGTCTATACTGGTTGCAGAGTTTATATATGGTTGTAGACTGTGGTAGCTAGAATTGAGACATTTTTGTCATTTGAGAAGATGAAGGTCAAATGCTCTATATACTAAGTCTTTTAATATGGGATGCACGAACGGGCAGGTATGGAAGAATCGGAAACGTGGGAAGACGATCTTGAATGGGAATGGGCATTTGAGGATTTTATTCACTAATCTCTCTAGAAAGTTCTAATTTTTTCATTTTTCTTAGTAATGTTTCGTATCGAAGACCAATTGCTTTTGCTGTTTCCTTGGTATTGAAATGATGTTTCTGTAATGCGTGCAGTAAGTATTTCTCATCAAATTCTTTTTCTGCATCTTTAAGAGACATCTCTTCTTCTGGTAAGGTATCTACAATATCTTTTGATATGGCATGCATGCCTTCATACATCTGTTCTACTTTTTCTTCATGGATGGTGTTTTTGTAATCATCAAGTACTTCATCAATAATATGTTCAACTTCTTGCTGCTTAAGATAGTACGGCTTTGGAAGTTCTTTTCTAATCTTCTTTGCTTCATCAACATTTACCAGTCTGTGCACATGCCGTCTATTCGTTCCAGATATTCGAGCAACTTCAGAAATATTTCCATGGTGTGTTTTGAGTAGTTGCCTAAGAAACGCCTGTTTAAATTGTGCTTTTGCTTCTTTGTAAGGTAAATGATATGCAATGGGAAGTCCCAGAAGAGGAGATCGCATTATTTTATCTGATATGTCACCCTTAATTTCTGAAATTCTTACGCCAAGAAACTTTTTCATTGCCTCATCAAGTAGTGGCTCGATTTTTTCTTCAACAACTTCTTCAAGTTTACGGCGCATGAGACATAATAGTCACTCCTGTCTATAAATGTTGTCTTCTAGTGTGTTTTTGCATCTATGATCTGGCCTTTGGTAGACTGTGTTTCTTCCCAAACAGGGTTATAGTCAAATGCATTAGTTACTGTATAGTATGCTTTGAGTACTTTCTTGAGTACAAAGAGAGACGTAATTCCTATTTTTCGTTCAATACCTTCTATTTCATTAAATCGCGTGATATAATTTTTGAGCCTTTCTAAAGAATCAACTTTTCGCACTAGATGAGGGTATTGTTCTTGTATTTGTTTTTGACCAGAAAGAACACGTTTTAATCCAATTCTCCAATCGCGAAAAGTACTTACCTGCATAGAGGTATTGTATGCTAAAGCAATATTCTCTCTATGTCCCTCTGTTACATGTTGGAGTAAGCCATCTTCATTAATGATTCCAATAGGCATTAATGCAACTCCTCGTTCTCTTGCAAGGTCATGCAGTTCTTTTATTTTTGTCATGTAGAGTCTTCCACACACCCAATTTTGATGTATTGGCTTTCCTGAAACATTTTCTGTAAAGTAACGTGAAAAAAATGTTTCTTCTTCTGCGCTAACATATGCATTTGCACCACCTACAAGTACAAGTGAAGGATCTTCTTCTAGCCGTCGCGTAAGATGTAGTGCAGCATCTTTATTGATGGTTACATCACCATCACAGAATAATATAGTGTTATTGCTTGCCTTAGTAACAATAGTGTTCCATGCATTAGCTTTGCCTGGTGAAGATGTAAGAACACGAATGGCATCAGTTGTATCTGCCATATCGCTTACGATGTCGTATGTGTTATCAGTGGAGCCATTTACGCATACAAACACCTCTTGTGGTGGAAGAGATTGTTCAAGAATGCTCTCAAGGGTCTGCACGATACTTCCCTCTTCATTTCTTACCGGAATTCCAACAGAATATGCTTGATTCATGAGGTAGTAGCTCTTTCTTAATTTATAAAATTACGTGGTTTTTTCTTTATTTTTGCTCTTTACTATTCAATAATGGTTGCATAACTTAATATACCCTGTTTTTACTATTGAACAGTTATGGAATTTGATGTACATAAACGCTTTAATAAGGATCTTGGTCCACTTAACGAAGAAGCAATGAAAATCTCACGAGAATTTAGTAAACGTATGTACGATGAGTTTGGTAGTTTTCTTAAAGCAGTGGTCTTATTTGGTTCTTCTGCAAAAAAAGACTCCGGTCACGATATTGATGTGTTGGTAATTGTAGATGATGTTACTGTTGTTTTAGGAAGCGAAGTTGCAGAGTCCTATCGAATTATTGTTGAGAAGATTATTATTGACGTTTCTCGAAGATTGCACGTTACGACGCTGCGACTTACCACATTTTGGGAATATATGCGAGCAGGTGACCCCATTGCCATTAACATTCTGCGTGATGGTATTGCACTGCTTGATACTGGATTTTTTGACCCACTTAAACTCATGCTTATACAAGGTCGTGTACGCCCAACCAAAGAATCTATTTGGACGTATATGTCAAAAGCACCTGCTGCAATACAGAAAGCAGACAAACATATCTTAAGTGCATTTGTTGACCTCTATTGGGCAGTTATGGATAGTGCGCATGCAGCACTTATGGCGCACAACAAAACACCGCCAACACCTGAACATGTTTCAAACATGATCGCAGAGCATTTTGTGAAGAAAAAACTTGCACCTGCATCAGCTACAAGTACTGCAAAGAAGTTTTATGACATCATGAAACGTATCGAACGTGCAGAAATTGGCATGATTAGTGGAAAAGACTTTGACGCATACAAAAAAGAAGCAGTAGAATTTACTAAAACAATGCGTGTGGTAATGCAAAAAGGTCAATTGAGTGTTTAGTTTTATTTTCCAAATAATCGTTTAAAGAATGATTGCTTTTCTTTCATTTCTTGTTTGCCAAGCGCAATGTCAATGTACTTATTCATCACTGCTTCTGTTTGATTGCCACTCAGGCCAATAAATCCATCATACTTTGGTCCTGAAATTATAAAGGTAGGAACGCGCATCACGCCAAGCTCTTGTGCTTTCTTTTGACCTTCTTGTGTTCCCATAGAATATTCTTCATACACATAATCGTCTTCTTTTCTTTCAAATGATTCCATCAGTGCTTTAGCCCCAGTGCAGTGTGGGCATGTTGGTGATGTGATGAGAATAACGTGTGCTTTATTCATATGTCTACATGAGTCGCTGTGTTTAAAAAGATTATTTTTAACTCAACGTTAACGTTCTTGTAGTGTGGTAAGTGGTTGTAATATGCCTACTTCTGTTCTTCCTGGCTCAGAATCAATAAACATATGTCCTCCAACATATTTACTCACAAGAGAAACAAAATATAACCCAAAACCATGTTCGCTATCTGTAGCAGGCGGTTTAATCCTAATATCATAGTCTGGAAGAAATCCCATACCATCATCACATACAGAAAATTGTGTGAATTCACCTTCAAGACCTAGACTAGGATGTTGATACACTACATGTTCTGCTTTTCCTGAGAAATGAGTTGCACGAATAGTTATTTCCAAATCTGGATTTCTTTCTCCCTTGTAAATAGTTATGGCATTCTTAATAAGATTTGCATAAGCACAAGTAATTGCAGGGAGTGATGTTTCTGTGGGCTTGCATGAGAGATCTGCATGTATGCTTACACCTTCTTCTTCAAATGCATTTTTTAATAAATAGGCTTTTTGTCCAATTTCTTTTTTGGTTCTTTCACATAAGCAATGTTCTCCATTGTATCTGCCCATGGTATTCATTGTGTGAAGAAATTCATTCATTAGTATCTGTAGGTCTGATGCATCTGAAAATAAATTGAGATCTATACCTTTTTCTTTTTGTGTAAGTTGAATACCACGAGTTATCTTGTTTACTGAATTGCTAAGTAATGCACGACAATCATGACCTGCAAGCCTTGTAATGGATGCACATTCCTCCAAAGAAAGTGGATTTTTCATGAGTTTTATAACGTGCTTCTTTTTAAAAAGATACCTTCTTTAACTACTGCCTACTTTACTAAACCCTTCAAAGTGTATTGTATCATCTGTGTATACTTCAACAACTTCATAGAATCCTTTCGTGTATACGTGATTGTTCTCTAGTATGTGTGTTGCTTCTTTGATTATTACACTTGCCTTTGGCCGTGAGAGGATTTCATTCCCTTGTGTTTCAAGAAGCGGTATTTCTCCATGCAGCCAATAGTTTCGTTGGTCTTTCTTTAGGAAAGGATACACTTTACTTACCTCAAGTACTTCAGGAATACATTCTGCTTCCTTTCGCTCTCCACTTTTGAAGTGTGAGATGTTTCGAAGTGTAAGATCTGGATTAAATTCAACTCGAATGCCCATGACGTGTTGATGGAAGTGTAATTAATAAATATTGTTAGAACATACCACTAGACAACCGCACACAAAAACCATTTAAAAGAGCATTCTTTCTACACACCATGGATATCCCTGTACACTACACTCCTGTGGTAGACATTGCGCTTGACACCATTAACAAGCAAAAGCAAGCACTCGTTTTTGTAAATTCAAAAGCAAGCGCAGAAAAACAAGCAGAAGATGTGGCAAAAAAATTAGATGTCGTGCACCCTCACTTAGAGGAAGCTGTCTTAAAAGTCCTTCCAACGCCAACAAAACAGTGTAAACGCCTTGCGTTTTGTGTTGCTCGAGGATCTGCATTTCACCATGCGGGTTTGCATCAAAAACAACGAGAATTGGTTGAAGATCATTTTCGCGCAGGTGATATCAAAATTATTTGTTCAACGCCAACCCTTGCAGCAGGACTTGATATGCCAGCTTTTCGCGCAGTGATAAAAGACCTTAAACGATTCACGCATAGAGGAATGGACTGGATACCTGTACTTGAATATTTACAAATGGCAGGGCGTGCGGGGCGACCAACCTATGATACGAGTGGTGAATCAATCATTATTACCACATCAGATGCGCAAAAAGCAGAAGTGGAAGATCGTTACATTAGAGGGCAACCCGAAGATATTTATTCAAAACTTGCAGCAGAACCTGTGCTAAGAACGTACGTACTTTCCCTACTTGCAACAGGACATGTAAAAACTCGTGAAGATCTGCTCGAATTCTTTTCAAAAACATTCTATGGGCACCAATATAATGACACTGCACGCTTGTCCCAAATACTTGATAGTGTATTACATAAACTTACTGAATGGGAATTTATTCGATCAACAAAAGAAGAATTTGCCAGTGCAGATAACCTGGACGAAAAATACACCGTCAGTTTACTTGGAAAACGTGTTGCAGAACTTTATCTTGATCCCTACACAGCACATCAACTCGTACAACGTCTACAAAAGAAAGAAAAGAAAACAGACTTTGCTTATTTACAGGCACTCTCGCACACGCTGGAAATGCGTCCGTATCTTCGCGTGAAAGCAAAAGAAGAAACGGCATATCAAGAAAAAGCAGCACTTGTGATGGAAGAACTCCTAGAAGAAGAACCCTTTGATTATGATGACTATATTGACTTTCTTGCAAGTATTAAAACTGCATCATTTTTTGAAAGTTGGTGCAATGAAGAAAATGATGAAGAACTTCTCCTTAAATATGACATACGTCCTGGAGAAATTAGAGCAAAACTTGATCGTGTAGATTGGCTCATCTTTTCTTTAATTGAACTTTCTAAAATACTACTTGTACAAGACAGAAATGATCTTGCAAGACTGCGTATGCGATTATCCTATGGTGTAAAAGAAGAACTCCTTCCACTCGTAAAAATCAAAAATATTGGTCGAGCACGGGCAAGAAAACTCTACAAAAACGGCGTAAAGCATGCAGCAGATCTTAGAAGATTAGATGCAACCACACTCAAACAGCTTATCGGCGAGAAAACCTCACAGAAGATTCTTAAACAGTTGTCATATAATTAGTATTTATTTCAATTATCTTTATAATCTACCGTATTTCTGTAATTACATGTTAACTGATTATATTGCTGCACTTCAAAAGTTTGAAGAAGAATTATCTACAAAAGAACTTACTTTATGCAGATTTGTAGTACAGCATGAAAGAGGTACAGGTGATGTGTATGCGATTTCTCTTCCTGGTGTTGATCAAGAGGATATTGCTAAACCAATTGATTTATCTAATGAACAGGTAAGTATTTTAGAGCAACAACTAGCACAAGAATTTACAACAAAAGGGTATATTACTTCCCTTTGGGGCTCTGGCTATCACAGATTAAATCATATCTTGGCAGATGAAAATGAATTATCCAAGGCAAGAGCACGTGTAGAAAGAAATAAACAAGGTGTCTTTGTTTATGACTCACCAAGGAATGGCGAATGTGCATTCACTCTGGATGATTTAGAACGGTTGCTTCATAAAAAAGCGGTTTGCTTGTATAGGGCTGAACGCTATCATTTTCATTCATAATAATCTCCAGTAGTTATTTAAATGAACACTTTTTCTTAGGGTATATGAGATACGATCGTCAAGAGAAAGTCATAGGCAATGAAGCACAGCAATTACTGAGCGCAGCGTCTGTACTCATTCTTGGCAGTGGTGCACTTGGCAGTGTTTCAGCAGAAATTATGGCGCGAGCAGGTGTAAAAGAAATCATTCTTATCGATCGTGATCTTGTTGAAGAAACGAATTTACAACGACAATCACTCTATGATGAATCAGACATTGGTACACCAAAAGTACTTGCCCTTGAAAAACATCTTAAAGCAATCAGATCGGACCTAAACGTCACGACAAAATTTATCGATCTTACACATGAAAATATTTCAGAACTGGGAAAACCTTGGATTATTCTTGATGGAACTGATAATCTACAAACACGTTTTTTACTGAATGAATATTGTAAAGTGCACAGCATTCCTTGGGTGTATGCATCAGCAATAGGGGAAGAGGGATATGTACGATTAATGAATGATGATGTGTGCTTTGCATGTTTCTCACAACCAGCATCACTTGGCACGTGTGATACGGTGGGCGTTCTTGCAAGCACCACACATACTATTGCATCGCTCCAAACACAACTTGTCATTGATTATGTACGGGGAACATCACGACCTGATCTCTATCATCTTTCACTTAAAGAAATGAAATTAACAATAATTGCAGTTGAGCAAAATCCAACATGTTCTTGCTGCAACGCAGAATACCCTTATCTTGCAGGAAAAGGTGCACAAGCAGTAAAGTTGTGTGGTTCAAACATGTTTCAATTCAAGATGGATTATGACTATGGTGAAATGAAACTTCGCATCTTTGGAAAAGACCTTGGCTATGCACTTAAAGTAAAAGAAGATATTTTAATTCTCAAAGATGGTCGTGTTCTCATTAAAGCAGAATCAGAACAAGACGCACGTTCTAAACTGGCAAAAGTTGTTGGACATTAATCATATACATGGTCTCTGTGTTCAATAATATGTATGACTATTTCATCTTTTGAGAATGTGTATAAAACCCTATATGGTTTTATTCTAATTGATCTGTAACCATGTAGGGGTTTTCTTAAGGGCTTTCCTACATGTGGATTTTGAGTTAATTTCTTAATTTGTTTAAGAATTTTTATACGTAAATCTTTGTTAATCTTCTTATAGTCTTTTTTGAATGATTCTGAAAAAATAATATTCATTGCATAAGTAAAGCATCAATGTCTTCTTCTTTGGTTGATGCGTTTACTGATGTGGTTAATCCTTTTTTAATTTCTTGCTCACTTTTCCGAATTTTTTTCAATAATTCCTTTGCAATCTCTTGTTCATCAATTCTTTTCAGTAGAATATCATTTCCGTTATTGATTACTAAAAATTTGGTTTTTGGAGCAATATTTCCATCTTTTCTAATTTCTGATGGTATAACTATTTGTCCATTTTCTGACATTTTTGTTAAACTCACTCTCATAAAATGTATTTTAGATCTAAAATATATAAAGATTTGCTTTTCTATTCATATCGTAGCGCTTCTGTTGGCTTTAATTTGCTTGCTTGGATAGCAGGTAGTGTTCCTGCAGCTGCGCCAAAGGCAAATGAGAAAAACAGTGTTAATATAATCAGCCATGGTGAAATCGATGCCTGCAAGAATGAATTTCCAGATGCTGCAAGACCATACTCTACCACTTTTGCAAAGACGACACCGATGATGATGCCGATGAGTCCACCAAGTGCACCAAGAAAACCACTTTCAAATAAAAAGATGGTAATAATATCTCCATTTCGTGCACCCATTGCTTTAAGTACACCAATTTCTTGTGTACGTTCGATCACAGCAGTATACATCGTATTAATGATGCCAATACCACCCACTACTAAAGAAATACTTGCAACGCCAAAAAGAAAAATTTGAACAACATTGAGAATGTTGCCAACCGTGTCAAGAAAATCTGTTGCTGTAGTTACCGTGAAATCTTCCTTGCCTTCCTTAACACCTCTTGATTTTCGTAGTTCTTTTGTAATTCTATCAGCAACAACTGCAGGATCTTGCGTAGAAATAACTTTTGCATATATGTTATCGAGTCTATTTTCAATTCCAAGTAAATCTTGTGCCTCATTAAGTGTTAAAAATAATGATCTATCGTCCTGACTATTACCAAATGAATCCATTACGCCAACAACTTTGAATTTTTCTCCATTAACCAATATGGAATCTCGTACTTTGATTGATTTATCAAAGACTGCTCCTTGATTGAGTTGATACCCAATCATCAGTTTTTTACCATCTCCACTTGCAAGTAATCTTCCATCAAATGGATCAATCCCAAAAGCTTCGTATGTTAATTTTTCACCCTCACTATCATCTGGCAAAGTGAATATGTTTACAAAACGAACTTGATCATCGTACTCTAAGGTAACAACACGTATGAGCCCTCCGCCTGCAGTCTCTACTCCTGCAGTTCTTCGAACGGTTGCAAGATCCCTGTCAGTAAGTATTGCAGTAGAACCTGATGCATCTGCTCCTGCAATGAGCCCTTTTGGTTGTACGAATACCTTATCAGTACCAATGTCTGCAAACTGTTGCTCAATAGAATCTTCAAGGCCTTGTCCTAACGCAACCAATGTCACAATAGTTGCAACACCAATAAAAACACCCAGAAGTGTTAAAATTGATCTGAGTCGCCGTGTAAGTAAGTTTCTCCATCCCACTTTAAGCAAATCAATCATTTTCGAAGTGCCTCCACGGGAGGAATACTTGCTGCTTGTTTTGCAGGAACTACTCCACTAATTATGCCTACTGTGAATGAGAATGCAATAACGCCAATGAGAAGAATGGGATTAAAACTTGCTTGTATGAGCCCCTCTCCAAATGCTGCAGTGCCAATGGCAACAACTGCAAGGGTAAAAACAACACCCAGTAACATGCCAATGATGCCGCCAAGTAATCCAAGCACACCTGATTCTAGGACAAACAAACTAATAATCGCACTATTTCGTGCACCTACTGCTTTGAGAATACCAATCTCTCTTCGTCGTTCAATAACTGAGGTAAACATTGTATTTGCAATACCAATGCCGCCCACTAGTAAACTAATCCCTGCAATACCTATGATTACGCCTTGCACCACACCAAGGACACCTTTGAATGTTTCTACAATCTCTTCAGGTGTTTGTACATCAAAATCTTCCTCTCCTTCATCTACATTTCGTGTTTTTCGCAATTCTCTTATGAGGCGTTCTTTTATCTCTGTCATTTCATCAACATCATTTACCTGTGCTGCAATAAAATCAATTTCCGTATCGGGTATGTTAAGTACTTCTCGTGCAATGTCTTCATTCATTAATACAAAGTCATTAAATTGCACACTTGCTGCTGCCTTGTAAATTCCAACCACATCAAATTCTATGCCGTTGACAAGGATTTTATTACCTACGCGTGGAAATTTACCAAAATAATCTGTGTCGGTGTACGCATGTGCAAGTACGGCTTTATATTGATCAGATGGTGCTAAATCTCTTCCGCTCTCAATTTCTAAATTAACTGTGTCAAAAATAAGTCGTCTCTGGTCTGTTTCTTCAGGCACTGTAATCACTATACCAAAGCGAAGATTGTCGTTAAACTCAATTGACGTAGAACGAAGCAATCGCGTTGCGGCAACTTTAATCCCTCGTGTACGTTCAACAGCATTAAAGTCTTGTTCAGTAAGTCGTCTTGCAGAAAATGCTCCCGGGGGACCAAATCCTGCACTACTTGGGATGACGGTAACTCTGTCAGATCCAATTTGTGCAAATTGTCCGGTAATTGCTTCTTCAAGGCCTTGTCCAAGGCCAATGAGCGAAACCACTGCTGCAATGCCAATGAAGATACCAAGCATGGTAAGGGCACTACGGAGTGCTCTTCGTCGTAAATTTCTTAGAATGATTCGCAAATACTCTAGGATCATGCCTTTTTACGCTTGATCATAATATAGTACAAAAGGGCACCAAAGATCGTTGTTAGGATCATAATTCCAATCCATGTCCACTTTCTATACCGTTTCATTTTCTTTGCAAGTAGGTCTAAAAACATACTTACCCAGAAGAGCAATGCGAAGATTGCAACAGTAAATGCAATATACGATCCAACAAAGTTCCCCTGAGGTACTAGCCCAAAGCGCTTTGCCTCACTTGTTGAATATAATGGAAGATCTACGGTGAGATCTTTTTGATACTCTCTATTTAACTGATCTCTATACGTTAAATCAAATGAAAGTGGAATGCTCTCTTCACCACTGGTTACAAAAATATCAAACTCTGAACTTTCAAAGTCATCGCTGTCAATGTTTCCCACATAGATTTGATTTGTTGAGATAATATCGTAGTTTTCAGATGGATTAAGAACAAGATTTACAAATTTTACTTCTTCAACGCCAAGATTAGATAAACTCAGTGTCACTGTACCTTTAGAGCGTTTTGAAAACACGCTTGTGTCATCAAGATTTTCAATGAGTGTTGGTGTTTCGCTAATTATAAGACCAAATGACATGCTCTTATTTCTCTGAACACCCTCACTATCTTCCCATGTTACTTCGATAGGAATACGGTAGATGGTTTCATCAGCATTACCATCAGTAATTAATGTGAATGTTACATTTTCTTTTTCTTTTCCATCAAGGAGTGTAACGTATTGTTCATTAGTTGAACCAAGACTGACAAACGGATCTGCAAGTGTTAGATCAACCACTACATTTTTTGCAGGTGAATCTGCTTGATTGTCAAGTGTAATAGATAAGTTAAATGCATCACCAGGTCCAACATGTGAAGGAGTGGTGGAAATGGTTGGAATATTAAGCACGGTATCAGGTGTTCTTACTTCTATTGCAATATCTTGATACACCCAATTAGCTGCTTGGTCAAATTTATACCGTACACGAAGATCATTTTCTCCTTCAACAGCATCATCTGCAACACGAACATCCCATTTTGCAATAGCGCTGAGTTCGTTATTGTAGCCACCTGGAATTCTTCCAAAGTATTTGAGTCTATCTGCCTCATTATCAAGTGAGAAAGGGTATTGATCTACAAATTCAATTTCAAAATCAGTTGGCATACGATCGCCAAGACTTTCTATGCTAATTCTTACTTCAGCATACTGGCCAGGACGTGCTGGTTCTGGTATTTGTGAAAGTAATGTGAGCCTTAGATGTGTTTGTCCATCAGTTGGTTCATATGCAGAAACGCTTGATGCTAGCATCACTACCATCATGAGCATAATTGAGAGTGCAAGAATCTTTTTCATGTGCATATCTTTTTTTTTATTCTTTTTAAGCTTTGTGTTTATTTTAAAACTCTATTTTGGCATTACTATCAACACTTTTTATCACTACACCATCCTTGAGAATGGCAATACGATCTGCAGCACGTGCTACATTTCGATCGTGCGTAACCATGATGATGGTTCTTCCTTCATCATTGAGTGATTTGAGAAATTCCATGACTTGTTTTCCAGTTTTAGAATCAAGATTACCCGTTGGCTCGTCTGCAAGAATGACTTCCGGATTATTTGCAAGCGCTCGTGCAATTGCCACACGCTGTTGTTGTCCACCTGAAAGTTCTGTGATCTTATTATTCATACGTTCACCAAGGCCTACTTTAGTGAGTAATTCTTGTGCTCGTTTATCTCTATCATATGCATCAATGCCTTGAAAGACCATGGGAAGTGTTACATTTTCCTTTGCAGTAAGTGTTTTAATGAGATTGAACTGTTGGAAGACAAACCCGATCTTTCTTCCACGAATGGTTGCAAGATCTGATTCAGAGAGTGATGAAATGTCAATACCGTCAAGAAAGACTTTTCCTTTGCTTGGGTAATCAAGACTTCCAAGCATGTTGAGCATAGTTGACTTACCAGAACCAGAAGGACCCATGACGGAAACAAATTCGCCTTTCTGTACGTGAAGCGTAGCACCTCGCAGGGCATTAATTTTTACTTCACCTACTTCATAGATCTTCCATACATCACGTACTTCAATAATCGGTTTTGCTTTTGTTGTAGACATAATGAAAAAAAGAAAGAAAAGAGGTATATAAGTTTTTACCTCTTTTTACGAGCAGATTTTTTAGATTTCTTAGAAGCTTTTTTCTTTGTAGCTTTCTTTTTAGATGATTTTTTCTTGACCACACGTTTTGGCTTACTTACTGCAACTGGCTTTGATGTTTTCTTTTTCTTTACACCAAAATAGTATGCAAGTGCTGCAAGACCACTGACTGCTGCAGTGCCGCTTACAATAATTGCAAGACCTGACCACAGTACTTTGTGTCCATCTTTCATCTCTTTTTGTTTTACCCACACATCGTAGATAATCCAAACAGCTAAAACAATTCCTAAAATCCAAAGTAGACTGTATCCCATGAACATGACCTCCTTTTCTTCTCTATTGTAATGTGTTCTTTTAAATGTTGTGTTTTAGATATACATAAACGAGTAATGAGGATGTAGAAGAGAAGAAAAAGAAAAACAAATTTTACTTTCTGTATACAACAAAATAGTATACAATTGCAGTGATTACGCTGAAAATCAGTGCACAAACCGTCCACAAAATTTTCATAGGTGGTTCCATGTTTTTCTTTGTCCACACGTCATAGATTACCCACACTGCGCACAATACACCAATAAGCCAAATAATATTTCCAAGTGTCATGTTGTTGTCCTCCCAAATCTATGCTTTTTCATTTACGTAAATCTTTAAAAAATGCTGTGCTTTTCGATAATACATGAGTGAAAAGGATATGAGCGTGATCCCAGAAGATGCATTTCGTCAATCAGGACGTCTTGCACAGAAGAATAATATTCTTGCAGCAAAAATTGTTGCAGAAACAATTAGAACGACACTAGGTCCAAAAGGAATGGATAAGATGCTCGTAGACCCTTCAGGTGTTGTTACGGTCACCAATGATGGTGTAACCATTCTACAAGAGATGCAAATTGAACACCCTGCTGCAAAAATGGTCGTAGAAGTTGCTAAGACGCAAGAAGACGAAGTGGGTGATGGCACTACAACAGCTGTAGTGTTTGCAGGAGAACTACTCAAACAAGCAGAAGCACTTCTTGAAAAGGAAGTACATCCAACCATTATTACTAAAGGATATCAGCTTGCAGCAACAAAAGCACAAGCCATCCTTCGTAACATTGCAAAATCTGTAACCGTTGCAGATGTGGATATACTACAAAAAATAGCCATGACTGCAATGACGGGAAAAGGCGCAGAATCAAGCAAAGAAGCGCTTGCTAAAATAGTTGTTGATGCAGTAACTTCCTATCCAAAACGTGAGAGTATTCGTGTTGAAAAAAAAGTGGGTGGAGAAACATCACAATCTGAATTAATTAAAGGCGTAGTGCTCGACAAAGAGAAGGTACATCCTGATATGTCCTCAAGAGTTGAGCATGCAAAAATTGCATTACTGAATGTTCCTTTAGAAATTCGTGATACAGAAATTGACGCAAAAATATCAATAACGGATCCAACACAAATGCAGCAATATCTTGACATGGAAGAGAGCATGCTCAAGAAAATGTGTGATCAAATTGAAGAAAGTGGTGCAAATGTCGTGTTCTGTCAAAAAGGCATTGATGATGTAGCACAATACTTACTTGCAAAAAAAGGTATTTATGCGCTTCGACGTGTGAAGCGAAGTGACATAGAAGCACTGGCAAAGGCAACAGGGGCACACATTGTAACCAATCTTGCTGATGTATCATCCACTGATCTTGGTCAAGCAGGACTTGTTGAAGAAGTTCGTGTAAATGATGAAGCAATGACATATGTACGTGATTGCCCTAATCCAAAAAGCGTTACTATTCTTGTACGAGGATCAACTGAACACGTCATTGCAGAAGTAAAACGAGCACTTGAAGATGCCATTGGTGATGTGATTTGTGCAATTGAAAGCAGATTTGTCATTGCAGGTGCAGGATCTAGTGAAGTTGAGCTCTCAAAACAACTTTCTGTGCATGCAGATTCGCTATCCGGTAAAGAACAACTTGCCGTAAAGGCATTTGCAAACGCGCTTGATATCCTGCCACAAACACTTGCAGAAAACGCAGGTCTTGACCCTATTGATATACTTGCAGAACTCAAAGCAACACATGATGATGGCAATATATGGGCAGGAATTGATGTATTTACAGGAAAAATTATGGATGCATTTGCATCTGGAGTACTTGAGCCCATTTCAATAAAGTCTCAAGCCATCAGTTCTGCAACAGAAGTGGCAACTATGATTCTTCGAATAGATGATGTGATTGCAGCACGACGCTTAGAAGAGTAAATTATCCTCTTTTTCTCTTCCTGAAAAAACTAAAAATATTTAAAGGGAAAATTTCATTGTAGATCTATGCGTGGGGGAAATAGTAAGCAAAAAAAGCAGACAGCAGACTCAAAACCAAAATGGCCTTGGGTAGTTGTTGGTGTTATTGTTGTGCTTTTCCTATTAGTGCAATGTTCTGGTACAGAAGGTCTTGGTGGTAATACTGCACTTATTAGCGTAGATGGAGTGATTCTTACTTCAAGTGGAGGTGGCCTTTTTGCAGAAGGAATTTCATCATCACGTATTGTAGAGCAAATTCATGATGCTAATGAGAATCCGCTCATCAAAGCTATCGTTGTTGAAATTAATAGTCCTGGTGGCAGTGCAGTTGCCTCGCAAGAGATTGCAAATGCACTAAAGGCATCACCAAAGCCGACGGTAAGTTACATTCGTGATGCGGGTGCAAGTGGTGGATATTGGGTTGCAACTGCAACAGATAAAATCTATGCTTCAGAAATGTCAATTGTAGGGAGCGTTGGGGTTACCGCAGCACAACTAGAGTATGCAGGTCTTCTAGAGGAATTTAATATTACGTATCGTAGAACAACAGCAGGAAAATTTAAAGATATTGGAACGCCGTTTAGAGAGCAAACACCAGAAGAAGCAGATCGTCTTGATCAAAAATTATCACTCATGCACGACTATTTCATTAACGAAGTAAAAACACAACGAAATCTTGATCAAGCAACCGTTGCAGAAATAAGTCAAGCTGATTTTTACATAGGACTGCAAGCATTAGAACTTGGTCTTATTGATGCATATGGCGGTAAGCAAGAAGCAGTAGCATACATTGAAGAACAGATCGGTGATGATGTTGTGCTTGTTGATTTTGCTCCAAATCCAACACTTTTTGATCTTCTTGCAGGCGTTATTGCTCAAAAAGATATTGTTATTCAAGCAGATATCGCAGGCGGAGGAATTTCATTGCAATGAAATGGCCTGTATTTGTACTCTTTTCTTTGTTTTTTTTACTTTCAGTAGGGTTTGCTTTTGCACAAAGCCTTGATGCACATTCACTGCTTCCAGAAGACATTGATGAAGGGGAGGAAGTAGTTGTTCATTTTGTAGATGGGTATGATAAGTCATTGTTTACATCATCTGCATCTTCTCAAAAAACAATTCGTTCTAGCCATATTTCTGGATATGTGGTTGGTGAATCCATTCGTAAAAATGTTACTCGAACATTAAGAAACTCTAATGCCGTCGTGGGTAGATTTTCACAAGAAGAATTACAAGGCATGGTCGATGCAGGTATTGTTAAAACGATGTATGAGAATAAAAAAATCTCTATTGCACTTGATAGTGCAAGAGAACAGATTAACGCAACATTTACGCACAATATTGATTTTAATGGTCTACATCTGAATGGCACAGGTCAAACTGTCTGTGTCATTGACACAGGTATTGATGACACGCATCCTGCTCTTGCTCAAGCAGTAATTGGTCAATATAATTACATCAATGATACCTATGATGCCCACGATGATAATGGACACGGCACACATGTTGCAGGAATCATTGCGAGTAGAAACGAAACCTATAGGGGAATTGCATACGGTGCGAACTTGTATGTGATGAAAGTACTTGGTTCTGATGGCGATGGTACGTTTGCCGATCTTGAAGAAGCATTAACTGATTGTTATAATAACGCAACTGCACTTAATATCACTGTTGTTTCTATGAGTCTTGGTGATGGTGGTTCTTATGATGCAGCAGATAATTGTAATACGCATCCTAGTTTTGTTGATACGTATATTGATTTACTGGTTGCAGAAAACATTAGTGTTGTTGTTGCATCAGGTAACGAAGATTTTGAAGGAGGGATTTCATTTCCTGCCTGTGTTGCATCTGCAACTGCAGTTGGTTCTGTAAATGATGCAGATAGTCCCTCTGGATTTAGTAATGTTGGTGATTTATTGGATTTGTTTGCACCAGGCGTTGGTATTATTTCAACGGCAACAACTGGTGATGGAAGCAGTGATGATTGTGATAGCAATGATTTATTTTATTCTTGTACAGGAACATCTATGGCAACACCCATGGTGTCTGGCGCATTTGCTGTTATTCAACAATTTTTGAATCATTTTCGTAATGAAAGCATAACGCCAAGTAATATTACAGCAATTTTTAACGACACGGGTGTTCCAATAACTGATGCAGGAGAAACACAAGGGCGTATTGATCTGTGGTCTGCATACGAATCATTATTGGTATCAAGTCCAACATTAACCTTTGCATCACCCACATTAGCAGATGGTTCATATACCAATGATACGCTTACGATTAATGTAACGGTCCAAGATGCACAAACGGTTGAGTACTGTTATGTGCGAATAAATGGAACTAATTACCCGATGACCAATTCAGGCGGAACGAATGCAACGTGTATACTTACCATTAATCTTACACACGGAAATAGAAACTATACGGTATATGCAGTAGACAGTGATGGCGAGGCAAACTATACAAAACGTTCTGTGATTATTAATGCAGAACCTGCTATTACACCTGAAATAGGTGTAATTAATGTGAGTGAGAATATAACTTTACTTGTGAATCACACAACCACTGATGCAGACAATGATACACTTACGTATTCTTGGCTCATGAATGGAACAGAAGTCTCAACAGCAATAAATATGTCGTATGCACTTAATTTTACCTCTGCAGGATCGTGGAATCTTACACTTCGTGTGAATGATGGGTTTGAAAATGTAACAAACTATTGGTCATTAAATATTACTGATTTGAACAGAGTACCGGAAGTAAATGTCTCTGCAACTTTAAATCCAATTACCACTGATGATCTTGATTGTAATGTGTCAGCAAGTGATCCAGATACCGATAACACGATTAGTACGCTGATTAATTGGTATGTAAACGGAACGGTAAATGCAACGTTTGAAAACGATACTGTGATGAACGCAACATATACTACAGGGGGAGATACGTGGCTCTGCGAGGTAATTGTAACTGATTCACTAAATGCATCTACAACGGTAAATACTACTTTTTTAATTACTAATGTAGGTGGTAATGTATCGTCGATTAATTCAACTAACGCTCTTAGAATGAGAATAAACGGGTCAACGAATATTTCTCAATTTTTTACAGGTACATACACGGTAAACATCACAGACACCTCTGATAACCCTCTTCTTTCTTTTGATTGGAATTTTTCATCATCGCCGTTGCATCTGAATTTTACGCTTCAATATTCATCTGCTACAAAATCAATCTATGTACACAACTTAGATTTGCCAATTGGTGTAACTAAGTCGCTCTATTTGCCAAAATCTGGCCTGAGTTATGTGTGCATTCTTGATAATGCAACTGCACTACCTGGTGATATATCATCATCATGTACTGCTGCAAATGAAACAAAAATCACCTGTCCAAATACAGTGAATAACTACACCTGTAGCACAGTTGGTGATTATTACAAAATCAGTAACTTATCTAATACTGTTGTAAAAGGTACTGCAACCACGCCAGGAGGTTCTGGTGGTGGCGGTGGAGGAGGTGGTGGCGGATCATCTACCACAACAACGGTTACAACAACAACAGTTGAATGCAGAGAGGATTGGATCTGTGATATTTGGAGTGCCTGTAACAATGGCGTGCAAACACGCGAGTGTTTTGATGCAAATGCCTGTGGCACAGAGGAACGCATGCCACCACTTGAACTAGCATGTACGGAGCCCATTGCAGTTGAAGAACCAATGCAGAATCTTGTTGAAGAATCTGCTATGGTGGATGACACCGAACAATTCTCAAGTGATGAGCAGGATGAAACAAGTTATTTGTACCTGCTTGTGGCAGCAATGATTGTACTTGTAGCAGCAATTTTGCTCACGACGACATCACACACATCACTCAAAAAATAAAAATGGCATTTGTTGTTACTTTTTTCCTCGACATGCATGAAAAGATTTATATATGAGTTTTTTCGTAGTAAAGAAAGGTATCGGGGGGGAACACGTTTTAGCAATAGAACGTGTCTAATTATTTACATGTACGAAGGAAAAATATTTACGACTGTCGTCGTAGCAATCCTACTCATTGGTATTCTGGTAATAGATCCATCTATTTCAGGAGCAGTTATTTATAACGACGAAGTCGGTCATAATTATACCTCTGATACAATCATTTTATGGACACCATCAAATGTACTTGAACTAAACACGGTACGTGTTTCAGGCTCTGTTGCAGGAGAGGGCGTTGCTCGTGTATATCTTAATGATGGTCAAAATGAGTATCTTCTTCATGAAATTACGGCAGCAGGAAGTCCACTTGCATTTAGTTTAGAGTGTATCAATACGTGTAACTTACCAGGTCTTAATGCTGATAAATTTCTCATTCGATTAACTATACCACAAGGTGTTACCTATGGATTAGATTCCATTATATACGGTGATGAACAGGTTGATAATGTGGGTAGTGCTGTTGAATACACACAACCAGGCAGCATTGAACCTTCTTCACTTTCTGCGTCAAATGTGTTCAACCAAAACGGGACTACTTCTAGTAATGAAGCTACATTATGGCAAACAGATCTATTGGCACAAACCACCGTTAATGAGGTAAACTTGACTGCAACAGACGCTCCATTGAATAGTACACATGCTAATTTAACAGGTAGCGTATCTGTTACTGATGCTCAGGGTGATAACATCACGCAAGTGTATAATTGGTATAAAGATGGTGTGCTCAATGCAACGAGTGTATTCACAGATTCTCGTTTAATTGGGTATTGGCCTTTTGACGAAACCACGGGAACAGTTGCATACGAGTATTCTGGACGAAATAATGCTGGGTCTCTTACTAATATGGACCCTGGAACGGATTGGGTTACAGGTCAACAGAACGGTTCGCTTAATTTTGATGGGTCTAATGACTATGTTAGCATTGGCGATTTATCCGAGTACGAGTTTGGTGATGCCTCCCAAGACTTCCCTGTTTCAATGACAGCATGGATTTATATTACTGACGGGACGACAGGGAACCCAATTATATCTAAATACATCGACGAAAGACCGTTCAAGGGAGAATGGATGTTCTTTGTTGATTCATCAGAAAAAGCGACAATACAGTTCTTAGACCACAGCTCCACAGCAAGGATTAGAAAAGTATCGACTCCAGCTGTTTCTTTGAACACATGGACCAAAGTGAGTGCCACATACGATGGTAGTGGGGTTGTGGGCGGTATTAATTTATACATTGACGGTCAACCAGTTGCTACATCTGATACCGATAATTCATATCTTGCAATGCACAGCAGAACATCGCCTGTTGAGATTGGAGCTGCTTTAAGGTCATCGCCATTTTTTTCATACTTTTCTGGGAACATTGACGAGGTGCAAATATATAATGCAAGTTTGACGGCAACCGAAATCTCACAACTATACTACGGTTCTGCATTTGGCGGCAATGTTATGAATGCGTCTCAAACAACCATTGGTGACATATGGACGCTTGGCGTTGTTGGTTGTGATAGTACTGCATGTGGCAGTGAAGTGAACGCAACCTCAGTTACGATCACTTCTGGGTTATTTGCACCTGTTGTTAATGAAGTTAATCTTACTGCAACGGATAGTCCTATCAATTCAACTACTGCTAATTTAACTGGTTCAGTTGATGTGACTGATGCAAATGGTGATAATATCACGCAAGTGTATAACTGGTATAATGATGGCGTGCTTAATGCTACTAACGTGTTGATTGATGATGCTAACTTAGTTGCGTACTATCCTTTTGATAATGATGGTGACGATTATCTGTATGGTAATGACTCTACTTTAAATGGCGGTGCTAGTGTTTCTTCCTCAGGTGTTGTTGGTAATGCTCTTTCACTTGATAGTACTGATGATTATGTTGACTTTGGTACATTTGTTCCTGATGCAAATACTATTGTATATTGGCTTAAGATAGATGATTCTTCAAATGGAGCAATTGTGTATGCAGGTAGTGATGTGTTTCAATCAGATTACTGGGATTGGTCTAATTATATATATAATCGTAATTTATATTTCAGAGGTAATGGAGGTTTTTATGGCTCAACGATGTCTTATACATTGGGTGAGTGGTTCCATATTGTTCAAATTAGAAATGATGGTAACAGTAGACACCTTGTGTATAAAAATGGTGTTCTCACCATTAATGATACTGCTTCTTCAACTACGGAAACTGCTGGAAGATACTTAAGAATTGGTAAATCTGCAACAAACTACTTTGGTGGTGGTATTGATGAGTTACAGATCTATAGTGATGCGTTATCTACTTCTGAAATTGCTACATTATATTATGGTTCACTTGGAGGGGGTAATGTGATGACTTCTTCAAACACTATTGCAGAAGATGTGTGGACACTTGGCGTTGTCGGGTGTGATGTAAGTGCATGTGGTAGTGAAACAAATTCAAGCTCTCTTACTATTTCTGGTATTGCTCCTACTGCTCCTGTCGTTAATGAAGTGAACTTGACTGCAACTGGTGCTCCAACCAATTTAACCAATGCTAATTTGACTGGAAGTGTTGATGCAACTGATGTTAACGGTGATATTATTACACAAGTGTACAACTGGTACAAAGATGGTGTATTGAATGCAACATCTGTATTTATTGATGATGCTAATTTGGTTGCGTATTATCCGCTGAATAATGATACTAAAGATTATGCAAGTGGTAATGATGGTAGTAAATATGGAGCTACACTTGTTGCAAATGGTGGTATTGTTGGCGGTGCGTATGACTTTGATGGCACTAATGATTATGTGAACATTGCTAGTGGTTTTTCTCAGCTATCAGTACTCACCGTTGCTGGATGGTTTAAAACTACAGGAACAAGTCAAGCGCTCATGGGTTTTTCTTACGGTGATCCAACAAGTGCACCAGGGTCTTATGTACCTATTATTGGAACGGATGCATCAGGAAATCTGAGAGGCGAATATTGGACTCGTTCTCTTGGTGGTATCACTACTTCAAGTGCCGTTAATGATGATGCATGGCATAACTTTGTTTTTGTTGGTAATTCCTCAACACAACAACTGTATGTAGATGGTGTGAGTGTTGGATCTCGTTCTGGCACTATTTATCAGAGTTGGTGGGCAAATACCCAATTAGGTACCGGATATGATGCTTCTGCTCAAAGATTGGGTGGTTATGGTACTGGTTGGAAATATTTTGATGGTATTTTAGATGAAGTTCAGATTTATAATACTGCATTGAGTGCTTCTGAAGTACGTCAATTATACCATGGTGCTGCATATGGTGGCTCTGTCATGAATGCTTCTCAAACTACTACAGGAGATGTGTGGACACTTGGCGTTGTTGGTTGTGATAGTACTGCATGTGGTGATGAAACTAACTCCACTGCATTAACAATTCAAGCAAATCCACTTTCTGCAACACTTGCTCTTCCTTCAGGCCCTACGGTTGGCTATATTCAAAACACGACTATTGCAACAGTAAATGTGACTGGCCCTGCAAACATGTGTAATGTAACACTCAATGCAGAAGCATTACAAGTAGTTGGATCTAACTTTAGCGACATTGGTAATGTGACAACAAATACGGAAGTGAATTTCACTATTAACCTAACAGATGACACTAACGTCTTTGGAAAAAATTACACCATTGATGCGCAAGTACTCTGTGAAGGTGCATCAACGAGTGCACAACAACCACTGCGAACAACTCATACGTGGATTATGCACAATGATTTCCTAGGTACCACTGGTCTTATTAAAGGATCTCCTGGATATGAAGTAGGCGATTACATCAGGTATAGTATTGACATCATTAGAAATGGGCAGCAATACAACTTAAGCGGCGACTTCCTACTGAATTACACATTAACGACATCAAATACAGATGCCTTAATCAGTCAAAATCAAACACGAATGAGAAGAGTTGCTGAAGGGAAGTATTATGGTAAAATCTTATTTAGAAATGCATTCTACACTGCAGCATGTGCTGATGACCCTACAGGATGTTCAATTCGATCTGATGCAATCTTAACATATAACAACAGTGAAATTATCAGTGACCTACACGCAGATCAGAATACCAATGCAAGTAAGCAACTAGGTGTTACCGCATCTACAGTAGGATACACTCTTGTAAATACATCAGAAAACACTGTCCTTAATTTATCCTTAAACAATTCTTTTGGTAAGATTAATTGGTCAGAAACACCGCTAGATCTTTCAGAAAACAATCCACTCGATCTTGACAATAATGTTAAGGTACGAAAAGGATTTGTCTTTGTAAACAGTAGTGCAGCTCCTGGACTGAACACATCAGCATATGCGTATGAAGACTTTAATGTAACCGTTACCATGGAAGGTGTTGATTGTTCAGTTGGTAATCTCTACTATGGTAACTATGGTCTTAAACGAAATGTGATTGGTCTTGGACAAGTATGTACAGCAACGCAGTGTGTAGACTACTCCTGTTCAAATGGTGTTGTTACCTTCAAACCAGCATCCTTTAGTGGGTATGCATACGGTACGGATTCCAATCTTACAATTTATGATACAGCAGATGTTGAAGGCGGATCAAATGCTGCACTTACTAACACACAAATCCCATTCTATGCTAATTACAGTAATAGTACCAGTTTTGCTCCAATTACAACGGGTTCTTGTACCATTGAATACAATGATACGGGTTCAAGCTATGCCATGGCATACAATGCAACATCAGAATTATTCGAACATAATAGAACGTATACCACAGCTGCAACTTACACATGGAATGTTACCTGTAGTGCAACAGGATACGATACCTTGAGTGCTAATGATACTATAGTAGTATCTTCGGGTGCAACAGAAATCACTGAGTGTGGTGTAATCTCTACTTCAGGATCATATGTACTTGCAAATAATATGAGTTCAGCGGGAACATGTATACATATTACTGACCCGGATATTGAAATTGATGGGCAAGGATATACCATTACATATGGGACTGCTAGCGTGGGATATGCTTTCAATTCAAACGGACCTTACTCTAACATAACAATTAATAATACTAATCTTGTCAAAGGATCTAACTTATATGGTTCAAATCTTGGTATTCGATGGAATCTAATTACTAATTCTGTCATTGATAATGTTACTATACACACCACTGGTCAGGCTCAAAATCATGGTATCTATTTGTACTTATCTTCATCTAACTACATTAAACGAAGTACTATTTACACAAACGGTACATCAGATAATGCAGGCGTACATCTTCTATACTCAACTAATAACTCTATAGTTGACAATACCATCTACACTGACGAAACCAGTGGTGCATCTCCGGGTATGTTTCTACATGACTCACCAAGTAATAAGATTTTAAGAAATACGATTACATCACAAGGATCAAGTAGTGAAACAAGGGGGATCTACATTAACGATTCTAATTATAATAATGCTACAAACAACACCATTGATGTCACTTCTGGAAGTTCAACTCAATCAGGTATCTATATTCTATATTCAAATTATACCAGAGCACGTAATAATACTCTTACGCTTGATTCAGGATTTGGTGCGGGTATTTACACCTACTTATCTTCATTTGGATCATTTACTGAGAATTATATTAATTATTCAGGAACATCTCTTGTTACCGGGATATATATTGAAGAATCTTCAGATAATAATCTTTCTTCAAACAATCTCTCTATTGCATCAACAAGTACTGGTAGTTATGCTATTTTAGATATTTCTACAACACGTAGTAATTATTCATTGAATCATGTAGTTATTAATGGAGCAAGTCAAAATTATGCTGCATACCTTGAATCTTCCTCATCTCCTTCCTTTAAGAAAAACACCTTGCATACTCGAGGCGAGGGTGCAGATAATGCAGGTATGAGACTACTTTCAGTATCTTCTGCAGTGATTGCAAACAATACTATTACCACAAAAGGCCAGTCAAGTTCTCCTGCAATCACTTTTTACGGTTCTTACAGTAATAACTTTTCATATAATACCATTACAACAGAGGATACTTCAGATGGTATTAATGCTACTTACGATTCTCAGTTCTATAACTCTGTTGCAGACAATAATATTCTCCGTGGTAATATCTTTACCTCAGTTGGTCGAAATGATATTTTACTTGAAAATATTGGACCAAGACCTACACGCTTAATAGATCAAGATGTTTCTGATTACAGTATAACGGGTTCTAGGATTGTAGTGGAAAACACCACTGCAGGTCAAGTGAACTTTACAAAGAATAGAACGGTGAGTGGAACAAACTTGTATGGTGACTCTTCATCTGATATTCAAATCAAGGATAATTCTCTTTCTGTGACATCAACCAACTTTAATGTTTCTGCAAATATTTCTCTTTATAATTCACCTGCAGAAGGTGATGCAAATGCAGTTATCCTGCGTGACGGTGTTGAATGTAATTCAGGCACATCACCTTCTTGTTATAACTTTACGGCGCTTACTGCAGAAACTGTTATCTTTAATGTAAGCAGCTTTAGTACGTATAGTATTGGCGCAGCAGGTGGAGGAGCTAATACCCTTCCAACCGTTGATTCAGTAACACTTAATGCAACGTCAACTAATAACTACACAACAGATAATTTGACTGGTTATGTAACTACAAGTGATGCAGATTCTGATAATGTAACTGTTGTGTATAACTGGTATAATGATGGTGTATTAAATGCAACTACTGCGCACATAGATAATTCAAATTTACTTGCTTATTATCCATTTAACAATGATACAAAAGATTACTCACCTTATAACCACAATTTAACCAATGTGGGTGCAACACTCAATACCACGGGCGGTATTGTTGGTGGAGCATACAGCTTTGATGGTAGCAATGATTACATGTACTATAATGATACGCTTGATTACTTTGCATTCCAATTTGGCGGTCCATCTGTTTCAGCTTGGGTATATCCGCTCAGTGATAATTTATATGGTACCATTTTTGCCATGGGTGATCTAAGTGGTAACATGGATGTTGACTTCATTTATTCTGAATTTGGAGTTGCTTTTACTGCCTATGATGGTGAAGGTGATTATGTCTCATTACAATATGAAACAGCCCTTCCTCTAGGAGAATGGTCTCATGTTGCTATGTCCTATAATGCAAGTACAGATATCTCAGGAATCAAACTTTACATTGACGGTGTAGATGTCTCTGGAAGTTCTGCAGATTATAGCTTTGGAACGTTTGGGACTCCAACTAATAATTATGATTTGGTGCAAGTTGGTAATCTTGATGGATTTGAATTCTTAGATGGTAAGATGGATGAGCTACATATCTTTGCACAAGAAGTATCTGCGCAAACACTGCGGCAATTATACTATGGCGGTGCATATGGTGGTGATGTCATTAACGCTTCTCTTACCAGTGCAACCGAAGTTTGGACACTAGGTGTTGTTGCATGTGATGCAGAAAACTGTAGTGCTGAGAGTAATTCTACTAATGTGACTATTGTAGCTGATGCAGATGTACAAGCACCAAGTTATGCTGGCTTAACAGAAGATCCTGCAGATCCTTCAACGTATGCAGTAAGTCAAGTATACGAATTTAATGCAACGTGGACTGACAATGTAGCAGTTGATACGATTACCATTGACTTTAATGGTGTAAACTACACTGTAACTGAAGCAGGTAGTGGTGTGTACAACTTCACCATCACTGATCTTGCAGCAGGAAGTTACAATTACGTCTGGTATGCAAATGATACTTCAGGTAATGCAAATAATACGGGAACACAAACCTACACGATTAATCAGGCAACTCCTACACTAAGTGTTGGTATTGCACCTTCAGACTCTGTTGCAAAAGGAACTGAAACAACTGTTACAGGAACAGGGTGTGCTGCTCAAATTACGTGTACATTATATCGAAATGGTCAAGCAGTAAGCAATCCCGATGTAAGTACATTAAGTACTGGTACATATGTGTATGTATACAATACCTCTGGAAATGCTAACTACAGTAGTGCGACATCAACTGATACACTTAATGTGACGAATACCTTGCCAGTAGTGAATGAAGTTAACTTAACTGCGACTGATGATCCTACTAATTTAACAGATGCAAATTTAACTGGAAGTATTGATGCAACAGATGCAAATTCAGATAACATTACAACAGTATATAGTTGGTACAAGGATGGCGTCTTTAACGCAACGAATGTCTTTATTGATGATGCTAACTTGGTTGCATATTATCCTTTTGATAATGATGGTGACGATTATCTGTATGGTAATGACTCTACTTTAAATGGCGGTGCTAGTGTTTCTTCCTCAGGTGTTGTTGGTAATGCTCTTTCACTTGATAGTACTGATGATTATGTTGACTTTGGTACATTTGTTCCTGATGCAAATACTATTGTATATTGGCTTAAGATAGATGATTCTTCAAATGGAGCAATTGTGTATGCAGGTAGTGATGTGTTTCAATCAGATTACTGGGATTGGTCTAATTATATATATAATCGTAATTTATATTTCAGAGGTAATGGAGGTTTTTATGGCTCAACGATGTCTTATACATTGGGTGAGTGGTTCCATATTGTTCAAATTAGAAATGATGGTAACAGTAGACACCTTGTGTATAAAAATGGTGTTCTCACCATTAATGATACTGCTTCTTCAACTACGGAAACTGCTGGAAGATACTTAAGAATTGGTAAATCTGCAACAAACTACTTTGGTGGTGGTATTGATGAGTTACAGATCTATAGTGATGCGTTATCTACATCTGAAATTTCACAACTCTACTATGGTGCAGCATATGGCGGTAATGTCATGAACGCATCCCAAACTACTGCAGGTGATGTGTGGACACTTGGCGTGCAAGCATGTGATGCAGAGAATTGTTCAAGTGAAACAAATGCAACCAGCATTACTATTCAAAATAGTGCACCTACAGTTGATGCAGTAACACTGAATGCAACTTCCTCAGGTAATTACACTGATGATAACTTAACTGGTTATGTGACCACAAGCGATGCAGATTCTGATAATGTAACTGTGGTGTATAATTGGTACAAGGATGGTGTCTTTAACGCAACTAATGTATTTATTGATGATGCTAACTTGGTTGCGTACTATCCACTCAACAACGATACACTTGATTATGCAGGTAGTAATGATGGTACGAACAATGGTGCTACACTTCTTGCAGATGGCGGTATCATTGGTGGTGCGTATGACTTTGATGGCAGTGATTTCATCAATTTAGGCGTAAATACATTTGCATCCCAGTTAGATGGTACACAAGCAGTTACTTTATCTAGCTGGTTTAAAGCAGATGCAACATCTAGTACGCGTATTATGCTTTTATTTATGAATGGTGATACGACGGGGGGTGGTATTCTATTAAGTAGTAATAATTTACGTGTTCAGGGAAGAAGTACTTCTGGTGAAGGATTAGAAGCCATAGATTATGCATTCACAGATACATCTTCATGGCACCATGCTGTTGGTGTACTTGACTATGGTAGTGATGAACTTCTTCTTTATTTAGATGGAGAGTTAGTAAACAGTGATTCAGTTACCTTTACATCAGCAACGCTTTCATATTCTGCTTCAACACTTCCAGATAGAATAAGTTATAGTTCAAGCACATTTGATGGTAGAATTGATGAAGCAATGATTTATTCTGATGTGCTTAGTGCTTCAGAAGTCTCACAACTCTACTACGGCTCTGCATACGGTGGCGATGTAATGAATGCATCTCAAACAACTGAGGGTGATGTGTGGACGCTTGGTGTTGTAGCATGTGATAGTGAAGACTGTAGCACAGAAACCAATTCAACGAATCTTACTGTACAAGGACCTGTAGATGCACAAGGTCCAACATATGCTGGTCTTACTGAAGATCCAACCGATCCTGCAACCTACTCATCAGGTCAAGTGTACGAATTTAATGCAACCTGGACAGATGTTACAGCTGTTGACGAAGTGCTTATTGAATTTGATGGAACTAATTACACGGTAACTGATTCAGGTAGCGGCGTATACAACTTCACCATTAGTGACCTTGCTGCAGGCACCTACACCTACAGTTGGTTTGCAAATGATACTCTTGGCTACTCAAATACAACGGGCGACTTAACCTACACAGTTAATCAAGCAACACCTACACTCAGTGTTGGCATTGCACCTTCAAATTCAGTAAACTCTGGGACAGAAACTACCACAACTGGAACTGGTTGTCCAAGTCAAGTCACCTGTACGTTGTACAGAAACGGTGCACCGGTAAGTAATCCAGACACAGCAACCTTAAGTCCTGGTAGTTACGTGTATGTATACAATACCTCTGGAAATACCAATTATAGCAGTGCAAGTGACACTGACACACTAACAGTAACTTCAACTGCACCTTCCTACGCAGGTCTTACCGAAGACCCTGCTGATCCTGCAACCTACTCCCTAAACCAAGTATACGAATTTATCGCAACCTGGACAGAAGCTGAGACCAGTATTGGCACTGTATTGATTGAATTCAATGGTGTGAATTACACAGTTACTGACTCAGGTAGCGGCGTATACAACTTTACTATTACTGACCTTGCAGTTGGTGTGTACACATACAGCTGGTTTGCAAATGATACCGATGGCGATTCCAACACCACAGGTGACATTACCTATACTGTTGTTCAAGCAACCCCAACGCTTGCTCTTACTCTATTACCTTCTGATAGTGTAAATTCAGGAACAGAAACAAACGTAAGTGGTAGTGGATGTCCTGATCAAGTAACTTGTACACTGTATAGAGATGGCACGCCAGTAAGTAATCCTGACGTAAGTACACTTGCACCTGGTAGTTATGTATATGTCTACAACACCAGTGGAAATACTAATTACACAAGTGACTCTACAACTGACACTTTAACTGTTGTTTCAACAGCACCTAGTTACGCAGGATTAACAGAAACGCCTGCTGATCCTGATGCATACAATGAAACAGAAACGTATGAATTTAACATCACATGGACTGAAGCTGAAACGAGTATTGATACTGTGCTGATTGAATTCAATGGTGTGAATTACACGGTTACTGACTCAGGTAGCGGCGTATACAACTTTACCATTAGTGATCTTGCAGTTGGTGTGTACACCTACAGCTGGTTTGCAAATGATACCGATGGCGATTCCAATACCACTGGTGATTTGACCTACACCATTAACCAAGCATCAGCTACACTTTCTGTAAGTCTATCTTCAGATGATGTTGAACAAGGAACAGCAACAACAGCAACAGGAAGTGGCTGTCCTGCTCAAATAACTTGTACTTTATACAGAAATGGTGCACCAGTAAGTAATCCAGAAGCAACTACACTTGCAGCAGGTGAATATACGTATGTATACAATACCTCTGGTAATGAAAATTATACTACAGCAACAGCATCAGATGTGCTAAATGTAACACAAGCTCCATACTATGCTAGTCTTACTGAAGATCCAACTGATCCTGCAACTTATAGTGCAAGCCAAGTGTATGAATTCAATGCAACATGGACTGATCTAGAATCAAATATTGATACTGTTCTTATTGAAATCAACGGTGTGAATTACACGGTTTCAGACTCAGGCAGCGGTGTATATAATTTCACAATCAATAATCTTGCAGTTGGCACGTACACCTACAGCTGGTTTGCAAATGATACGAAAGGATA